>JAVBTZ010000135.1:0-4409 GCA_031555915.1 Planctomycetota bacterium
GTCCACGCCCTCTTCATCGTCTCCCCGAACGCGGGGAAGAATCTGATGGGCAGCGCGCAAATAGGCGAATTTTTCCGGGTATTTATCGCTTACGGCGTTATCGGGGTGGCGTTGGCGCTGCACGCCTGGCAACGGAAGAAGTCCTGAAAGCCGCTGAAATAAGGGTAAACCTTTGCGAAGCGATGATTTAAAATATTTTTTACCACAGAGAACACAGAGACCACAGAGAACCACTCCTAACTGCGGAATGACGTATAGCCCATGGTTTTAAATCTATTTATAAAAATGGCATTCAGGATTAACTTCCATCCGTGGTTTAATGTGGTTCTCTGTGGTCTCTGTGTTCTCTGTGGTAAAAAATTATTTTGAATCATCGCCGCGCAAAGAATTAACCTTATTTCAGCGCCATTCGTGAGTATCCCCGAATACGGCAGTGACGTCGTTACCGCCTGGACCGCAGCCTTTCCATGAACGCCTCGATTCGGGTCCGGGTCCGTTCGTCGACCCGCCCCGGCCGGTCCGCTTCCAGGGTCAACAACGGCTTCCCCAGCTTTTCCCGCCACAGGCGGTCCTCCAACAGCCGGTGGCAGAACGACTGTACATAATGCACCACTCCCGCCACGCCGCGTTTCCCGCCTTCGGTTATCACATCGTCAATACGGGAAAAAACGTCATACGGATAAGTGTAACGTAAATACGTCTCCACCAGGCCCTTGCCAATCCCGTCCAGGAGGGCGAACTGGCGCGGCACCTCGTGATCCACAAAGCGCCCCCCCAAGCCTTCGAACACCTCCCACACATCGGCCAAGATGGTCGGCACGCCGGCGCAGGACAAACGGAGCCATTTCTCCGCGTTTCCGGCCGGGTCCGATTCGTTTTTGACTTTCTCCAGTAGCGCCTGCAAATCCCGGCGGCACCGTTCCGGTTCGCCGAAAAAATCCGAGGTATTAAGTAGCGCCGCGAAAAGGTCCCCCGATTTCACTCTCCCCTCGCCGGCCAAACGGTAAATCTCCCCGGCCAGAGCGCGGATTGGGTCGAGGCGGGTTTTCGTTTCCTCCGCTGCTTCCAGGCTGGTTCCCAGGCGTTCGGCGAAGCGCCGCAGGGACAACGCCAAATCATCCGCCCGCCGCGAAGAGGGAAAGCCGAAAGGGTGCACCACGATCCCCTCGCTCGCCAAAATCTCGCAAAGGGCGATGGTGTTGGAGCAGTCGCCTTCAATCACTCCCACCACTTCGCGGATTCCCCGCCGGTGAATCGCCCCATATAGACCCTTGGTCCAGGCGCACAGCGATTGGGGGAAGCCGTGTTCCTCGGCGTAACGCACCATGTCGGCGGCGTCGGGGTCGTTCACGAAGATGTTGTTGAGATCCAGCGGGATTCGGCCGGCGGCGTAAATTATTTCCACCGGCACGGTGGTGGTGATGCCAATCGCTGCCTGTCCGTCGCCGCTCATTTCGCCGCCTTTCGATAAAACGCCACCCCGTCCCGGTCCAGCCGTTCCAATTCACCCAAGACCGCCAGATGGTGCAGATGGGCCAAAGCCTCTCCGGCCGAAAAAATCTTCTGTGCCGGCGGGTAATCCTCCCAGTTTTCGATCGTAAGGCTCCAGCGCATCTGGCGGGTTACTTCCACCGTGTCGAGGGTCCCCGCACCGACAATTCGCCGGACTTCGTCGAGCCGGGCCTGGTGATGTTTCTGCAGTTCGGCGATTCGGCCTTGGACATGGTCAATCCGCACCCGGTGTCCGGGGAAAGCCGCCGCGATTTCCATGCGGGACAGGAAGTCGAGGCTGACCAGATATTCTTCCAGGGCGTTGTGGTCGAAATTGAACTGGGTGATGTTCGGGGTGATCTTGGCCAAGATGTGGTCGCCCGCGAACAGGCGTTTTCCATCTTCCTCGAACAGGCAGATATGTCCCCGGGTGTGGCCTTTGGTGAGGAGACAGCGGAGGCGGTAGCGGCCGACCGTGAAGACGTGGCCGTCAGCGACGGGAGTGAGGTGGTCGGTGGCTTCGGGCGCGTAGGCGTAGCCGGGGTGGTCGGCAATTTGCAGGGCGTATCCGGCCCGGTCGAGGCCGGTGAGGCGGTAAAATTCGGGAAAGGATTCCCAGAACGGCGCCGACTTTCCGCCGGCGACGATGGGCAAATCCTCCCGTGAAATATAGATTTTGCTTTCGGGAGTGGCAAGGGTTGGCGCGAGCCCGGTGTGGTCGGAGTGGAGGTGGGTGAGGAAAATATCGGTTTGGCGGAGGTCGATGGGCAGCTGTTTCACCGCGGCCTGGAGGGCGCCGGCCGGCAGGGGGTGGTTGAAGCCGGTGTCGATGAGAAGGCTTCGCCGGTCGCCGCGAATGAAGTAGGAATTGGTGATTTTCAGGGGGCTTTTCGGCAGCGGGACTTCTATTTTATATATGTCCGGCGCCACGGTTTCGTAGTGAACTGGTATTGCGGTCATAAAACGTGCCTTGACAAAAGATGTTTGACAAAACTTACGTCCGGAATAGTTAATATACCGGTATCGGCTGGAAATGGTAATTTTGTAATTCTAACGTGTCCCCGAATTACATTGAGCTGCCCAATGTCATGTGTCCCCCCATTATTCGCAACCCCGGCCAAAAAACAAGGAGCAACGGCTCGCGCATGGAACTTTCCCCCGCCCAATGGCTGACCCTCAACTTCACCGCCTTTATGTACGGCTTCAATAAAACCGGCATTGTCGGCAGCGCCATAATCTGCACTCCGCTGATGCTCCTGGTGTTCAGCGCCAAGGATATGATCGGGATTACCCTGCCGATATTGGTGATGGCGGACATCGGCACCATCATGATTTTACGCCGTTCCGCCCGTTGGGACGTCATTCCCCGGGCCATTCCCTGGACGATAATCGGGACGGTTCTGGGCTGGCTGATAGCCAGGGAAATGGTGCGAATGGGAGCGGAGGGGGAGTTGTATCTGAAGAAGGGCATAGCGGGGATATTGGTGGCGATGGCGCTGGTCGGGTTTTACCTGAAGGCGCGGCCGGAACTGGTCACGCGGCAGGAGGTTGGCGGGCGAATCGACCCCGACGCGGGCGAAGTGAAAAAAACGGCCAAGACCTGGTTCGCCGGAGGCATGGGTATTATGGGTGGCATCGCCTCGATGTTGACGAACAATAGCGGCCCGGCCTGGGTGGTGTTTTTGCTGTCGCTTGGTTTGGGGGTGAGGGAGTTTCTCGGCACCGCCGCCTGGCTTTTTTTCATTCTGAACCTGACCAAGATTCCTTTTGTCCTGAACTTGGGGTTTATTACCAAGGGAACGTTGTCACTCAACCTTTATCTTCTGCCGGCGGTGGGGGTGGGGCTGGCGGCCGGGCATTGGGCGGTGAAGCATTTATCCAAGCGGCATTTTGACAACCTCACGCAAATTCTCGCACTTATCGGCGCGGTTTATCTATTGTTTTCATGATTCCCCGAAATTCCCTTGCATCCGCTGCCCGTTGCGGCGATTCTTTGCTTTATGCCGCCGCGTTTGGCCGACGGCGCCGTCGCCTCCGGTTTTTCGGATTGGCGCATGGCGTTCCGAAAACGGGTTCTACCCACGCGGCGCGTCGTGGGCGTACCAGCGTCCGCGTACCTGGGCGGAATGGTCTTCGCCATTCGCCCGGGCTGAAAAAGGACTGATAATCCTTTTACTTCGGCTGCCCTGGAAGGGGAAAAGGCGTTTATGCCCTGCTCTGCCCTGGCGTTACGGGCGGGGTCGACCGAACGGAAACGGCCTTGCGGGACGGGTATCCGGCCGGCAACGACGCGGTTCATAACCGGCATTCGCGGCGGTCGGCGTGCGTTTACGGCGTTGTTTCACTGCGGATTGGCGGTATGAAGCGTGGGCGGTTACGACGCGTCTCCCGCCGTTTCGGTTTGGCGTAAATGCTTTGACCTTTTCCAGGGCGATTTGGAAATTTTGGAGGGGTTGCTAAAATAGCGGTAAAAAAAAGAGGTAAAAAAGGCGGTTATAAAAAGCGGTTAAAAAAGAGGTAAAAAAAGAGGTAAAAAAAGCGGTTAATAAAATCCAGCCTCGGGCTGGTTGCGGGGGTACTAGGGGGGCGCAACCAGCCCCCCTGTTGATATGCGGTTATGTTTTAACGCAGTTAAAACGACCTCGCGTAGGAGCCAGCGAAGCGGAGCTCCGACAGATCAAAAAAGGAAGGAAACCACCCACGGATAAAACCTCCCATAAAGTAGGCAAAAGCCCAACCCTACTTGGCGAGGGGCGCATCTCAACTCTGTTACGCGGCTCCGGATCCTGTCTCCCCGCATTCCCCCCCACACGTCATTCCGGCGGGCGTGCGGATGCTGCACCCCTAACGGGTGGTTTCGCCGGAATCCAGGGGGATTTACAATGACGGCGGTACTTCTTCTTTTTCAACGAGACGTC
>JAVBTZ010000256.1:0-3421 GCA_031555915.1 Planctomycetota bacterium
CGGGTTGGACCTTATGAGTCCAACCCGTGCGTTTGTTATATTGGTCGGGGAGAGAGGATTTGAACCTCCGGCCTCTTCGTCCCGAACGAAGCGCGCTACCAAGCTGCGCCACTCCCCGATTTTTTTTGAACACATGCAACATTGCCAGTCAACCGCAATTAACCCCAAACACGGCTGCGGCCGTGGCGGTGAGTTGACGAGTATAGTCATGCCATTGGCGTTGTCAAGATAATTCGGCAACCTGGCAATTTTCGTCTTTAGACTTGACTTTGGCCGGGATTGCCGCACAATCCATGCTTTATTCTAGGATTATCGTCGGATTTCGGTTTTGCCCGTCTGGCGGGCAAACGATTGGGTTATACTCGCCGCGTAGGTGGCCGTTTTTCGACAGACTTGCACGGAAATTCGGCTATGCAGAGATTGCCCCGGCGGGAGCGTTTGCGCGGTCGCGAGCGCATCGGACAGTTGTTCGAGACTGGACTCCGCGGGACGGCCGCCTCGGTCGCGGCAAGGCTCCTGGCCAATTCGGACGGCCAGACCAGGGTGGCGGTGGCGGCGGGACGGAAATTGGCCAAGGCAGTGCAACGCAATCGCATGAAACGGCGTTTGCGGGCGGCTTTCAGGGTTCAGAAGGACAATCTGCCCAAGGGTTGCGACCTGATTTTACTGGCGAAGGCCGGAGTATTGGAGGCGAAGTGGCCGGACCTCAAGCAGGATGTGGCCAAAGCCATAACCCGGGCGACCAGGGCCGCGCAGGCGGAAATTCAGGCCACCGCGAAGACGACTCCGGAGAAGCCTTAAATTGGCAGTTCTACGCCGGCGGCTACTGGCCGCCGACCCGGCCGGCTCCGCCGGTAACGGTGTGGCGGCGGCCGTTGTCGTGGCTGGCCATTGGGCTCATACGCTGTTATCAGAACTCGCTCAGCCGGTTGTGGCCGAATGTGTGCCGGTATCATCCCAGTTGCAGCAATTACATGCTGCATGCGATTGCCCGCAGGGGACTCATATTCGGCGGCGCGATGGGGATGTGGCGGATTCTCCGCTGTCATCCCTTCGCCAAAGGCGGTTATGATCCGCCGCCGGGATATGAGGAACCGGGCTCCGATCCGTCGGAACCGGCGGGTGATTCTTCCCATAGGCCCGGGGCATGAATGCCCCGGTTTTTTCAAGATAGGTGGCCGAACGTGAATGACGACCAAAAATATCGTTTTCTTCTGATGATGGCGGTGGCGCTTACTTTTCTCCTGGTGCTGCAGTATGTCATGCCCAAGCAGTCGCCGCCGCCGGCGCCGGTGGCGGCAACCCAGCATGGCGACCGGCTGGTGGACCTGCCGGCCGAGCGAACCACGCCGGGGGCCATCGCCACCGATGTGCCGGCCGAGGCCAAGGAGTTCAACCCCAGCGGCGACTTTACCATCAAGGTGCGGGTCGGGGAGGAAGGCAAGGGCAAGCACGGCTACGAGGCGACGTTCTCGTCGGTCGGGGGCGGCTTGGCGTCGTGGCGGCTTCTGGGTTTTTACCGGGTGCCGATGCACGAGACGCCGGAGAACGAGATCCTGCTCCTGAACGGAATGGCTCCCGGCCGGAACAGTCTGCGGGTGGACAACGTCCGTTACGGCGCGGCGCGGCAGGGCATGCTGTCGACGTCGATGCGTGACGAACGCTATGAACTTTTGGAGGTGCCGTCCTGGGCGGAGGTGACGCCGGAACCGGGCGGGGAAGTCAAGCGGGGCGAGAATTTGGTGTTCCGGGCGGTGGTGGGGGATTGGGAGGTCAGGCGGATTTACCGCTTCCCCGGGCATAACGGCGGCGGGGTCGATTTTACCGTCAAATTCGATTTGGAATGGCGGAACATTTCCCCCGAAAACAAGCTTCTCAGCTATAACTTGGTCGGTCCGGCCGGTTTGGTGGCGGATGACGAGTCGGTGAATTTTGGCGTCATCAATTTCCTGACCGCCCGGCAGCCGGCCGCCGCTTCCCCTTCGGTGGAAATCGAACGCAAGGCCATTGCGGATTTGGTCAAGGTGGTTCCGAGCATGGCCGACCGCGACAACCGGGGGAATTTGGCCTGGGTCGGGGCCAAGAACCGGTTCTTCGTGGCGATAATGGGCGCGGCCGAGTCTTCCCTGGTCGATTCGAACGGCGCGACCCGGTTGTTGTTCGCGGGGAACCCGGGCAATATCCCGACGGCGCCGGATTTGGTCGAAAACTTCAAGAATCAGCCGCACGTGACGACCACGGTCGGTTTGGTGCCGGCTTTCCCCGAGGCGAGTTTGACGGTTGAGCCGGGGGTGGTGCCGGCGGGCGGCACTTTCAAGGCGCAATACCAGATGTATGCGGGGCCGGCGGTGGACACCTGGTTGACTAACGCGGACCCGCGGTTCGAGGGGGTGATTTCCTATACCATCAGCTATCTCGACTTCATCAGCCGCTGGATGGTGCGGGCCCTGCAGTTCTTGGACGGCATTTTCGGCAATTACGGTTTGGCGATTATCGCCATGACCATCATCATCAAGGCGCTTTTGCATCCCCTGAACCGGAAGTCCTTCGTGGCGATGAACAAGATGTCGAAGCTGGCGCCGCAGATGAAGGAGATCCAGAAGAAATATGCCGGGGACAAGGTGAAGATGCAGATGGAGATGAACAAGTTCTCCAAGGAGAACGGGCTCAACATGGCGGGGGGATGTTTGCCGATTTTTATTCAATTGCCCATCTTCTTTGCTTTGTATGGGGCGTTTTCGCAGGGCTTTTCGATGCGGCACGCGCCGTTTTTGCCGCCTTGGATCAAGGATTTGTCCAAGCCGGATTGTTTGTACGACCTGGGAACGAACATTCCTTTCTTGAATTCGAGTTACATTAGCCTGCTGCCCATCCTGTATTTTGTGTTGCAATATTTGCAGATGAGTTTGCAGCCCAAGCCTACGGATCCGCAGCAGGCGCAGCAACAGAAGATCATGAAGTTCATGCCGCTGATGTTTGTGTTCATTTTCTATTCCATGCCGGCGGGGTTGGTGTTGTATTTTACCGTTTCGGCTTTGTGCGGCGTTGCCGAAAACTGGTATATGCGTAAGGCCGTTTTGCCCAAGCTGGGGTTGGGGGATGCGGCGCCGGCGGGGGCGGGGGCGGAGGCGGGTCCGGCGGCGGCGAAGGCCGGAGCCGGGGCGGCCGTGGTGCCGTCGGCCGAGACGAAGAAGAGGCGCCGCCGGTAGAAAAAAAGCGGTTAAAAATAGCCCAGCGGGAATTATGGGGACACTCACGAATGGCGCTGAAAAAAGGGCAAGTCTTTGCGAAACGATGATTTAAAATAATTTTTTACCACAGAGAACACAGAGACCACAGAGAACCACTCTTAACTACGGAATTACGTATAGCCCCGGGATTTAAATCTATTTATAAAAATGGCATTCAGGATTAACTTCCA
>JAVBTZ010000114.1:0-6755 GCA_031555915.1 Planctomycetota bacterium
TGAAGCGGTCGATGCGCATAAATTGTCCTCCGTTGTCATTATCGTTAAATAGACTAGTCCCCCATAAAGTCAAAATCTTCGGGTAGATTTTGACTTTATGGGGCACTAGCGCTGCTGGTTGGTTAGCAATTTTATTGCCAATTATCCAGCAAGCCGCGCCGAACCTCCTCTTGGCCGCACCGCCAGGCGGCAAGTCATAAATACAGACAGGATTTTCCTTGGAAAAGGCACAGAAAATATCGACTAAATATTACCCGCAAATCTGGTCAAGGCGCAGAAAAAACCAAGCTTCGCCCAACCCGAGCCACCAGCAAAACGAAAGGTGACTGTGTCATTTTGACAGATTGAATTGTAATGTTATAAATATACCACATTATAAGTAAAATTATCCGTCAACTTACATGGAAAGGTTGGCAAGGAATTTTTTTTGCGAATTGACAAATCCCTTTATTGAGTTATACTCTTGGCTCGCTGGTAGTTATGGAAAAACTGGCACAACTTTTGCAAAACATTCCGCCGTTTGTGGCGGTCGGGATGTGGGGTAGGCTAGGCGAAGGCCGCGGTTAATCCCAGGGGTGTACGGAAGTTGGACGGGGTGACTGGGCTGGAGAAAGCATGGGCGGCACTTTACCGGTTTCGGCGGCTATAACGTGAATGCAACGCTAAAATCCATTCAACAGCTTATTTATAGCCCGGACGACAGTCTGCGTCTGGCGGCTATACGGGTGTTGGGTGCGATAAATTCGCGTGAACCGGCCATCCACAAGGCGCTGGCCGACCTGATGATCGACACCGCCAACCCCGAAGTCTTCGAAGCCGCCCTGACCGCTATCGAAAATTCCCCGCATGAACAAATCCTGAAACAGCTGGTTCGGGTGCTCGACAAAACCGACGAGCATCAGGACCGGGTCATCGACGCCATCGCCAAAATCGGCGCCAAGGCGGTTCCTTCCCTAAAACAGCAGTTTGACAAGGTGCCGCCGGAAACGCAACGGCGGATGGTCAAAATTCTGCCCCGCATCCGCACCCATATCGCCCACGCTTTCCTTATCGATTGCCTGGCCCACCCCGACCTGCAGCTGATGCGGGAGGCGGTGCGGTCGCTACGCGAGGAAATGCCGCATTATGACCAGCCGGAAAAGAGCGACCTGTTCGGGCAATTGTCCGCCATGCTCAAGGACAAGCGCATCAAGCAGAACGACATCGCCGTTTCCGCCATTATCATCGCCTTGGGGATTGTCGCGGACCTCAAGGCCAAGCCGGCCTTGTTATCCTTTATTACGCCCGGCGTCTCGACCCAGGTCAGGCGTTATGCCCTGCTGAGTCTGGCGGCGTTGCCGATTACCGAGGCAGCGCACCCCGACATCACCGCCGCCCTCTACCCCTTGTTGGATGACCAGGATTACGAAGGGTTGGTGCGGCCGGCGGTTAGCGTATTGGCCTTGCTGCCGCCGGAAAAGGATGATTTGGCCACCTTGCAGGGTCTCCTGGAAAACCGGCATGTCGGGGTGCGGGTCTTCGCCATGGAAAAATTGGCCGAGCTGGATTCGCCGGTAAATGCCCAATTGATCATGGATTTCCTGCCCGCAAGCGATCAGGAGGTCAAGGAGGCGGCCCTGGAAGCGCTGGCTCAAATGCCGTCGACGGTAAACATTATCCTGAAGGCGATAGACGAAAATCCCGGCGCGTTGCGGGTGCAGGACATGGTGCGGATTCTCGCCAACCACAAGAACCGCATCACCCCCGACCGGGCAAGAACGCGTATCAAGCGTTTATTGGAACTGCCGGGACCGGGGGACAAGCGCTTCGACCTGAATTGGGAGGCCTTGAAACTCCTTAAACCCGACGTCCTGCAGGCGGAAATCCTCAAGATCGCCGACAAAGCCTTTGCGGAGGGTAATTTCCCCGTCGCCGCCACCAACTTGTCCCTCTTGGATCGGGGCGGCCTCCTGACTTCGGATTTACGCTACAAACTGATGTTGACCAACTTGAAGACGTCCGACAAGTCCCGTTCACGGAGCAGCCGCGCGGCGGATCCGGCCTTGGAACATGCGGCCAAGCTGCTGGCGGAAAATCCGCGCGAGTTCAAGGCCAGGCTTTTGGCCGAAAAGATACTCACGGACGACGATTACCTTTATTTGGGTTTTCACTTCTCCGAGCGTCTCAACGAAGAGCGGCGGTTCGGGGCGGATTTGCTCCGGCATGTGGTTAGCAAATGGCCCCGGCGGCAGTCGGCCAAGGTCGCCAAGCAAAAGTTGCAGCTGGAAGGGCACCAGGATAATTGAAGCTGAAAGAAGACTGTATGGACAAGCATCCCATAGAAACGCCTTACACCCCCGAACCAGAGTCGCTCCTGCGTCGCCTCGGCCTCGAAGCCGACTCCGACGAAGCGGCCGATTTTTTGGCCATCCTCAACCAGGTCGCTCCCCTGATTCGGCCAAAAGCCTTCTACCTTCGGGCGCACGCCGACATCAAAGCCGAATCCGGCCTGGTGCTGGTGGCCGGGACTGCTTTCCAAAGCCGCATTCTCGCCAAAAACTTGAGCGGCCGCGAATGGGTCTACCCGCATTTGGCGACTTGCGGCCGCGAAATCTATAATTACGCCGTCGCCATGGCGGACCCCTTTGAACGGTTCTGGGTTGAGGAGATCATGCAGTCGGCCTTGAACCAGGCGCGGGCGGCGCTTCTGCGGGATCTGGAGAAAAGCTTCGCCGTGGGGAAAACGGGTAAAATGAGCCCGGGTTCCTTGCCGGAGTGGCCGATTAGCCAGCAGGAACCGATGTTCGAATTGCTGCGGGAGGGGGCGGAGTTCTGCGGCATAGAACTGACTCCCACTTTGTTGATGCTGCCGAATAAGAGTGTTTCCGGCATCATTTTTCCGGATGAAAACGGTTTTGAAAGCTGTGTCCTTTGCGCCAGGAATAATTGTCAAGGGCGGCGGGCGGCGTATAAGCCGGACCTGGCGGAGGCTTTGGACAAGTAAGGGCTTGCCGATGCCGAAAACTTGATGAAGAGGGTTGACAGCCGAGTATAAAAAGGTATAGTTATCTATTCGTTCTATTGCCGCCAACAAACGGAGAGGTGGCAGAGTGGTCGAATGCAACGGCTTGCTAAGCCGTCATATGGGGTAACCTGTATCGAGGGTTCGAATCCCTCCCTCTCCGCCAAAAACCCCTGCGAGACAGGGGTTTTTGCCGTTTCAGGGGTGGGGTTCGAATGAGGTTTTGATGTCTTTGCGGAGTCCCTGTAAGTCCTTATTTCAGCCCCCAAATTCGTGCCGTTACTGTCAAATTGACTGACAATGATTCTGCTGTTTCCGGAGGTTGAAGAATCATCCGTTCCGGTCAAGGCGGCGCTCTCCTTGCCCAGCCCGGCATACGAAAAATCCGGCAACTTCGCCAGCGCCTCCGCCTTCCCCTCGACCATCACATGAGTATAAACATTGGAGGTCAAACGCGGGTCAGAATGCCGCATCAACTGTTGCGCCGTCACCAGCGGAACGCCCGCCTGGTTCAGAAGACTGGCGAACGAATGCCGCAGGGCATGGAAGTCCGCCACCAGACCGTATTCGTCAACGTAAGGGATTCCCGCCGCTTCCAGGTCCACCCGCAACATCGCCGCGCCTCTGCCTTTTTGCATATTCGTGAACAACCGCGCTGCTGGCAAATGCAAGGCAAGATAATCCTTTAAATCTCGCGCCAAATCCTCCCGTAACGGCAGTGCAAAAGGATTCTCGGTCAGCCGCTTCACTGCCTGTAGCCAATTGCCAAATGCTTTCAACTTCCGAATGTGATGGTTGCAATTCGCCGCCGATTTCCCCGCCGCCTTCCGTTCCGTCACCCATCGCGCCAAATCTGTCGCATTCATCCCGCTTTTGTCTTTATACGTTCGTCTAAAAATACTCATGCCTTCTCCTTCCGCTTCAATGCTTTCCTATGGGGTTTAAGCAAATATTCCCCCATAGACACCCCTTGAGCCGCCGCCAGCTCCCGCCACGCTTCGAGTTCGTTCCTACTCACTCGCATCGTGAGGGGAATATTCCGCGCATCGTCGCCCAATGGCGGACGGCCCCGGGGTCTTTTAGGATTCTGAGAATTCGGCATATTTTCATCCATGCCGATATTGTATTATATGTATGACACTAATGCAACTATTTTCTGTACTACTTTTTCGTTTTCGCATCCCAAACCTGTCGCGCCGGACACCCCGCGTCAATCCAGGCATGAAGTTCATCTCGCCGCCAACGGACCGACCGGCCAAACCTAACTGGCTTCGGAACCTTGCCACATGACACGCATTTGTACCACGCTGGCCGCGATAGGCCGCACATCGCCGCCGCGTCCTTCGCCACAAGTAACTTGCACTCGGTTTGTTCAATTGCCAAGATAGTCTCCATTAAAGGCGCTCGAGAGGGGAACACTCATACGCCCGGGATTAAAAGATAAACAACCAAGTTAATTGCATGCCACACGCGCCAACAAGGTTTAACACCAAAATCAAAAAAACCAACCAGCAACACTCGTCAGTCACCCCCCTAAAGGGGGATGACAAGTGACGTGCGTTCAAGTGCCGCAGTGGAACAACACTCGTCACTTGTCGCCGGATGCCGAGTGCTGTTACGGGTAAACTTCTTTGCCTTTGGCGGAACCAACTGAGGTTTCAATTCCCTTGCACCGGAAATACACATGGAACCCGCCTGATGGTGTTCGTTCAATAACCAATCGTTCCATAACAGCCCGTAAATAAAATTGAAACGGAAAGTAGCAGCCTCTTTTGAAGAATGGGGTTTGTTTACGGACTGTTTGGCTTTGCCCAAAAATAACTTTTACAAGTTTAACCCGGGTGTTTCGTTTGGAACGGCATTTTCGCCCTTACCGCCTGGTCGAAAATGCCTCTGGGTCATTGGGTAAATTCCGAATGGGTAAAAGTTAATTTTGGGCAAACCCTTATCTGGAATGGGGATGGGTGCAGGGGTAGGCCGTGGGGCGGTTACCATTACCGGCACCGGTGGGATGATATGGTGTTTTGGCAATAAACGCCTATAATATCAATATGTTACAGCAAGAAAAACTGGTGCGGGAAGGGGGACTCGAACCCCCACGGTGTGAACCACAAGATCCTAAATCTTGCGCGTCTGCCATTCCGCCATTCCCGCCGGTATTGTCCGACAAACTCAAAATATATACCGGTATATATACTCGCCGCGTATAGTCTAGCGAACCGGCGCGCCAACCGCCAGTAAAATACGGTTCTCCATGTCCTTTGTGTCGCAATGCCGATTTACCCGCCGCCTCAAACGCACACGTCCACCCACTGTCCGCCCGACCATGCCTCCAATTCCGCCATGCTGGCCGCCACGCAGTTGTCCACCTCGCCCGCCGCCGGATACACCACCTCGAACTCCCGTAAACTCGTGTCCAACCACACCTCCACCCCCTCCTTCAAACCGAACGGACACAACCCGCCCGGCGGATGGCCGGTTACCTCCAGGCAGTCCGCAAGACCCACAAAGCCGGCCTTGCCGCCGAAACGGGCCTTGAACTTGGCATTGTCCAGCCGCGCCGTCCCCTTGGCGACAATCGCCAACACCCGCCCGCTTCCCTTCAGCCGCACCGCCAGGGTCTTGGCAATCCGCGCCGGTTCGACCCCCAGGGCGGCGGCGGCCAACTCCACCGTATGGATGGCGCCGGGCATGGTGCGGATGCGACCGGCCGCGTCAAACTTTTCCAACGCTTTCCTCACTTCCTCAGCCGCCATTTCAAAGTACCTCCACCACGATGTCGTTATTGGTGTAAATGCAGATATCACCGGCGATATTGAGGGCTTCCTTGACAATCTCCTCGGCGGACAAATCGGCGTGGCGCATCAGGGCGCGGGCGGCGGCGAGGGCGAAACCGGAGCCGGAGCCAATGGACATGACGTCGTCGTCGGGTTCGATGACGTCGCCGGAACCGCCCAGGAGAAGGATTTTTTCCTTGTCGGCGACGATGATGGTGCTTTCGAGCCGGCGGAGGGCGCGGTCGGTACGCCAGTCCTTGGCCATTTCGATGGCGGCGCGGGTGATGTTGTTGTTGAACTCGGCCAGCTTTTTCTCGAAGCGTTCGAGCAGGGCGAAGGCGTCGGCGGCGGAACCGGCGAAGCCGACCTTGACCTTGCCGTCGGCTAGGGACCGGACTTTCTTGGCCGAGGCCTTAATCATCATGCTACCCAGGGTGACCTGTCCGTCGCCGCCGATGGCGGTTTGCCCGTTTTTCCTGACGGCGAGAATGGTGGTGCTGCGGATTCTTTCCTGCCCGTGTTTGGCCATGTTTCTTCCTCGCAAAAAGAATTCTTTACAGAAGACGCGCTTTAGCTATAATACGCTCTTTCCAAAATGCGGGCGGTTAGCTCATCCGGTTAGAGCACCTGCCTTACAAGCAGGGGGTGACTGGTTCGAATCCAGTACTGCCCACCAAAATTCCAACCCCTGTCGGCCCGCATGGGACAGGGGTTTTTTCGTGGCCGGAGCCTCCTGGGCCGTCGAATCAGCCGATTTTCTTCCGGCTTCGCCGAAACTATATTCGGCAATTTTGCCGGAACCTTCGCCTTGCCGCTCTTGCCCGGGCGCATCTCATCTTTGTTACGCAACTCCGCATTCTGTTACGCCACACCCCTCCCCACGCGTCATTCCGGCGTCTTGAACGGCTGCTGCACCCCTAACGGGCGGTTTAGCCGGAATCCAGGGGGATAAACGTAGACGGCAGAGAAATCACCCC
>JAVBTZ010000209.1:0-30273 GCA_031555915.1 Planctomycetota bacterium
AAAGCAAGCTCTCAGAAGACTTACTGTATCCGGCGCAAGTTGATCATGCGCCTATTCGGATAGGCTCTTAGGAGCCAGCGAAGCGGAGCTCCGAGAAATCAAAAAAGGAAGGAAATCACCCACGGATAAAACCTCCCATAAAGTAGGCGAAAGCCCAACCTTACTTTGCGAGGAGTTTATTTTTATTAGACGCCCTTCCTTTTTTGATCTGTCGGAGCGCCGCTTCGCTGGCTCCTAAGCGAGGTCGTTTTAACTGCGTTAAAACATAACCGCGTTTCGACAGGGGGGCTGGTTGCGCCCCCCTAGAACCCCCGCAACCAGCCGTGGGCTGGATTTTATTAACCGCTTTTTTAACCGCTATTACCGCTATTACCGCTATTTTAACCATTCCTCCCAGTATGTCAGTCGTGTATCCGAACTTCCAACGGATGCTCCAAACCCGGCCCACATTCATAAACACTAATCCATTCCTTCCCCGCCCCCTTCACCGCCGAAAGCGCCGGAGCCACATATTGCATGCAATTCCCCGGCATGGGAGCAACGAACCGTTTGTGATTGTGCCCGCAGAAATAAGCCGCCACCTGATGGTCCCGACAAAATTCAATCAACTTCTCCGCTTTTCTTAGTCCCCGGAAATACAATAACCTCCCCCCGTGCGGATCGATCACCGGATAATGCCCGCAGACGATACGCATTACTCCGTCCGGACTGTCCTGCCAGATGCTTCTGGCCCGGCGGAGCTCACCACTGTCCTGGCGGCCGTAAGAAAAAAATATCGGGGTCGGAACATCCTGCCTCAGGGCCGCCAGTTCCACGCCGGGGAGGTGGAAGATGCCCTGGCTATCAGGCATGAGGTCTAAAGCGATGCGGCGGAGGAAGGCGGGGAGTTTGTTTCCGACCCGATGCTTGCCGTTATCGTTGCCGTAGGCGTCGTGATTTCCCGCCACGGCGATAACCGGAACCTGGGCGTCCGTAACGATGGCAAGCAGCTTCTCCGCCGCCTCGAACTCGGAGTCCAAGCCGTGCTGGGTGATGTCTCCCGTAAGAAGAACCAGATCCGGCGGGTTTTGCATCAAAAGCCGCAAAGCCGCTTCGGCGATCTGTTCCTGGTAGCGACGGCTACGGAACAGACGGTAATTGATGTAACCAAGAATCCGCTTGGCATTATAATCGCCCCGTTCCGGTTCACGGGAAATGTGGAGGTCGGTGATGTGGGCGATACGCATTGATGGCTCGGCCTCACGGGATCAAGTAGATGGCGGGTGTGGTCTTTGGTCTCACATCGTGTATCCCCGCGTCAATAGTTATTAGTCGGCTACAAACCCATCTCCTCCGCCAATACGTCGATACGTTGTTCCGCATAAGTTCGGTACGGACTGCCTTGATCGTAGAAGTCGGCGGTCTGGCGCCAATAGCGGAGCGCCAATTCGCGGTGTCTCGCCTGGTTCGCGCCAGGCTGCCCCGCCAACTGATCGTGGCATAGCGCCAACATGTAATAAGCCTCGCGGGGACCGTCAGCCGGGGTATTTCTGGCCGTTGTCGCCTCTTCCAGCCACTTCACCGCTTCCTGATAATAGGTCGAGGCCTGCTGGGCGTTGCCGGTATCCCGCTCCAAACCGGCCAGGCGGAAATTGATTATACCCATTTGGAAGGTTTCGTTATACTCCGGCGCTCCACCCAGGGACAACGCTTTCTGGAAGAAAGGCATCGCCTCCAACAGCATCGGCGTCACCGTTCCCTTGTAGGAAGACCGCTCCCGCAGGTAATTTTGGTAGCCCGGACTCGCCTCGCCCGGATTGACCGGATCCGGAACCGTCAGGGCGCGGAGGTAGGTTATCATCCCCTGGGTCACCGCCACCTTTTTCGCCGCGTCACGATCGGCAGCATTGACGACGCTGGCCGCATTGTTGATGGCGATGAGCGCGTTGTTCAGGGTCGAATTCCGCTCGTCAATCAGATTCGCCAACGGGGTCTGTCCGGAACGGTGCACCGCCTGGATTTCCCGGTTGGTGGCGTGGGCCCAGATGTAGAAGATGTCGGCGCAATTCCACCAGGTCTCCCAATCGGCCTGGAGGCCGGTGGCTTCCTTCGCCAGGTTCGCCGCCCTGACGTAATCCGGTGGATCCTTCCGGGCATTGACTTGGGACAGTTCCATATACGCCGCCGCATTACTCTTGTCGGCGTCGAGGGCCTTGGTGGCCGAATCCTCGGCCAGGTCGGGACGTCCCTGTTCCCGGAAAGTTTTCGATTCCTTGACGTAATCGTTGGACAAACGCCGGGGATTGGCCGGACGCCGGTTCGGTTCAAGGGACGGCGGCAATTGGGTGAGAGGGGCGGAGGAGCCGCCGGTAGCCCCGGCGACCAAACCGCGGTCGTCGTCCAGGCCCGGCATGGTGGGGAGGCTGGAAGGCGGCGCCGGAGGCAACCGCACGCCAGGGGCAGGCAGGGACGCGGGGCCGGAATCGTCCTCGAAGTCGCCGCCGCTGTCGGCCCAGGCGGGGTCGTCGCCGAAAGCCGGCCAGTCTTTGCCAAAACCCGACCCCAAACCGCCGCCGGGCGTGGAATCCGTGCCGCTGCCGGCCGCAGCGCCGCCGGGAAGACTCGGGGTGGAACCGGGGCGGGCGCTTGCGCCAGGCAAGGCGGGTTCAATGGGACCGGTACTCAAACCGCCGCCGAAGCCGCGATCGAAATCAAAGTCGGAACCGCTGGTGTCGGCGCCAAAACCTTCCAAGCCGCCCAAGCCGCCAAAACCGCCGGAAGTTGCACCCGGGCCGGAAGCGGAGGGGGGCGGAAGCGGAGGCAGTGACGTTGCCGGCGTGGCGGCGGCGGTGGTTCCGGCCGGGCCGCTGCCGGGTACCGGCGGCGGGATGGGGAAGCTGCCGGCCATGCCGCCGGGACCGCTGCCGAAGGCGTCGCTGAAACCGCCGGGTTGACTGCCGGCGCCGGGTAGACCGCCGAAAGCGCTAGGCAAACCCGTAGGCGTGGCCGGTCCGGAGAGGCTGGGGGGAGTCGCGGCCGGAGCCTGAACGGCCGGGGCCTGAGCGGCCGGGGCCGGAGCGGCCGGAGTCGAAGCCGGAGCGCCGCTTCCGGGGGGACGGAGACTCCCGCTGGGGGCGCGGACCGGAGCCGGGGCCGGGGTGCTTATGCCAGGTCCTGAGGAAGTGGCCGGCGCGGCCGGGAATGCCGGGGCGGGAGAAGGAACCCCGGCGACCGGAGGAGCGAAGGAAGTCCCGCCGCCAAAGCCGCCGAATGAGCTGGAACTGTCCGGCGCCGGGCTAAACCCGGGGACTGAAGCGATCAGGTCGGCGGTACCCAGGCTGCTATCGGCCGGCGCGGGAGTTTGGGCCGTGAACTGGTCGTCGTCCCAATCGGTTCCGCCCAGACTGTCGACGATGGCGATGTCGGAAGGATCGGACGCGGGGGGCCAAGTGGTGCTTCCGCCCAGGGATCCGGCGCTATAATCGTTGAAGCCGCTGCCGACCGGAGTCGACGGGGAAGCGGGGGGGAGGGATGCGCCGCCGGGGGGAGGGATAAGCCCGCCCAACCCGCCGGTGCCAAACCCGCCGCTCGACCCGACGACGGCCGAACCGGCTGAACCACTCGGGGTCCATGGAGCCGAAGAAAGTCCGCCGGAAGCTCCGCCGAAGCCGCCGGAACCGGTGGTGCCGCTACTCTGCCAACCTTCCAGCGAGGCGTCGCTGCCGGTGGCGCTGGCTTCCCAGCCGCCGTCGTCTTCGTCGTCATAGACGCTGCGTCCCGCGCCGCCGCCGAAAGGTGAACCGGGCGGGGGCGGCATGCCGCCGGATGGGGGCAGGGGAAGCCGGCCGCCGCCCAACGGGCTGGCGGGAGGGGTGGAGGTACGCGAGGTATCCTGTCCGTTCTGAATCATCCCGCGGGGCATGGCGGAGGCGGTCGATTCACCGCTAAAACTGCCGCTGAAGGAATCCGGGGAGCCGCTGCCGTAAAGATCGACGCTGGTGCCGCCGTAGGGGCTGATGTCCCGGCTGGCGCCGCCGCCGAAGCTGTCGGAAGCGCCGCCGCCGAAGCCGCCAAACGCCCCGCCGAAGGCGTCGCCGCCGGGGGAAGCGATTGGGGGAGGAGTTGCGCCGGTGCCGCCGGTGGCACCGGTCGTGCCGCCGCTGCCGGCTTGGCCGAACCAACTGGCGAGACCGCCCAGGGCTCCGCCGCCCGCGGCGTCGCCGGCGCCGGAAGCGCCGCCCAGGCCAAATTCGTTGCCGGTGGTGCTGTTGAAGATGTCGCCCCCTTCGCTGGTGGAGGAGGAGGGACCGCTCTTGGGGGTGACGGAATCGATGGTGGTGTCGCCGGACGATAGCTTGAAGGTGTCGGAGACGCTTTGGCCGATGTTGCCGTATTCGTCTTCCACCGTGACTTTCAGCTTGGCTTCCTCCGACCTGGCCCCGAAGGGGAAGAAGACCATTTCCGAGCCGGTGGCGGGAAGATAGGTGGCGAGTTCCTGCCAGGTTTTCCCGTTGTCGAGGGAGAGGTGGATTTTACCGGTGTTCGGCATGATGTGCGGATCGTAGCCGGTCCATTCCACCAGCCGCTGTTCATTGGCGAGGATGGCGTTTTGCCCTTGGAGGAAGGAACTGGACAGGGTCACGACCGGGGGTTCGTTGTCGATGGTGAGGACATACGGGCCGGGCACGCCGACGGCCGGGAGGGGCGTGGCGTTCCCCGCCGCGTCGAAGACCACCGGCCAGAGGGGGTAGTCGCCGCCCTTGGGGGCTTTCCAGGCGATGGCTTGGCCCGAGGCGCGTTTAATCGGAAGCGAGTCGCCGCCGACCGTTTCCTTCAGGAGGGTCCAGCTGTAGCCGCCGTTTTCCGAAACGTAAAGCGAGTATTCCTTGAGGCCGGAACCGCCGTCGTTATCCTTGGCCTCGACGACGATGTCGTTTTCGAGTTCCTTGGAGCGAAGGGGTTTTACCGAGGTGATATAGGGCGGGGTGTTGTCGATTTTGATGGTGGCGGGGCAGTAGGCGACGGTGACGTTGCCGGCGCGGTCTTCGGCGATGAGGCGGAAGTTGTATTTTTGCCCGCTGGGGGGGGTCCAGGAGGTTTTGCCTTTGGCCGGAAGGTTGTCTTTCATGACCAGCCAATTGGCGCCGCGGTCGTGATTGCCCTGGGCCTCGACGGCGTACTGGATTTTCACGGGATTGGCGGCGAAATGCGCGTCCCCGGTCTCCCATTCGAATTCGATGGAGGGTCCTTTGCCGATGATGTCCTGGCGGGGGGCGAGCCATTTGGCGGTGGGGGGGGTGCGGTCGACCACCACCACCGATTCCGGCTTGGTGTTGGGGCGGGGTTCGCGTTCGCGGTTGCCGAAACGGTCGGTGGCGACGCAGACAAAACCGTAGACGCCTTCGCCTGGAACTTCGACCGTCATGGGGGAAGTTTTATCGGGGTCTTCGCCGTAATAGCGCCAGGTTTTTCCCATGTCGTCGGTGATGTAGAATTCGACTTTCTGGACGGCATTGGAGACGACGTCCCTTAGGGTATAACGGAGGTTGAAACGGGTGAAGCGGGTGACCTGGGCGTTTTCCGGTATGGGCCGGGCAAGATCTTTTTCAGAAGCGGGTTTAGCCGCGGTCGCGGTTTTGGCCGGCTCCCCGCCCACGGCCCCAAGGCTGGAGACAATGGCGGCGCTAAGCGCTAACAGGGCGAACAGGCATATCCGCGCGAAGGCACGTGGCATCGGTTCATCTCCAAGTTTAACACGGTCCGTGGTCCGCTGGTCGGGTCCGGAAAGGTGCTTAGTCGTTTTCGGCATGTTATCGGCCATTATAGGTTTGTCGGCTTATAAAAAGAAAAGTATCGCATTAACCCCAGGTCTTTGCAAGTTCTTTCACATTATCGGGAATGCCTTGCTTTAGCCCCCAACCCGGCTATAATCCACCTCTATCGGAAAATACGCCAGTCCATGCGGCCAGAAGACATTTTCCCCACATAACCAGAACATACGGAGGCCATCATGCAGCGGTTGCAAATTTTCCCTGTTTTGTATTTTATCGGCCTTTTTTCCTTCGCACTCGCGGCGGAAGTTGATTTTCCTGCCGATGATTTACCTTTTGCGCCGCTTGCACCCGGCTGTTACGTTTATAAGGCCGAACCCGTGGCCGCCGGGGCCGACCCGTTTGCCCCTCCGCAAGCCGGCCTGAACCCGAATCCTTTCGCCGTCGCCAACCCGGGGGGAAGTTGCCCCAGCGCCAAAGGCATAAAAATCTTGGTCACCAACGACGTCCACGGCAACGCCATGGAAAAGGAAGCCCGCGGCCTCATCGGTTACGCCCGGCTGGACGGTTACGCGGATCGGCTCAGGCAAGAGGGCTGGGACGTCATTCTCATGGACGCGGGGGACGCGGTATCGGGGAATTCCTTAACCTATTTCGACGCCGGCCGGAGTGTGGCGGAACTGATGGGGAAAATCGGCTACCGGGTGATTGCCCCCGGCAACCACGAGTTCGACTACAACCTGCCGCAAAATGATCCCGCCTATTATCAGGACACCCTGGTTCCCATAGTTCGCGAATTCGACCCGGAAACGCTGGACGTGGTGTCGGTTAATCTCCGCCGGAACGGTCTGCCGGTCAAGGGGATTAGCGAAATGCCGGTGGTGGTGAGGGAAGCGCCGCAGTTCCGTTTGCTGGTCGCCGGCGTCCTGACTCCCTATACCAAAACCTTTTCGAACGCCCGGGGCTTGGCCGAGTACGACTTCGGCCTTATCGAGAAGAACGGCCAGCCCGACCATGCCGCCACCAAGGCGCATATCCTCAATCAGCTCCGTAACGCGCTTTGGCGTTACGACCTACCCGGCGACGTGGTGGTGGTCCTCGGGCACGTGGGGCACGACGAAACCAACCCCGACTACGCCGCCGGGCAGCTCACCGGCAAGGATCTGGCCAAAGTGGCGAATGTCGACGTAGTGGTGGATTCGCATTCGCACAATATCGTCGCGGTGGAGAAAATTGGCGACAGCTGGTACGGCATCCCCGGCCGCTATCTGGAGAATATCGCGGAAATCACCATAACCCGCGAAGGAGAACGGATCATTACCGGTATGGAATTAAAGACCTATGACGACTTGAAGGAGGTGCAGCCTTCCGAGACCATGCTGGCGGATCTCCGCCAGGTTTCGGACCGGATGGGCTTGGGGGATCGGCTGTTTCAGGTGGACACGGATTACTTGACCGACCGGAATCTGTTCACCACCTCCATTCCTTTGGGGCGTTTTTTCTGCCGCACCCTCAGTGCCGTCGCCCGGACCGAGGTGGCGATTTTCAACTCCGGCGGCATCCGTTCCGGTTTAAGCCAGGGCTGGGCGACGGTGGGGGATATGTACGATTGCTTTCCCTTTCAAAACAACCTGCTCCGCTACGAAATGCCCGGCAGGGAATTGGCGGGACAATTGCGTGACAAGCTGACCGCCCCCAATACGAATCCTTTTCCCCAATTTGCCGGCGTGACCGTCTATGCCTGGAAGGAACCCGACGGCAAAAAATACGGCATCGCCGGCATTAGGGACGCGGACGGCCAGGACCTTGATAGCGACCGGGTGTATTCCGTCGCCCTCATTTCCTTTTTGGCCGGCGGCGGCAACGGTTACGTGTTCGACCCCAAAGGCTTCCGGCACGATCTCGGCGACGCCTCCACCTTGATGATTCAGTATCTACGCAACCAATCCGACCTCAAGACGGAACCGTACCTGGAGGACAACCTGCTCCTCTACCCCACCCGCGAGGAAGCGGAAGCGGCCTTCAGGGCAGGGGAGAAAAAGAAAGCGGCATAAGGGCATTTTAGAGGTGCCCTATAATTAAAAACCCTGAAATTAAGGTAAAAATGATTTTTACAAAGTGGCGATTGGCGGTTTAATCGCCACTTTGCAAAACTTCAGATCCATCATTGTCTTTGACCCCGGAGACCCTTCATGGCCATTCCCGTATCACTTCGCCGGCAGTTCCTCGCCGGCCTGGCGCTTTTCCTGGCGTTCCTCCCGCTTGCGGACGCCGCCGGTTTGAAAGATTTTCTTAGAGAAAAAGACCGGAAAAGTCTGCTTCAGATCCTCCCCGGCGATCTGGAAGACGCCACCGACAGCGTTCTCTTCACCGATCTCGCCAACCAATTCCGCCAGCATTGCCTAAGGGTCTACATCCACGCCAAATCCCACGAAGGGAAAAAGCCCGCGGTGGGCGATTTCGCCGACGACGTCACCTATGAACGGCCAACCCCCATCGGCGGTTATTGGCTGGACGACAAGCGGGTAATCATTCCCGACCTGGGGCTCCAGAACCAATTCATCAATTTCATCGAAATCCAGGCTCCCGGCCTCGATGACTTCTACCCCGCCCGCATCTCCGGCTACTTCAACCGCATTCCCGCCGTGGTTCTGGAAATCATGCCGAACAGCCAAGGTCAAACCCTGCTGCCGCATCCCCTGGAATTCGGCGACGGCGACGTCGAGGAAGCGGTCAGCCTCTCCTACCGTTGGGAAGACGGAGCCTGGCGAATCAAGCTCGGGGGCGGCCCCGGCAAGTCGGCCATATCGGACGATGGGGTGGAAACCATCACCTTCCCCGACCAGGGCGTTCTCGTCAATCCCCTGAGCGGATCGGCCCTGGGCCTCGCCTTCGGCGCCAAAGCCCTGTACGGTCAGGAACTCCCGGACTGGGAAGGACGCGGCTTCGCCACCTCCCCGGTCTGGTCCAGCGAAATGGCGGAAAAGAGCGAGCAGGACCTCCGCCGCAAACTCGCCAAGGGCGTCCTGGAATGCCGTTTCCAAATGCGCATCAAGGTCGACGACGACGAGGAGGAAGACGGCGAGTGGACCCTGGACGCGGAAGACGAGCTTCCCCGCCAGAGCACTTCGGAAATCCGCACCCCCGCCTTGGTGGTCGGTAAACGCCACCTGCTGGCCCCCCTGGGCCTCCAGTCGGACGGCATCGCCAAAATCGAGGCGGTAACCGTCGTCACGCCGGAGGGCAAGGAAGTGGCGGCGGAATTCGTCGGCGCCTTCCGCGATTACCTGGCGGTGGTCCTGGAAGTCAAGGAAAACCTCCCCACGGACGGCTTGCCGGCCGGTTTTGGTCTTCTGAACCCCTTCGCCGCGCCTGGCCTGCAATCGAAAACGCCGCAGGCCGTCGAGCCCCTCATGGAATACCTGCAGCGTTGGCAAATCGACTATTCCCAAGGACGCCGCCGCGAATTGGTTGACCACGACCGTTGGCTTGGCACTTTCCGCGGCTTCAAGGGGGACACCGTCGTCTCCACCCTGACCAACGAAACCGACGGCGCCCTCGCTTTCGACACGGACGGCAACCTGATCGCCATGTCCGTCACCCCGCGTCTACTCCGATCCCGGGACCGTAACGGCCTCTTGGGGCGCGAGCGTCCGGGCGCTTCGGCCGGCTTCCGCCCGGTGGCGTATCTCCAGAATAAATTCCGCGCCGACGACGCCTTCGATCCCTCCCTCATGCCGGTAGACGAAGATCAGGGCCAGCGGCTTATCGATCTCGGGGTCGAATTCCAGCCTCTGGACGTGAACACCGCCCGCCTCTTCAAGGCCAGCGGCGAAACGCGCGGGGGACGGATTGGCCTCCTGGTCACCCACGTCTATCCCGGTTCCCCCGCCGACAAACTCGGCATCAGGGAACACGACGTCCTGCTCCGCATGTTGGTGGAGGGAAAGAAGGAGCCGATGGAACTGCGTTCCAGCGGCTTCATCCCCGGCGGCATCGACAACGGCGACCTCACTTCCGACGCCTTCAACAGCTACATGGCCTTCATGCCGCCGCCGTGGCCTAACCGCGAGAATGTGATTTCCACCCTCCTGACCGGGGCCGGCGTGGGCCGTAAAGTCAGGCTGGATTATCTCCATGACGGGGAGGAAAAAACCGCCGACTTCGTCACCGATTATTTTGCGCCGGATTACCGCAGCGCGAAAAAGGAAAAATTCCCCGAACTCGGCCTCACCGTTAAGCCGATAACTTTTGAAGTGGCGCGTTTCTACAGTCTCCCCGATCTCTCCGGGGTCATCGTCAACAAGGTCGAGGTCGGCGGCAAGGCATCGGTCGCGGGCGTGCACCGTTATCAGCTGATCACCCAGGTGAACGGGGTGAAGGTTGCGGACGTGCAGGATTTCCGCACCCGGGTGGAAGCGTTCGAAAAGGGAACTGCGCCCGGGGTGGAGCTGACGGTGGAAGGATTTGGCAAGACCAGGCTGGTGAAGATAGAATAGGAAAGGAAGTGGGAAATGCTTAAACTGGCCATATCCGGCGCCGGCGGGCGCATGGGGCAGAGGCTTTTGGCCTTGTCCAACCAGGACGCGGAGTTCACCCTGGTTCAGGCTATCGAGTGGAACGGTTTCCCCCTGCTCGGTAAAAAGCTGAATGCGGGGACCATTTTGGCTTCCCGGGCGCAAGAGGTGGTGTGGACTAGCGCCTTGGCGCCCGGGGCCGAAGTGCTGATCGATTTTTCCTCGCCGGAAAACGCGGTGAAAAATGCCGAGGCGGCGGAGCGTTACGGTACGGCCCTGGTTATTGGCACCACCGGGCTGACGCCGGAGCAGGAAGGGAAGCTCCGTGCCGCCGCCGGGAATATTCCCGTCATGTACGCGCCGAATTTTTCCTTGGGGGTGAATCTTCTTTTCAAGCTGGCTGCCGAGGCGGCGCGGGTTTTGGGATTGGGTTATAACGTGGAGATTGTCGAAGCGCACCATAACCAGAAGGCGGACGCGCCGTCGGGTACGGCTCTCGGGGTGGCGAAGGCGGTGGCGGCGGAATTGGGGCTGGACCTGGACCATGACGTCACGCACGGCCGGGTGGGTAAGCCTGGCAAAAGACCGAACCAGGAAATTGGCATGCATTCCCTGCGGATGGGAGCGTTGCCGGGGGATCACACGGTTTATTTTTGTAATGAATATGAATGTTTGTCGATAGCCCACCGGGCGGAGTCGCGGGACGTTTTTGTCGCCGGGGCG
The DNA here is from genome assembly GCA_031555915.1 of Planctomycetota bacterium. GTDB lineage: Bacteria > Planctomycetota > SZUA-567 > SZUA-567 > SZUA-567 > JAJBSZ01. Next base: position 10,991 of record JAVBTZ010000209.1, read on the forward strand.
CTTCGGGCGGCGAAGTGGCTCAAGGGAAAGTCACCCGGGTTTTACACCATGCGGGAGATGCTGTTCGGCTAGAATTTTTTGCCGCCGGGATGGATTTACCGATCCCGGTATATGGCACTCGACGCCACCCCTAGGGGTGGCGTCGTTTGACACGTGGGTTGGCGGACCGGTTGTTATTTCTTTTCTTTGTGCGTTCCATAGTATGATAACAACCTTAAGATGGTTTAACTCTACAACGCTAGATTTGCGGGAACCGCCCCGCAAATCTAGCATGAATAACCAGTTGCGGTGACCTTCGTTCTTTACCGCCAGCGCCGGAATTATGGTCTAACCCTATACTCATGCTACTTTTACGGAAGTGGTTCCCGTAAAAGTAGCGTTGTAGGATTAATCAGCGCCGTTTACATGCCCCAATTGCTACCATTTTAGCAAAATGGCATTAATTTGACGCGTTTTTTATTTTAGCATGATGTAGCGCTGAGCTTGACAACTATATTAATATCAAGGCAATGCTGGCCAGGCGAATGCGATGATCTTCATCGCATAGGGGACCTATAGTTAGTGTGTGTGAATAAAGATTTACCTTCTGTATAATTTTGGGTACAATTTTTCTCTTGTAAAACTATCGCACCTGTCTAGAATGCGATTTGCAAAATTGTGACAATGACTATAGGGAACTATTATAAACAAGTGACCATTATTCATCTTACCAGGAGATAGTACTATATATACAACACCAGGCTTGCCTCCCCACCGAATCCGCCAAATGAAAAAAAGAACAAGCCAGCTAGCCGCCATAAGTCTACCATCCCAAGCCTCATTTGGGACGGATTCTTTCGCGTGCTCGTGGGTCTTGGCGGACCTGGTGGGGACGGATTGATCCGTCCCTTTTTTTTTGGGACTTTAGCGTCTTCTGCCATGTAAAGGACCTGCATATGGAAAAGGCGGTCTCCGCCCTTTAAATTTTAATAGGCTGTTCCCCACCGAACCCCGCCAAAGATCCGCGCGAACGAGCCTGAGCCGATACACACCACCAGTGGTGTGAGTAGTTTATTGGTGCAGGGACGTTTGGATTTATGCGGGTCGCGGTGAGTAATGGTAGTTTGCCAATCTGGAAGGCGGAGTAATTTCCCCCCACCTTCCAGAATTGCCAAAATACTGTTTCCACCGCAACCAGCAAAAAACGGGACAGCTTCGGCTGTCCCGTTTTTTTTGCGTGTTAGGCGTCTCTTCCCGTTTGGGTAGGTGGGCGATTTTCCGGCATTCACGATTCCAACGAAAGGGACCACATGAGTAACGACCTTCCCCCCGCCAAGCAAGGGAAAACCACCGGTATCATTAATGCGGAACGCCAAGCCAACACCGGCAGCCTCCCCAAAGTTAAAAACAGCGCCACTTCCATCTACCTGCGGAAAAAGCCCCCCCGCCGCCGTTATGAAATTATCCTGGCCCTCGCCGCTTCTCTGGGCGCGGTTTATTTCGTGGCCAATTCGTTCGCCCCCACCGTGGCAAAGGCGCGGAGCCTCATGAAAAAAGGAGACGTCGACGGCGGCCTCGCCATGCTGAGCGTCTTGGCGGAACGCCGCAATTGCGAAGCGTTAAAAACCCTGGCCGCCTTTCATTTCGAGGGAAAGTTGATTCCCTGTAATGTTCCGCGCGGAATCCACTACCTGGAGCTGGCCGCCTACCACGGCGACGTGGAAGCGCAGGTTAAGATGGCCGATTTATGCGCCCAGGACGGCTACCGCGCGGCGGCTTTTCTGATGTTGGCCGCCGACAGCGGCGAGGTGGCGTCGATGTGCCGCCTGGGGAAAATGTTTTATTTTGGCGAAGATGTCCATGCCGATTATGGTAAAGCGAAAAAATACCTGGAAATGGCCGCCGCCGCCGGGGACATATCCGCCACCGGCCTTCTTGGCCAAATGCAGTATCAGGGCCAGGGCATGCCGAGCGACCGGGAAAAGGGTCTGGCCAAGTTGCGCCTTGCCGCGGGGAAGGGCGATGCGGCGGCGGGGGAATTTTTGCATACTGTGGAGGAAGCGGTTGCGGATTTTTAAACCTTTCCCCTTGGCAATGCCAAATTCAACTCTCGCCCCGAATTATTATCCCGCCGCCCAGCACCGCCTCGCCGTCGTATAGTACCAGCGACTGCCCCGGCGCCACCCCCTGAATCGGTTCCGCGAACGCGACAGTCAGTTCGCCCTCCCGCAGTTCACCCACGGTCATGGCGCGAAGAGGTTGGGCCGAACGCACTTTCCCCAAACACGCCGTACCCGGGCGGGGCGGTAGGACAGGAAAACAGAGATCCCCGATGACGCACCCCCCGCTCATCTGTTCCTTCTTGGTTCCCACCACCACGCGGTTGTTCTCGGCTTCGAGACGGATCACATACAGGGCCTCGCGATAGGGAACGCAGATGCCTTTCCGCTGGCCAATGGTGAAATGCCAGAAACCGTTATGCCGTCCCAACACCTTACCCTCTGAATCGACAATCTCCCCCTCGCGGTCCGGCTGGGAAAGTAGCGCCGCGTACTCGCCGGCGAAAAAATCCTGGCTGTCGGCTTTGTCGTGCACGGGAACGCCCCAAGCGCGGGCAAGTTCACGCACTTCGCTTTTACGGAATTCCCCCAAGGGAAAAACCGTCTTCGCCAGTTGCGCCGCCGACAGGCGGTAGAGAAAATACGACTGGTCCTTCACCGGGTCGACGCCGCGTAAAAGCCGCGGGCCGTTCGGGTCAATCCGGGCGTAGTGTCCGGTCGCGAACAGGTCGAAGTCAAGGCCCGCCGCTTCCGCCCGCCGCCACAGGGCGCCGAATTTCACGGTTGAGTTGCACCTGACGCAAGGATTGGGGGTGCGTCCGGCCAGGTACTCCCGGCGGAAATCGCCGATGACTTCTTCCGCGAATTCCCGCGAACAGTCGATGCTTTGAAAAGGCAGGGCAAGTTTTTCCGCCAATCCCCGGGCCGCTTCGGCGTCACCGGCATTGCCGCAACCCTGAATGCCCGGGCGGTCCACCCGCATGGTGACGGCGGTGACGTCGTGGCCCTGTTTCCGCAGAAGCAGGGCGGTAACGGCAGAATCCACCCCTCCCGAGAAACCGACAAGAATACGTTTTTTCCCCATAACGCTCATTCGTGATTGTAATTCGCAAAAAACGGAAAATATTATCTCTGTCGCGTGTGAACAGAACTATAACTACCGTTAACAGTACTGCTCTCGCGCGAGCAAAAAAAGTGTTTGCGGTACCCGAACGGAAGTCCCGGTTGCACGGGGTCCGTAGGGTTTCCTGGCAGGGCGTGTGGGTGCGATTTTACCCGGTCGGGGAGAAAGGCGGGTGGTTAGGCCGGACTCTAGACACGCCCGGGGTTATCATGACCGGATAGCCCCGCCTTACAACTCTACGGACCTCGGTAAGAGCTCGCCGGAGCTTCCGTTCTTCTTTACCTGGAAGAGCGGGGTTGGGCATTGGGGTTTTTATCCCAATAACAGGTAGCGTTCCAAACTGAGCCCTTCCGGCTTGACTTTGGCGCTTAATTCCGCGCTGTCCAGCGCGTACAAGGGGGAAATTTCCACCACCGGCCGCTCCCCCGCCTGTCCCGGCGTCAACTCCGGTAGCGGCATCAAAACCCCGGCGTCGGTGAGCCACTCGCAGAAATGGTTGGACAATAATTGTCGGCAGGACGGCGCCGAATCAATCCCTTCGGCGTTCTTCACCGGCGCGAATTCGTGCTCCCGCTTAACTTCAAGGTTAACGGTCGCTTTGGCGTGCGGCAGGGCGTCGAAAACAAACGTTTCAAATTTGACCGCGTTTTCCTTCTCCGGTTTGACCAAACGATTGCCGGTGAAGTAAGGGACCTTCTTGCGGCTTTGATGCCACGGCAATCCCAGGACCCCGCAGTGTTCGGCGAAGTCGACGTCGATGATGTGAATGGCGATCGACCCCGCCCAGAACCTGAGCCGGCCGTCCGGGCCCATTTCCCGCTGTTTGTCGTCGGGAAGGTCGATGTACTCGACCACCATGGCCTTGCCGCCCTGCTTGCAAACCACCCCGATCCGCTCGCTGGGAAGACACTTCTCCAGGACCTTGCAGGACATTTCCGCATTTTCCAGCACGTGCCAGCCGACAAACAACGGATCGCAAATGGTGACCAGGGGATTGTCGACCTGAAAATAACTGATGTATTCAATGCCGCGCCGGCGCATATCCCTGATGCCGCCGGAACGGTACAGCCCCGACAGGGCACCGCCGTGGCCGTTCGGGTTCATGGCCAGGGTGCAAGGGGACGCCAGCATCAGCTTGCCTTCGAGATCCAGGCAGGGGACCATTTCCTGTTGGAAAAAGAAGACGTCGTTTTTCGGGAGTCCGAAAAAATTCTTTTCCTCGAAGAAAAGTTTGCTGTCGTGATCGTTTTCCCGGCTGGTCATGATATACCAGGGAATGGCCGCCCCGTAACGGCGGGAGCGGGCGAGGATTTGTTCGGCGTGCCACTGGAAAAGGCTGCGGTTGGAAATGGGGCCGATGGGGTATGAACCTTTGGGACCGGAAAAGCCGAGTCGGGTGCCTTGCCCGCCGGCGACCAGGAAGGCGGCGACTTTACCCTGCCTCAGCTTGCTTTCGCCCATCTCCCAGGCTTCCTGGGACCGCCGCCTCTCCTGTTCCGTTTTGGGAAGTTTAATCACCGCGCCTGGTTCGAAACCGTTGGGAGTCGGCGACTGCCCGCCATTAGCGAAAAGTTCCTTGCGCCGTTCCGCGACCCATTTGAAATCGACCCGGGCGATATCGGCGAGGAGTTGTTCCTGCTGATCCAGGAAAAGTTTGTCCCAACCGTTCAGGACATGCTCCTGTTTGTGCCCCTTCAGAAGTTCCAGAACTTCCTGGTAATTGGCCATGCTCGCATCTCCCCTATCCCGTTTGCAAAAAAGTTTACCCGCCCTACAAGCTGGTCAAACCCGAGCGAATCGCAAATTTGGTCAACTCCGCGACCGAATTCAAAGCCAGTTTCTGCATGATCTGCCGGCGATGGCTGTCAATGGTTTTCACGCTGACATGCAGGAGCATGGCGCTTTCCTTGGCCGATTTCCCGTCGGCGAGAAGACGGAGAATCTCCCGCTCCCTGGCGCTAAGCCGTTCCATCCCGCCCGCCTCGCCGTCGGTTGGGGACAAAATCTCCCCGGCCGGTTTGCCTGCGAAGACTTCGCGAACCACGTCGCCGGCGACCTGCGGCGAGACGTAACTTCCCCCCGCCGCCACCACCCGCACCGCTTCCGCCAGTTCCTCGAACTCGCACATTTTCACCACATACCCGCCGGCTCCGGCGCGAAACATCTCGGCGACAAAACGGCTCTCCACATGCATCGACAAGGCGAGAATCCGCGTCCGCGGCGCCGCTTCCAGCAAATTCGCCGCCACCGCCATGCCGTTTTCCCCGGGGAGGTTCACATCCAGCACCACCACATCCGGATCGTTCGCGACCGTCAATTCCAAGGCGGCGGCGCCCCCGCCAGCCTCCCCCACCACCAGAAAATCCTCCTCCTCGGCAAAAAGCCGGGCTATCCCTTCCCTGAAGAGGCGGTGATCGTCAACCAGCAGCAGTCGAATAGGTCGCGGCTCCGGCATCACTCGGCTCCAAGGAATTCCAAGTCGCACTGCCGCGCCGCCAAGTCGACCTTACGCACCCGCACCCGCACCACCTGGCCGATGTGGAAGCCGGGGTCGCCGGCCAATTGGGGGCGTTTCGTTTTTTTGCCGGTGCCCGCCGCCGGCGGCGGCAGTTCCACCCGGGTCGAAAAACCCTTGTGCTGCAGGGCGATTTTCGGAATCATCCCCTCGACGAAATAGCCCGTCACCTCCACGAAAATGCCGAATTTTTTGACCCCCGTCACCACCGCCTCGAACTCGCGTTCGCCGGCCTTGGCCAGGAGCTCCAAACGGCGGAAATCCTTCACCTCTTCCTCGATTCGCATCGCCCGGCGCTCCCGCGCCGAACAGTGTTCGCCCAGGAGGCGGAGCTCGTCGTCGGGGAGGACGGCTTTCCGCAATTTTTTCGGCAGTTTGTTGCTCTTGGCCGCGCCCAGGGCAAAAGCCCTGTCCAGCATCTGGTGCAGGTACAAATCGGGGTAACGGCGAATCGGGCTGGTGAAATGCATGTATTTGGGGAAATTCAAGGCAAAGTGGCCGATGTCGGCGTCGGGGCCGTACACCGCCTGCTGGAAGCTTTTCAGGATCATCAAGTTGACCGCGTGCTCCTCCGGCTTCCCCGCCACCTTGGCGATGACCGCCATCAATTTCCGGCGTTGGATCGGCGGCTTGAAGGGGTAGCCGCTCGCGGTCAGGTATTCGGCCAGTTCCAGCGCCCGCTCCTCCTTGGGCGATGGATGCTGGCGGTGTAAGGCCGGGAGGCCGTTCGCCGCCGCCCATTCCGCCACCGCCCGGTTGGCGGCCAGCATGAATTCCTCGACCAATTGATGGGAAAAATCGTGCTCGACTTTCTCCATCGCCACCGCTTTCCCCTCGGCGTCGATCACCACCCGGAATTCGGAGAGATTCAGTTCAATGGCGCCGTCGGCCAGCCGCTGGGCGCGGATTTTCTGCGCCAGATCGTTCAGTTTGATAACCCGGTCCAGCAGTTGTGCATCCGCGAAATCCCGGCGAAGCGACTCGTAGGTGACGAGGTCCCGCACCTGGCCGTAAGTGAAACGGTAGCGGCTCCGGATTATTGACCGGTGAATCGAGTAGGAAACGCGTTCCCCCTCCGGCGTAAACACCAGGCGCACGGTTTTGGCCGGCCGGTCCTCGTTTGGCCGGAGGGAGCAAATGTCGTTCGAAATCTCCTCCGGCAGCATGGGGATGACGCGTTCAGGCAGGTAGATACTGGTGGAACGGTCCCGCGATTCCAGGTCCAGGGGGCTTTTGGGGGTGACGTAATGGGCGACGTCGGCGATGTGGACGTCGACGACGTAATTGCCGTCCGCATTGACCTTGAGGCCGATGGCGTCGTCGTAATCGCGGGCGTCGGCGGGGTCGATGGTGCAGCAGATTTCGTCGCGGCAGTCCAGCCGGCCCAGGAGGTCCTCGGCCGGAATTTCCCGCTCCAACCGGCGGGCGTCCTGGAGAATCTCCGGCGGGAACGGGCCCGGCGCGTCGTTTTCCGCGAGGATCGCGGCCGTTTCCGTATCCGGGTCTCCCGACGGTCCCAGGACTTCGACAATCGCCGCCCGGGGCCCCCCCGGGTCCAGGGGCCAGGAAATGACCTCCAGGAGAACTTTCTGTCCGACCGGAGGAAGCGCGCTGTCTTCCCCCACCATCAGCCGCACCGAAGCTTTGCTGCTGGGGAGGCCGTCCTTTTCGGCGTTACGTCGCCGGCGGAGCGACTTGGCGGTCTGGGAAGCGGATTTGGCCGGGGTGTGCGGGGTGTATTCGATGCTGAATTCGTATTGATTGCGGGGGTTTTCCACTATCGCCTTTTTCCCGGCCAGCATGCGGGCGACCAGGCGGCTATGGGCCCGTTTCACCACCCGCAGCACTTTCCCCGACAGGCGGCGGTCGCCTTGCCGCTCTCCCCCCGCCGTGACCGAAACCGCGACCGTGTCCCCGTCGAAGGCGTCCAGGAGGCGGTCCGTTGGAACGAAAATGTCGGGGGAATCGGGGTCCTCGGGGATGACGAAGGCGTGGCCGGCCAGGGCGATGTCCAGGATGCCGACCACTTCCCGCCGCGCTTCGGGGAGGCGCCAGCGGCTGTCGCGGCCGCGAACGACTTCGTCATTTTGCCGCAGCACTTCCAGGACGCCGCGGAATTGATGGAATTCCTTTTTGGGAATTCCCAAGGCGTAGGCCATATCCCGGGAGCGCATGGGAGTATAAGCGGGATCCTTCAGGAAATTCCGAAGCGCCGGGCCGTATTTTTGGAAAAGATGGTTATCGTCGTCGGTCAGGTCGACATCGACGTCTTCGTTTGGAACTTCCGGTTCGTCATTCTGCACGATTCAAATCTTTCATCAGCAAATTTGCCTAATGATATGAGGACGCAGACTCATTTCGGCAAACGCAATTCCGTCATCCCCCCCATATACGGCACCAATACCTCCGGTAGCGCCACCGAACCGTCCTCACGCTGGTTGTTTTCAATTATCGCCACCACCGTTCGGGGAAGCGCCACCCCGCTGGCGTTCAAGGTGTGGGCGATCTGCGTTTTTTTGTTTTCGTCCTTGTAACGGATGTTGGCCCGGCGGGCCTGGTAGTCGGTGAAGTTCGAGCAGGAACTGGCTTCGAGATATTTCCCCACCCCCGCCGACCAAACTTCGAAATCATAACACTTCGCCGCCGAAAACGACATGTCCTGGGTGGACAGGTTCAATACCCGATAAGGCAACCGGAGCGCCTGCAGAATGTCCTCGACGTCCCGGCGCAGTTTCTCCAATTCCTGGAAACTTTCCTCCGCCCTGCAGACCTTGACCAGTTCGACCTTGTTGAACTGGTGCACCCGAAGGAGCCCCCGGGTGTCCTTCCCCGCCGCCCCCGCCTCCCGGCGGAAACAGGCCGAATAAGCGCAGTACTTGAGGGGCAAATCCGCCAGGGGCAGAATCTCATCCCGGTGGATGTTCGTAATCGGCACTTCGGCGGTGGGAATCAGGAACAGGTCGTCATCCTTGTCGCAATGGTACATGTCCTCTTCCATTTTGGGGAGTTGCCCCGTGCCGGTCATCGACTCCCGGTTGACCAGGAAGGGGGGGAACCATTCGGTATAACCGTGGCGGCTGGTGTGAAAATCAAGGAAAAAATTGTACAGGGCGCGTTCGAGCCTGGCCCCGAACCCGCGGTATAGGATGAACCCGGGGCCGGAAATCTTCACCCCCCGTTTCAGGTCAATCATTCCCAACGCTTCGCAAATGTCCCAGTGGGGACGCGGCTGGAAGGAAAACTCCGGTTTGACTCCCCATTCCGCCACCACCTGGTTGGCGCTCTCGTCGCCGACCGGGGCGTCGGGGGCGGGGTGATTGGGAATGGACAGCATCAGGCTTTGGAGTTCCTGCTGGATTTCGCGTTCCTCGTTTTCCAATTCGGCCACGCGTTCGCCGACTTTTTTCATTTCCTCTTGAATGGCGGTGGTGTCCTGGCCATTTTTCTTGGCGGCGGCGATATCCTTGGAAACGCGGTTGCGTTCGTTTTGCAGATTTTCCTTTGCCAAAAGCAGCTCGCGCCGGCGGCCGTCCAGGGAAATGGCCCGGTCGACGTCGACCTTGACCGCCTTGAGGCGGGCGGCTTCGCGGACGTATTCGGGATTGTCTTTAAGGAAACGCATATCCAGCATGGGGCTGCCTTTCGTGTTTGGGTCGGTGATGAAACGGTTTTCAACAAGGCTCCGATAATTATCTTATCGGAAAAACCTCGCCGCGTCTTTATGGCCCTTCGTGGTTCAATCCCTTATTTGCGAGGAAACGCCGGCTGGAAATGGTGGCGAAAGCCTCGGGGATGACCCGCTGCAATTCCTCCAGCGAGTCGTCGGTAATCTGGGGGATTTCGTCAGCCAGCTTCCTGAGCGTATCCAGGCTGGCGCGGGTTCGGGCCGCCTTTTCCATTTTTTCCAGTAAATCCGTCAATGAAGTGAAGCCCAGGTAACCCGCCAGCCCCCGGCTTTTTTCAAGCTTAAACGCCAACCGCTCGCGATCCAAACCGTCCCCCAGGCCAAAATTTTTGCCCAGGGCGAGGATGTCGGGTATGGCGTCCTCCATGAAGAACCGCAAAATGCCGAAGAACTGATCGTCAGGCATGACCGCCCGTAAACTGGCCAATTGATTCCCGTCGATACGGCGGATGGAACCGCCGCCGGCCCGCGGCTGGTATTGGGTGGGCGCTTTTTGCCGGGTGACGAACAGGGGTTGGGCGCCGGTGGCTTTGGAGACGGCGGTCATGAGTTCGACCGGGGTGACCGGTTTGGCGACGACCCCGTCCGCCCCGGCGCGGGTGTAATATTCAGGCTCCCGCATTTGCCCTTTGGCGGCGGTGATGAGGATCGGGGTTTTTTTCACCGCCCGGGCTTTTTCATCTTCGCGAATCAGCCGGAGCGTTTCCATGCCGTCCAACTTCGGCAAGCCGAGATCGAGAATGATCAGGTCGAACTTTCCGGCGCGGGCCTTTTCGGTGGCTTCGACCCCGTTGTCGGTAACGGTCAGCCGGTGGCCGTCGAAAGTCAGGTACGCCTGGATGACCCTCCTGGACATGGGGACCCCGTCCGCGAGAAGAATGGCCTGGCTGGGTAGGCGCATGGATTCGGCCGGCGCTTCGATGCGTTGGGTATCCCGGTTGGCGCGGGGACGGCGGATAGGAATGGTGAAATGGAATTCGGTGCCCCGGCCGACTTCCGATTCGTAGGCCAGGGTTCCCCCCAACGCCGCGACCATGCGGCGGCAAAGGGAAAGTCCCGCCCCGATGCCGCCGAGACGGCGGGTGCCGGGGTTGTCGGGGAGGGTGCCGGGTTCATAGCGGATGTCGCCGACCTCGGGATGGATGCCGGGGCCGGTATCGGAGACCATGAAGCGGAGGCGGTCGTCGAGAACGTCGATGGCCAAGGTGATGTGGCCGCGTTCGGTGAACTTGACCGCGTTGTCGAGCAGGTGGGCGAGAACGCGGCGCAACAGGTGCGGATCGGCCATGATGGGATCGGGCACTCCTGGGGAGGTTTGCACCCGCAGTTCCAGACTTTTTTCCTCGGCCCTGACGCTGAATAGATTTGCCACCCCGTTGGCGAGGTCGGAAGGGGAAACGGGAGCGGGTTCGGCCTTGACCTGGCCGGAATCCAGGTTCGCCACATCCACGACATCGTCGACGATTCGCACCAGGGAACTGGCGGAGGAATTGATGACCCCGGCCAGTTCGGCCTGGCGTTCGTTCAGCCCCGCGTCCATAAGCATGCGGGACATCCCCACGACGCCGCTGGCGGGCGTGCGAAGTTCCCGGGCAATCACCTCCAAAAACAATTTTCTGGTTTTGTTGGCTTCGGCCAGGTCATGTTCCATTTCCCGCATCCTGCCCGCCGCCATGAGTTCCGGTCCCGCGTCGAAGGCGAGGACGAAGTGGCCTTTGGCGGCGCCTTGTTCGTCTTGCCAGTCGGAAATGGCAATGCGGCAGGGGACCAGGGCGCCGGAACGGGAGACCAGTTCGATGACCGCGTCCGCTTTGGGGTCGCGGTCGTGGCGGGAACAGAGCCGGTTGAATTCGGGAAGTTTGCCGACATAAACGAAATTGGTCAGGTTCACCCCGGCGAGTTCGGGCTGGGTATAGCCCAGGGTGTCGGCGAAGGTGGCGTTGGCGCTGGCGATACGCAGATTAAGGTCGGTAAGGGCGAAGCCGATGGCGGAGTTTTCCAGGAGGATACGTAAATCCACGTCGCCTTGGGCGAGGACGGCGTTGGCGGTTTGCAGTTTTTCCATTTGTTTGCGGTAAGCGCCTTCAAGTTCGAGGCAACGCTGCACCAGGCGGCGGTTTTCCTCGAGGAGCCGCTCCCGCTGTTCCTTTTCCCGGCTGGCTTCGCGGTTCGAGTCGGGGGTTTGGGCCGGATCGGCCGCGTCGTTTTGGACCGGCAATTCCCGCCGGCGGATAATGACGTCCCTGGAACGGATTGGCGCTTCATCGCTCATGTGTAATCCTCGGGCGTTATTTGGACCCTGGTACCTCTTGCCTAGACGACAAGGCGGCGGCAAAATACAACTTCAAAGTCGTATTATACAGGTTGTCCGGTCAATTTCATACGGAAATGTTTTAGCGGAAGGTCCTTTTGCCATGCCAGATTACTTTGGAAATGCAACCGGGGAGGTAGGTTGTGGAAGCGGGGGTAACCCGAACGGAAAGGGGGATTTTGCTTTCGCCAGTCCGGTTTGGGTGGAACGGGCGGAGTCGACTAGTGGTGACCTGCGGCGAAGTTTGCGTTGGGGCGAAAAGTTGCCGTCCGGCTATGTCCTGGCCGCCAGGCAACAGACCGGAGGCAAGGGCAGGCTGGGTTCCAAATGGCTAACGGCGGGAGAAGGCGATTTGACCTTTTCCTTTCTCTGGTCGGCCGAAGCCGATTATTCGGAGGTGGGAACGTTTCCTTTGGCCTGCGGTTTGGGGGTGCGGGATTATTTGTCGGGTCTGGGGCTTGCCGCTTTATGCAAGTGGCCGAACGACATCATGGTCGGCAATGCCAAGCTGTGCGGTATCCTGACCGAAGGCGAGATGCCGGCGGAAGGCAAAACGGTGTTGGTGGTGGGGATTGGGGTTAACCTCAGGGCGTACCCGGGTCGGAACGAGGAATTGGGCCGGGAGACCGTTTCCGTGGAGGAATTAACCGGGCGGCGTCTGCGACCGGAAGAGGAATTGAAGACGCTCCTGGCTTGCCTCCAAAGGCGGTTGCGGCAATGGGGAGAATTCGGCTTTGCCGCCATCGCCACGGAAATGCGCCGTTATTTATGGGGTTTGGGAAAACTTTTTTCCGCCCGAACCAAGCACGGTCCGGTGGTTGGAACCATTTGCGGATTGGGGAAAAACGGCGAATTGCTGCTCCAAAACGGAGAGGGCGAAATCGTGCCGGTAACCAGCGTAAACGCGCTGGAAGCACTCTGACGGACTCTCCCGGGTAAAAGCTTAGTGGTTCGTCGGATTATTTCTGGCAAAAGTTGCGTCTTTTTCGTACGATGGACGATAGTTATACTGGCAGGTTTGTAAGTGGTTGGAATAAATTTGCCGATATGGAGATTGATTATGTCTCAAGCCAATAAAGTGACAATTCCGATCGAAGGAATGACTTGTCAGCACTGCGCGGCCTCGGTGAAGGCGGCGGTTTCGAAGTTACCGGGGGTGAAAGAAGTGGCAGTGGATTTGAAAAGCGGCTGGGCGGTGGTGGCGGGAGAAAACCTGAATGTCGAGAACATTCGTGCGACTATCGACGCTATCGGTTTTACCGCCGGGACGCCTAAATAATGCCCATATCCACTTTCGCGGCTAGTGCCCCGTAAAGCCTAAATTTGCGAGTGATTTTTCGTGTTCGTGCCCTTGGGCAAGGCGAAGCTTCGCAGGAAATCTCGAATATATTGACAAGACGCTTCAACGCAGACCACGGGCACGAAAACGGAAAAGCACTCGTAAATTTAGACTTTACGGGGCACTAGTATATGAGAAGTTTTTCCGGGGTTGTTGCAAGGGGTTATCTGTGACTACTGATAATTCGGGGTTTTCTTTCGGCAAAGCCGGCGGGCATCACGACCACGAAGTCGATGATATCGAGGCGGTGGAGGTAAGCGGCGAACCGGTGAGCCGAAGTGAAGCTAGCAATATGGGGTTGACGGCGGTCGAACCCAACCGGGATTCCAAAGGGGCGACGGCTCTACTACGCAAGGATCTGCTGCCGCTGGACATTTCGCATGAGATAACGGCGAAGTTGGAATTGGCTTGGCGTTATTTGCGGAAAAATGAAACGACCGAGGCGCTCACCCTGGCCCAGGAAGTGGTTTGGGAATCGCCGGACCTGATTCCCCCAAAATTAATCATCTCCCGCTGTTTCATCAACCGCAAGGAATACGACAAATCCCTGGCCATCCTCTCGGCTATCCCGGAAGAACAGCGGAATGCCGAGGTGCAGTATTATTTGGGGCTTACCAACAGTCGGATGGGCCGCATTCGGGAAGCGCTGGCCGCCTTGAAACGCGCCAGGAACGAGGCGACCGATCCCACCGTTCGCAAGCAGGTGGGCGATCTCCTGATGCAACTCCAGGGCGAGCAAACCACCTGCCCGAAATGCGGCAAAAAAACCCTCTACGATTCAATGGTGGAGGTGGGGGATCAAACGGTCTGCGCCAATTGCGCCGCCAGTATGGCGGAAGAAGCGGACCGGGAAAACCAGGAGGAAGCCGAGGAGGATGATACCAAAACCGTCGGCAAACGGCGTAAACGCCTGCGGCCTCCGTTGTCGCGGACGGATATGCTGATACGGGGGCTTTTCGCCCTGTTTATGCTGGCTTTGGTGTTGGTGGGCGGTTATCTCTTGTCCATTCTCGCCCCTGACACTTATGCTTCCCTACGCTCATTTTTGCCGGGCGGGTGGTCATTTATCCCCGGCGGACAAGTTGCCAAAAAACCGCAGACTCCGGTTCCCGCTACGGCCGCCGCTCCCAAGCCGACTCAGACCCTGACTATCGACTCTCTCCCGCTTACCCGGGCGGTCGCGGGCGTGGAACTCCGCCACCGGCTTTCCCTCCGCGAGACTCAATTCCAGCGGGATGGCAGGTTCAACGTCACTATTTCACCCCAGCCAACCGGCCCCTTTTCCCTCACTCCCGATACTGGCGACTTTGTCTGGACGCCATCGGAAAAAGACGCGGGGAAGACTTTCAGCATCACTTTCGGCGGCGCGTTCGGCGCCACACAGGCCAAAAACCAGGTCTGCAACGTCGCGGTCAGTTCCAGCCCGCGTTTTCGTAATATCTGCACCTTCACCACCCGAAAACCCGGCGAAATCACCCATTTGGTCCCCCATGATTTTATCGGCAACGGCGAAATGGAACTGACGGTGGTGGCGGGACAATTCTGGGAAGGGGTCATCACCAGTTACAAAACCACCCCCGACGGCTTCCTGACCCAACTCTCCAGCACCAATTTCCCCGGCCGGCCAGCCGGCGCCGGAGTCATCAAGGCCGCGGATGAAGACTGGCTGGCGGTGGCGGATTTTTGGAATTCACGCCTGCGGCATTTCGCTTACCGTTCCGGCCAGATGGCCGAGGTGGCGGTTGATGTGGATTTGCCGGGACGGCCGATCCTGGCCGCTTTTGACCGCGAATCCGCCACCTCGGCAATCCTGTGCCGGCAGGCGGACAAGGTTGGAGTTTACCTATATCGTCAGGAAGGGCAGTACGAATCGGTGCCGGCCGGCGAATGGCAAATTCCCGCGGATTTAGTCTGGAAGCGAATCGTCATTGTCCCCAAAAGCGAGAAATCCCCGCTCCTGCCGATTCTCTGCGGCGGAACCGGCAAGCGGGGGATATTCCTTTTGGATATGGAAAAGCAAAAGCTGGTTCCGGTGACCCTGGAAGTGGACGGAAATCTCGTCGACGCCGCGATCGGGCCTGACGGCAAGGTGTATTGCCTGTTCCAGAAGGCGGACAAACTGCAGATTGCCTCATTTACACCCCATCTCGAAAAAGGGGCCGAGGGAGTGGCGGTGATGGATGGGGGAATTGCGCCGGCCCTGGCCGGTTTGGCGGCAATCAATTTTTCCGGCGATTCGCAGCTGCCGGATGTGGCGATTTTTTCCACCGGCAATTTGGCCTTGTCGGTGGGTTATACGGCTAAGGATCGGAGCAAACCCGCTTATTGGCCCCTGCCTAAACCGGCACGGTTGTCGGGCAGTCCGGCGATCCTGCCGGGAAAAGGCGGCAAGGGCAATCGTCTCGCTTTCATGGACGCCGAACGGGATATTTGGGCGGTGTCGCTGCCGGGTGCGAAGGAGTAGGCAAAATGGAAGAAAGCATGTCCCGTCCCCGGGCAGGGGGAGGCAGGGGGAGGGGAACCACTTGGCGGACCACCCTCTTAACCCTATTGTTTGCCGGGGCGATTGGCGCGTATGCGGTGGGTGCGGCGGCAGGGGAAAGTTCGGGACGCGAACGTGACGCCAATTATTACGCCGCAGCGGAGGTGGTGCTGTCGGCGGCAACGCCGGCGGGAGTTTGGGATGCGGATAAAATCCGCGAAGCGGTGCGGGTCATCGGCGCCGCTCCCGAAGTGGTGGCGTCGCAATTGCTATGGCAGATATCCGCCGCACCGCCCGGCGTCGACACCACCAATTTTTATGCCACCGCCCTGGGAGCGGAATCGCTGGCGGTTCGGCAGGTGGCGTTATCGTATCTAATCACCGGCGGGAATGCCGATTCGCGACGGTTGCTCTTGAATACCCTGGCGCTTGAAAACAATCCCGATACGTTGCGGCTGATGGTGCGGGGTATCGGCAGCCTGCCCCTCAACGCGGCGGTGCGGGGGCTGATGGACATCATGTATCTACCGGGAGCCAAAGGCTTATTGGTCGAGGAAGCCGGCAGCGAACTCCGGCGGCTCACCCGGCAAACCATTCCCAATCATCCGACCGAATGGCGGGATTGGTGGCTGGATAACGAGGCGGTATACCAGTGAGGATGGATTTTCGTAAGCCATATGCTAAAAAACCGTCCGAAGACGGTTGAAAACGCTCCTCTGTAATGTATAATCGCAATCACGTTAACGGCAAAGCCCATCTTTGTCGAGTTGTTTTGCTAATTTTTTTGCCTACTCTCGCCAATTCAACGGACTGCCCATGCCGCTTCCCTTGAACCGAACCCTGATTATGGATCCCGGTTTCCTTTGTATTCCCGGCCAACCCACCCGCCTTTGCACCATTATCGCCAGCGGGGTGGCGGTGACCATGTTCGACCGCCGCCAATGCTTGGGGGGGGTGGGGCATTATTCCCATCCGGTGCGAACGGACGGTATCTCCACGCCGCATTTCGCCGCGCCGGCCCTGGTGGGGATGGTGCGGATGTTCACCAAGGCCGGTTCCGACCCCCGACACCTGGAAACGTACCTGTACGGCGGCGCCGACAATCCGGAAGCGCCGGGCTTTTCTTGCTATCGGGGACGGAATAATTTACGTACAGGCATGGAAATTTTGGAAAAATTGGGTATAAGGGTATCCGGTTCCGATGTCGGCGGTCGTTTCGCGCGTAAACTCATTTTTTATACCGGTACCGGGGAAAGCATTCTGGCCAAGGTAACCGATTGCGAAGTGACGCAATGGTATCCGCAGGTAAGTTGAAGGACAGGGCGGTATCTCCACCGGCCATTCCAGATACGCGGTGCATATTGCGTGACCGGCATTTTCAGGTTTTTGGCCCAGCGGAAGGCGAGAGGCACCCATGAGCGACGATAACAGGAGATTGCCGCCCGCTTACTCCGATCCCGCATTTTCTTTGGACCCCGCCCAAAACCCCAATCCCAAATCGTACCTGCGTGATACCATTGTCATGCATTCCGCCGCCCTGTTCGACAGCTTGAACATCAAGAACATCCCCAAACCCGAATTCGAGGAACTCGCCAACCTCATCTCCAAGCATTTCGGCATAAAGGTAGGCGAAAACAAGCGCACCCTGGTGACCGGCCGCATCCATCCCATGCTGGAAAAATACCATTTTCCGGATCACCGCGCCCTCATCGACGCTCTGCGGCAGGACGCTTCCGGCGAGCTCCTGTCCGAACTGGCCAATCGCATTTCCACCAATCATACCTCGTTTTTCCGGGAAAACGCGCATTTCCAGCTGCTGGCGCGGGACGTCCTGCCGGAAATCATCCGCCGCAAACAGGCCGGCAACAACCGGGATCTGCGTATTTGGTGCGCCGCCTGCGCCACCGGCGAAGAAGCCTACACCATCGAATTCACCCTGCTGCGGCATTTCGGCCTATCCTACAAGGACTGGCGGGCCGGCGTTCTGGCCACCGACATATCCGCCGAAGCCCTGTCCATCGCCCGGGCCGGGATCTATCCCCGGGCTCGCCTCGAAGCCCTGCCCGCCGACTACGTAAACTCCTACTTCGACCCATACGGCGGCGACAGTTTTGTCGTCAAGGAAAGCGTGCGCAAGGAAATAACTTTCCGCCGCCTCAATCTGATCAGCCCGACTTATCCTTTCAAACAACCGTTTGACATCATCTTTTGCCGGAATGTCATGATCTATTTCAGCCGTTCCATACGTTCTCGTCTGATAATGTGTCTCCGGGACTGGTTGCTGCCGGGGGGATATTTGTTCATTGGTCATTCCGAATCACTGGTTGGCACGCATGAAGGTTACGAATATGTGGCGCCGGCGGTATATCGCCGCGAAGAAGTGAAAGGCTAACGCATGGGGGACATTATACGGGTGTTGATCGTGGACGACTCGGCTTTGGTCAGGGACATCCTGTCGGTGGGATTGTCGCGGGATCCCGAATTGGAGGTGGTGGGGACAGCCGCCGACCCCTTCGATGCCGGCGAGAAAATTCCCATCCTCAAACCCGACGTCATGACCCTGGATGTGGAGATGCCGCGCATGAACGGGCTGGAATTTTTACGCCGCCTCATGCCGCAGTATCCCATGCCGGTGGTGATGGTCAGCGCCTTGACGGAAAAAGGGAAGCAGTTGACCCTCGACGCCCTGGCTTTGGGAGCGGTGGATTTCGTGGCCAAACCCAAGGCGAATCTGGCCCGGGGAATGGAGCTCCTCATGAACGAGCTCACCCTGAAAATCAAAATCGCCGCCAACGCCAAACTCCTCCGCTTCAAGCAGGCCACCCGGGTGGAAAAGGAAACCGCCCGCGAAACCGCCACCAAGGTCAAGGAAATCATCACCAACCAATCGGAACCGTCGCGGCGGGTGATCCTGATCGGCGGCGCCACCGGCGGGACGGAAGCGGTGCGGGAAATCGTCACCCGCTTCCCCGAGCGCACGCCGGGCATTGTCGTGCTGCAGCATATGCCGGGCGGATTTACCCGCCTGTTCGCCAATCGCCTCGATTCGGAAACGGCGATGAAGGTGAAGGAAGCAGAGGATGGGGATCAGGTGATTAACGGCCGCATTTTAGTGGCCCCGGGCGGTAAAAATTTATTCCTGCGCCTCGACTCCCGTACCGGGTATTCGGTGGAAATGCGCGAAGTCGAGGACCGCTCGAAACCGGCGCCCAGCATCGATTTGGCGATGGAATCGGCGGCGAGGGTGGCGGGCGCGAACGGGATTGGGGTTATTCTGACTGGCATGGGGGTGGATGGGGCGCAGGGCTTGAAGGCGATGCGGGATGCCGGCGGCAAGTGTTTGGCCCAGGACGAAGCCACATCGGCCGTATTCGGCATGCCGGGCGAGGCTTTCAGGCAGGGCGGGGCGGAACGCTTGGTGCCGATTGGGGATATGGCCGGAACGATCCTGGATTTGCTCATGTAAATCCAGAGTTACCTCTAAATTGTAATTCGGGGACACGCACGAATGACGCAGAAATAAGGGTAACCTTTTGCGAAGCGATGATTTAAAATAATTTTTTACCACAGAGAACACAGAGACCACAGAGAACCACTCTTAACTGCGGAATGACGTATAGCTCCGGGATTTAAATCTATTTATAAAATGTGGACTTTTCGAAAAAATCGAGCAGACCACCGCTCGATTTCTTCGAAAGTTTAACCTCTTTGAGGACAAGGGTTTTATTTTCGGCAGTTCAAAGGCACAGGCTGAGTTGACCTAATTATATAGCTAATCCTGGCTACCCA
>JAVBTZ010000253.1:0-16778 GCA_031555915.1 Planctomycetota bacterium
CGCCCCCCCCCCCCCCCCGCCGCCCCCCCCCGCCCCCCCCCCCCCCCCCCCCCCCCGCCCCCCCCCCCCCCCCCCCCGCGCCCGCCGGGCCCCGCCCCCCGGGGGGTCAATTTGGCGGCGGGGATGTCGGGCGGGATTGCCTATGTTTATGACGAGGACGGCTTGTTCGACAGCCGGTGCAATTTGGACATGGTGGATTTGGATTTGTTGGGGGCGCGGGATGATTGCGAGCTGCATGATTTGTTGTGTGAGCATTATGATTTGACCGGCAGTTTGAAGGCGAAGGGGATCTTGGACAATTGGATTCGCGAAAAGAACCGTTTTGTGAAGGTGTTTCCGATGGAGTATCGGCGGGCTTTGGGGGAGATGTTGGTGTTGGACCGCGAGGTGCCGCGGCCGGAGGGGGAACGGGTGTAGGACGGACGCTTTCATTTCGCCCGGGCGCAAAATGAACAAATAGGCTTTTTCTTTGCCAAACAGTCAAGAGGACCAAATCATGAACCGCTACCGCCCCGTCACCGAACGGCTCGCCGACTACAACCCCGTCGAACTCCGCCTCCCCCCCGAACGCCTCGCCGCCCACCTGGCCGCCTGCCAGGACTGCGGCATACCCTTCTGCCACGCCACCGGCTGCCCCCTCTGGAACGCCATCCCCGAAATCAACGCCCAGGCCGCGGCCAACCGCTGGACCGCGGCCCTCGCCACCCTCCTCGACACCTGCCCCTTCCCCGAATTCACCGCCCGGGTCTGCCCGGCCCTGTGCGAAGGTTCCTGCGTCCAGGGCCTCCACGACAAGCCCGTCCCCTGCCGGCAAGTCGAAAAAGAGGTCATCGAACGCGGCTTCGCCCAGGGCCTGGTCCAGCCTAAACGTCCCCGCCGCCGCAACAACTTCAAAGTCGCCGTCGTCGGTTCCGGACCGGCCGGCCTGGCGGCCGCCTGGCACCTCAACCAAGCCGGCGCCACCGTCACCGTCTTCGAAAAAGACCGCAACCCCGGCGGCTTCCTCCGCTACGGCATCCCCGACTTCAAGCTGGAAAAGCAGGTCGTCGAACGCCGGGTCGAAATGCTCGCCCTCGAAGGCATCAACTTCGAATGCGGGGTCGAAATCGGCCGGGACATCTCCGGGCGCTATCTCACAAACCGCTACGACGCCATCGTCCTGGCCGTCGGCTCCCGGCGAAACCGCGACCTGAACCTCCCCGGGCGGCAACTCGCCGGCATCCACTTCGCCGTCGACTACCTCTCCGCCATCACCCGCGACCTCGACGGCGAAGCCGCCCTGCCGGGGAAATTCAACGCCAGGAACCAGCGCGTCGTCGTCATCGGCGGCGGCGACACCGGCGCCGACTGCATCGGCTCCGCCTGGCGCCAAGGCGCCAAGTCCGTCACCCAACTGGAAATTCTCCCCGAGCCGCCGGCCAAACGCCAGCCCGACAACCCCTGGCCGGAATGGCCCCGCCTTCGCCGCGACTCCTCCAGCCACGAAGAGGGCGGAACTCGGCGCTGGAATATTTCCACCCGCGAATTCCTCGCCGACCCCTCCCGCCGGGACGCGGTGGGAAGCCTGAAAATATCCCGGGTGGAATGGGTGAAAAGCGAAGGAAAAGCCGGTTCCATGCCACAAAACATCGCGGACAGCGAAGAAATCATACCGGCGGATTTGGTCCTCCTGGCCATGGGTTTCACCGGGGCGGAAGAAAATCCTGTTTTCAAGGAACTGGAAATTCGGCAAAATAGCCGGAATCTTTTGGAACGTAACGCCGAGGGCTTCGCCCAGCCGGGAATCTACGTCGCCGGTGACGCGGCAACCGGCCCCAGTCTGGTGGTTCGGGCCATTGCCGACGGCCTCCAGACGGCCCGGGCGATTCGCTTCGGATGATTCGCGGCGAACGTTGCCCCACACTCGAGGAGATTTACCAACCCATGCATCCCGACTTTCATCACTCCCTGGATCGCCCGAAGGAAGCCTGCGGCGTCTTCGGCGTCTACAACGTACCCTACGCCTCCCAAGTCATTTACGACGGCCTCTTCGCCCAACAGCACCGGGGGCAGGAAGGGGCCGGCATCGCCACTTCGAACGACGGCAAAATCCGCTGTTCCAAAAATCTCGGCCTTCTCGAACACGCCGTCCCTCCGGACAAAGTCCAGCTCCTGAAAGGTTCCATGGGGATCGGCCACGTCCGCTACTCCACCACCGGCAAGGGCGGACGCTCCCAAAACGTGCAACCCCTCATCGGCGATTGCGTGGACGGGCGCTGGGCCGTGGCGCATAACGGCAACATCGTCAACGCCCGGGAGCTAAGGAAAATTTACCAGCAAAAAGGGGCCCTGTTCCAAACCGGGACCGATTCGGAAATGCTCCTGCATCTCTTGGCCAACCCCGAATACCGGAACGATCCCCGGCGGGTCGCCAAGGCCTGCGAAACGCTCAAGGGCGCCTATTCCTTCCTCATCATGTCCTCCGACCACGTCTACGCCGTCCGCGACCCCCACGGCTTCAAGCCCCTGGTGTTCGGCCGCCTGGGGGACGGTTGGGCCTTCGCGTCGGAAACGTGCGCCTTGTCGCAGGTCGGCGCCACCTATGAAAGGGAGGTCGAACCCGGGGAACTGATCTCGGTCGGCCCCGAAGGCTTCACCTCGACCCGCCTGGCCCGCGAAGGGGCCGGCCTCTCCCACTGCGTTTTTGAAATCGTCTACTTCGCCCGCCCCGACTCGACCGTCTTCAGCCACCACGTCCACGAAGTGCGCGTCCTCTACGGCCGGAGCCTCGCGCGGGAGCATCCGGTCGACGCCGACATCGTCGTGGCCGTCCCCGACAGCGGCAGTTCAGCCGCCCTGGGCTACGCCCGCGAAAGCGGCCTCCCCTTCGAGGTCGGCTTTATAAGGAACCATTATATCGGCCGCACCTTCATCATGCCCGGTTCCGAAGACCGCGCCCACCAGGTCGACAAGAAACTCGCCGCCATGCCGGAAACGGTGCGGGGGAAAAGGGTGGTGGTGGTGGACGACTCCATCGTCCGCGGCAACACCATGCAGCGCCGGGTCCTGGCGCTCCGTGCCGCCGGCGCGAAGGAGGTTCACCTCCGCATCGCCTGCCCGCCCGTGGAGCACCCCTGCTACTACGGCATCGACTTCCCCACCAAGGACGAACTCATCGCCAGCTCGATGTCCGTGGAGGAAATCCGCCGTTACATGAACGCCGACAGCCTGGGCTATTTGAGCATCGCCGGGCTCCTTTCGCCCTTCCGCCGGAAGCGCGATTATTGCCTGGCCTGTTTCGACGGCACCTACCCCATGGAGGCCGACAAGGACGACGTGGGCGAGGCCGATCCCGAGGAACTGGAGGCGGGAGAGGAGTGAATCGGCAAATTTCCCCTTGAGGGGGAGGCGGAAATCCATAGAATTTGCGGATATATCTTAGGAATTACCCCGCTGACGGAGACGCGTAAAGAGCGTCTCCGTCATGCTGGAAAGGCGAAACGGCTTCGATGTTGCGTTTACACCCACAACCCCAAGGATGACACCCCCATGCCCAAACGCGACGACATCAAGAAAATCATGCTTATCGGTTCAGGTCCCATCGTCATCGGCCAAGCCTGCGAGTTCGACTACTCCGGCGCCCAGGCCTGCAAGGCGCTAAGGGAGGAAGGCTACGAATTGGTCCTGGTGAATTCGAACCCGGCCACCATCATGACCGACCCCGAAATGGCCGACCGCACCTACATCGAACCCCTCACCCCCGATATCGTCGCCGAAGTCATACGGCGGGAGCGCCCCGACGCCATCCTCCCCAACATGGGCGGGCAAACCGGCCTCAACATCGCCATGGCCCTCCACCGCACCCACATCCTTTCCGACTACGGCGTGGAAATGATTGGCGTTAGGCCGGAGTCGATTCAAAAATCGGAAGACCGCGGCCTTTTCAAGAAAGCCATGGAAAACATCGGCCTTTCCTGCGCCCGCTCGGGGAGCGCGACCACGATGGAGGAAGCGCAGCTGATACGCTCCCGCCTCGCCTCCTGGCCGGTCGTCATCCGGCCCGGCTTCACCCTCGGCGGCGCCGGCGGGGGCATCGCCTACAACCAGGAGGAGTTCGACCGCCTCGCCGCCCTGGGCCTCGCCGCCAGCCCGACTTCGGAAATCCTCATCGAGGAATCGCTCCTCGGCTGGAAGGAAATCGAAACCGAAATCCTCCGCGACCACAAGGACAACGCCATCGTCGTCTGTTCGATTGAAAATCTCGATCCGATGGGCGTCCATACCGGCGACTCCATCACCGTCGCTCCCGCCATGACCCTGACGAACCGGGAATACCTGAACATCCGCAACGCCTCCATCGCCATCATGAAGGAAATCGGCGTCGACTCCGGCGGCTCCAACGTACAGTTCGCGGTCAATCCGGAAAACGGCCGGGTGGTGGTGATTGAAATGAATCCCCGGGTGTCCAGGTCGTCCGCGCTGGCGTCCAAGGCGACCGGATTTCCCATCGCCCGGGTGTCGGCGAAGCTGGCGGTCGGCTATAGCCTCGACGAACTCAAGAACGACGTCACCAAAACCACCAGCACCTGTTTCGAGCCGGCGATTGACTACGTGGTCGTCAAGGCGCCCCGCTTCAGCTTTGAAAAATTCCCCGGGACCCCGAACGTCCTGGGTACGCAAATGAAATCGGTCGGCGAAACGATGGCCATTGGCCGCACCTTCAAGGAAGCGCTGCAGAAAGCATACCGCGGCCTGGAAACGGGCCGGGCCGGCCTGGGTTCGGACGGCAAGGGAAAGGATTACGCCAGCCTCCCCCCTGAAGCGCTGGAACGCGCCGTCAGCATTCCCTCCGACCACCGCATCTACGCGGTGCATGCGGCGCTGGGGCTAGGGATGTCCAAAGAAAGGCTTTTCGAACTTACCGGCATCGACCCTTGGTTCCTTAATGAAATCGGGGAACTGGCCGCCTTTGCCCAATATTTGCGGGACGAGGTGCAGAACCTGCCCGCCCTCTCCCGCCAACCCGCCCTGTTCCGGCAGGCGAAGGCGTTCGGCTTCTCCGATCGCCAGCTCGGCCACCTTTTGCAGGCGCCGGAAAAAGCGGTGCGGGACATTCGCCACAGCCTCGATCTGCGGCCGTCGTACCATCTGGTCGACACCTGCGCCGGGGAGTTTGTCTCGCCGACTCCTTACTACTACTCGACCTATGTGTCGAGCCAATCCACCCGGGCCAGGGAAACCGGCGCCAAGGTCAAGTCCTCCGCCATAATGATCATCGGCGGCGGCCCCAACCGCATCGGCCAGGGCATCGAGTTCGACTACTGCTGCTGCCACGCCTCCTACGCCCTAAGGGGCGCGGGTTACCGGACGCTTATCGTCAATTCGAATCCGGAAACGGTCTCCACCGACTTCGATACCTCCGACACCCTCTACTTCGAACCGCTTACGCTTGAGGACGTCCTGGAAATACACCACCGTGAAAAGCCGGACGGCGCCATCGTGCAACTTGGCGGGCAGACCCCCCTGAACCTGGCCTCGGGACTGGCCGAAGCGGGAGTGGCGATTGTGGGGACGTCCCCCGAATCCATCGACATGGCGGAAGACCGGAAGCTCTTCGGCGACCTCATCGATCGCCTCGGGATCAAGCAGCCCCCCCACGGCATGGCCGCGGACGTCGACACCGCCCTGGCGGTGGCGGAGGACATCGGCTACCCGATTCTGGCCCGGCCGTCGTTTGTTCTCGGCGGCAGAAACATGGCCATCATCCACGACCCCGACGAACTCGCCGCCTATATGCGTAACCTCAAGGAAATTTCCGAAGAGCGGCCGGTGTTGATAGACCATTATCTGGAACAGGCCACCGAGGTGGACGTCGACTGCGTCTCGGACGGCGAGCGGGTGGTCATCGGCGGCTTGATGGAGCATATCGAAATCGCCGGCATCCACTCGGGCGATTCGGCCTGCGCCCTGCCGCCCCCTACCCTGTCCGACCCGGTCAAGAAAACCATCCGCGAGCAAACGGTGGCGATGGCCAGGGCCCTCAAGGTATGCGGCCTGATGAACGTCCAGTTCGCGGTGTGGAAGGGCGAGGTGTTTGTTCTGGAGGTGAACCCCCGGGCCAGCCGGACCGTTCCCTTCGCCTCGAAAGCCACCGGGATACCTTTGGCGAAAGTGGCGAGCTTGTGCATGGTCGGCTACAACCTGGAGGAGATGAATTTCACCGAGGAACCGAAGCCGCGGCATTTTTCCATCAAGGAGGCGGTCTTCCCCTTCAACCGCTTCCCCCAGGCCGCGGTTCAGCTGTCCCCCGAGATGAAGTCCACCGGCGAAGTGATGGGCATGGACCGGGTCAACGGTTCGGCCTTTTTGAAGAGCCAACTCGCGGCCGGCAACCATATCCCCAGAAGCGGGCATGTTTTCATATCGGTGCGGGACGCCGACAAGGCGGCGGCCTTGCCGTTGGCGCGGCGGCTCGTCGACCTGGGCTTCGGGATTTACGCCACCCGGGGAACCTCCACCGAGTTCCGTAACGCCGGCATCCCCGCCCAGGCTATTTTCAAAATCACCCAGGGCCGTCCGAACGTCCTGGATCTGATGAACGAGAAAGCTGTGGCCTGGATTGTCAATACCATCGAAATGGGGGCGGAACCGGTGGCCGACGAAGGGCGGATGCGCTCGGCCGCGATTATGCGGGGGATTCCCATCACCACCACGATTGACGGCCTGCGGGCTTCGATTGACGGTCTGGAAATGCTGCGGCGGCATAACCGCCTGGAGATTTGCAGCCTGCAGGAGTACAGCCGGCACGGGAGGAAAGTGACCCTGCCCAAGCAACTGCCGGCGCGGCTCCTGTCCTGACGGCGGACTGAAATGGTGAAATTCACCTTTTCGATCCGCCGGTGGAATATGAAAACGGATTTTAATCCCACAACGCTACTTTTACGGGAACCACTTCCGTAAAAGTAGCATGAGTATAGGGTTAGACAATAATTCCAGCGCTGGCGGTAAAGAACGACGGTCACCACAACTGATTACTCATGCTAGATTTGCGGGGCGGTTCCCGCAAATCTAGCGTTGTAGAGTTAACCTATTGCGAAAGGCCACACGATGCTATCACCCAACGACTATCCCTGGAAAGCGGCCCGCGAACTCAAGTCCTTCCTTGCCCTGGAAAACGGCGTCATCCTGCACGGCTATTCGGTCGGCGCGGAAAAGAACGTCGTGGGCCTGGTCACCTTCAACACCGCCGCCTTCGCTTATGAGGAAATCCTGTCCGATCCCTCTTCGGCGGGGTTATTGATCTGTTTCACCAGCCCCGAACTCGGCAACGCCGGCATGAACGAGGAGGACCTGCAGTCCCGCCGCCTGCACGCCGCCGGGGTCCTCGCCCTGAACGTCAACCAGCCTGCGAACTGGCGCGCCACGGAGAGCCTCCGTGACGCCCTGGTCCGGCACGGGGTGCCGGCCCTGGCGGGAATCGACACCCGCGAACTCACCGCCATCATCCGCGACCAGGGTTCCATGAAGGCGTATCTCTGCGCCGACGGACACATGCCCATGAACGATGCGGTTGCCGCAGCGAAACAGTGGCAGGGCTTTGCCGGCAGGGATCTGGCGGCCGAGACGACCTGCCAAGAAATCCATCCCTGGGACGCCGGCAACAGCCTCACCGCCATCTTTCCCCATCGCGACGAAATTCTCCCGCCGGCGGATTACCTGGTCGTCGCCTACGATTTCGGGGTCAAGACCGATTTTCTCCGCAATCTTCGCCGGAACGGCATGGCCGTCACCGTGGTCCCCGCCCATACTCCGGCGGCGGAAGTCCTGGCCCTGCGGCCGGACGGGGTATTCCTGTCCAACGGCCCCGGCGACGCCAACGCCCTCCCCTACGCGGTGGAAAATGTCCGGGTCCTCCTCGGCAAAACACCCCTCCTTGGGGTTGGCCTCGGCCACGAACTCCTGGCCTTGGCGGTCAGGGGCGAGACCTACCAGCTGCCCTTCGGTCACCACGGGGACGGCCATCCCGTCAAGGACATCGCCCTGAACCGCACCCTCATCACTTCGCAGAACCACAATTACGCGGTATGGGCCGAATCCATTCCGGACCGGGTGGCGGAAATAACCCACCTCAGCCTCAACGATTCGACGGTGGAAGGGATGCGGCTCCGCGAATTTCCGGCCTTTTCGGTGCAGTTTTATCCCGACGCCGGGGCGGGCGGAGTGGTGTCGGACGGGATTTTCAAGGATTTTTACGGCATGATTGTGGATTGGAGCAGGCGGAAAAATCTGTAAGGCGCCGGGCAAAAATAAGTCGCCCCGGTTTATTTAACCACAGAGACACAAAGGACACAGAGAACCACAACCACCTTTTCATATTTGCCATTATTAAGTTTTTCGGTTGCGGTTCTCTGTGTCCTTTGTGTCTCTGTGGTTAAAAAAAACTAACCAACTTATTTTTGCGCAGCGCTTAAGAGGCAGAAATGCCAACCAGTTTTTGCTCAGACTTTCTGTAATAGACAAGGAACCAATAATGGCCAAAGCGGATAAGGCGGAAACAGGGGAAAACACGGAAAAGAAGGCGGCGAAAAGCGCGGCCGAAGCCAACGCCAATCATACCGCCGAAAACGCGGCCCGCATCGCCCGCGAGCTGAATCTTCCCATAGACAAGGTCCAAGCCGTCCTCGAACTCCTCGACGCCGACGCCACCATCCCCTTCATCGCCCGTTACCGGAAAGAAGCCACCGGCGGCCTCGACGAAACAGTCATCGCCGAAATCCGCGACCGCCGTGACGCCCTGGACAAACTGCGCGAACGCCGCGCCGCCATCCTGAAGTCCCTGGAGGAACGGGAGCTCTTGACGCCGGAACTGAAGGAGGCGGTGGAGAAAGCCGCCACCCTCGCCACCCTGGAGGACGTTTATCTTCCCTACAAACCCAAGCGCCGCACCCGCGGGATGATCGCCCGCGAACGCGGACTCGAATCCCTCGCCGCAATCCTCATGCGGCAGGACGCGAAAACCGTCCCCCTCTCCGAAGCCGCGGCGTTTGTCAACACGGAGAAAGGCGTCCCCGATCCCGAAGCCGCCCTCGCCGGCGCCCGGGACATCATCGCCGAAAACATGTCCGAAGACGCCCCCACCCGCCAGGACCTCCGCACCCTGTTCTGGAACCGCGGGGTCATCGTCTCGAAAGTGGTGGAAGGGAAGGAGGAGGAAGGCGCCAAATTCCGCGACTGGTTCAAGTGGTCCGAGCCAGTCAGGAACGCCCCCAGCCACCGGGTCCTGGCCCTGTTCCGCGGGGAGGAGGACGGCGTCCTCAGCCTCTCCCTCACCCCCGAACGGGATCTCGCCCTGGGGCTGATCCGCCGCCGCTGGCTTAAGGGGCGGGGACCGGCGGCGGAACAGGTCGAGGAGGCGATCGTCGACGGTTACGACCGGCTGGCGGCGCCGTCCCTCGAAAACGAAACGCGGGCTGAAGCCAAGCGCCTGGCCGACATCGAGGCGATACGGGTCTTTACCCAGAATTTGCGGGAGCTCCTCCTGTCCCCCGCCATGGGCGGTAAAATCACCCTGGCCCTCGACCCGGGTTTTCGCACCGGTTGCAAGACGGTGGTCCTGGACAGCCAGGGGAAGCTCCTGTACGACACGGTGATTTTCCCCACCACCGGCGCCAAGCAGAAGTCCGAGGCCGAGACGACCGTCCGCGCCCTCTGCGAGAAATATTTCATCGAAGCCGTCGCCATAGGGAACGGCACCGCCAGCCGCGAGACGGAAGCCTTTGTCCGCGCCCTCAACCTGCCGCCGACGGTGATTGTCGAGGTGGTGAACGAGTCCGGGGCGTCGGTCTATTCCGCTTCCGAGACGGCGCGGGAGGAATTCCCCGACAAGGACGTCACCGTGCGGGGCGCGGTCTCGATCGGCCGGCGTTTGATGGACCCCCTGGCCGAGCTGGTGAAGATTGACCCGAAGTCGATCGGGGTCGGCCAATATCAGCACGACGTCGACCAGAAGGAGCTTAAACTTGCCCTGGACGACATGGTGATGCATTGCGTGAATGCGGTCGGGGTCGAGGTGAATACCGCTTCCGCGTCCCTATTGTCCTACGTTTCCGGTTTGGGGCCGTCCCTGGCGAAGAACATTGTCAAGTTCCGTGACGAGAACGGGCCTTTCGCCAGCCGGGCGGGGCTACGCAAGGTGCCGCGTTTGGGGCCGAAGGCGTTTGAACAGTGCGCCGGCTTCCTGCGGATTCGCGGGGGCGAGAACCCCCTGGACGCCAGCGCGGTGCATCCTGAGCGGTATAAACTGGTCGGGACGATGGCGGCGGATTTGGGCTGCGGGGTGAAGGATTTGCTGTCAAGGGGCGATCTCCGCCAGAAAATCGACAAGCGGCGTTATGTCGGCGGGGACGTCGGTCTCCCGACCATCGACGACATCATGGCGGAACTGGCGAAGCCCGGCCGCGACCCGCGGGAGAACTTCGTTTCCTTCGCCTTCGCCGAAGGGGTCAACGAAATTTCCGACGTGAAGCCGGGGATGATCCTGCCGGGGGTGGTCACGAACGTCACCAATTTCGGCGCTTTCATCGACGTCGGGGTGCACCAGGACGGCCTGGCCCACATCAGTCAGTTGGCCGACGTTTATGTCAAGAACCCGGCCGACGTATTGAAGGTCGGGCAGCGGGTGCGGGCGCGGGTTATGGAAGTGGATTTGGGACGGCGGCGGATTGCCTTGTCCCTGAAGGGAATGGCGGAGGCTTGACGGTTCCGGCGGCGAATGTTTGCAATGGTTCCAGGCGACCGTTAAACTATGGGGTTGGAGCGTCTAGACAAAGCAATGCATTTTACGAAGGAGCAACCAACATGCCGGTTATGGACGAAGTCATGCCCTTCCCCGTGGTGTGCGGCAAATACCTTTTCTGGTTCACTCCCGCCGAAGAGGGGGGCTTCACCGTCTCCTGTCAGAATGTCTACGGCGTCAACGCGGAAGGGGACACGTTTGAGGAAGCGCTGGAACATGCCAAGAGCATGGCGGCTTTTGTGGAGAAGCAGAGTGAAGAGCTGAAAAAAAGGGCAAAGCATCTTCGCTCCAATCCCGTATTTGGCATTTGGAAAGATCGCGACGACCTTGCCGATCCGGCCGAGGTTGTCCGTAAATTGCGTGAAGGGCGGGGCCATGCTCTTTGCCAACGTCAAACATTTTCGCGTCCTTACGGGACTGACTGTCACCCAGTTTAAACCCTAATTTACGCAAGGAAATGCCCAATGCCTTCCCTCAAGGCAAAGGCTCTCGCCCTCGCCAACGCCCTCGCCGCCGCCTATCCCGACGCCCGCTGCGAATTGAATTTCCAGTCCCCTTTGGAATGCCTCGTGTCCACCATGCTGTCGGCCCAGTCCACCGACAAGGCGGTAAATACGGTCACGCCGGAATTATTTAAAAAATTTCCGAGCGTGATTGCCTTTGCCGAAACGTCGCCGGAAACGGTCCAGCCCTACATTCAGAAGCTGGGCCTGTTCCGCAACAAGGCCAAGAACATTGTCCTGGCCTGCCAAGCCATAAGGGCGAATTTTCAAGGCGAAGTTCCGCAGCGGATGGAGGACCTCCTTACCCTCCCCGGCGTAGGGAGGAAAACGGCCAACTGCGTCCTTCTAAACGCCTACGGACAGCCCGCCCTGATGGTCGACACGCATTTCATGCGCACCACTTCCCGCCTGGGTTTACATAAGCTCGGGGACCCCGACAAAATTGAACTTGCCGTCGGCAAACTTCTTCCCAAGGAGTATTGGGGCGACTTCTCGCACCGGTTGATAATTCATGGCCGGCGGGTTTGTCAGGCGCGGAAACCGGCCTGCGGAATTTGTCCTTTGGCCGGGCTTTGTCCTTATGGCAAGGCTCATCCCGCCTTTTCCACTTGAGTCGGACGACAGTTAGTTGTATCCTTGTGAGTTTGAGGCAGGAGCCTCAAACTTAGGGTCTCGCCCTGGGGCAAACCTTGGTCTGCGGCGGTCGCTTGCGCGGACGGAGCTTTGCCTCACGGCCAGCCCCTTGCCGCCGGCGCCTTTTAACTCAACCGCCAGGGACGCGCGGGTGTTTTGTTATCGGGACGCCAGCGGAAGGACTCGACGTATATCCGAGCGTCCCGGGATTGTTGTCTATGAAATCAGCGGAAATGGAAGTGAAGAGAGCCGCGCCGCGGCGTCTTACCCGAATTGTCGACGCCGATGTCATTGACGAGGAAGCGATTGCCGAGGTTATCGACCTGGACGGGGAGGACGCCGACAATTATGTCGAGGACGTTCCGGTCGAGTTGCTGGACGTCCAGGCGCGGATACGGGCGGGTCAGGCGGAGGAGCGGATTCGTTCCTGCGAGAATGCCCTGGGTTACACTTTTTTCGACAAGAAGTTAATCAAGAATGCGCTGACGCATTCGTCATCCACTTCCGACAAGCGGTTGGACAACGAACGGCTGGAGTTTTTTGGCGATGCCGTTTTGGATTTGGTCATCCGCGAATTCCTCTATCACAATTATCCCAACCATCAAGAAGGCGACCTGACCGAAGCGAAGTCTTCGGTGGTGTGTCGTTCGTCTTTGGTGAAGGCGGCGAAGAAGATGGATTTGAAGTCCTTCCTTTTTTTGGGGAGGGGGATTGGGAAGAAGCGGGCGGTGCCGGACTCGTTGTTGGCTGACGCCTACGAGGCGATTGTGGCGGCGATTTATTTGGACGGCGGTTACCAGCCGGTGAAAAATTTCGTTTTGATGACTTTGAAGGGCGAGATTCCGCATGCCATGGAGCAGGCGAATTCAAGCAATTTCAAGTCGCACTTGCAGAAGGTGTTGCAGCAGCAGAAGAAGCCCTTGCCGGTGTACCGGGTCTTGGGGTCGACGGGGCCGGAGCATAGCCGGGTGTTTCAGGTGGCGGCCTTGATTGAGGGCGAGGAGATGGGCCGGGGGCAGGGGGCGAGCAAGAAGGCGGCGGAGCAGGAGGCGGCGCGTTCGGCCTTGGCGAATATTGGGGCGGAAGCGTAATTCGATGGTTTCCCAGGAGCAAATTTTGGACAAATACGATCTCTACGACAACCCCCTCGTCGAACGCTACGCCTCGAAAGAAATGGCCGCCCTCTTCTCGCCGCGAAAACGCATCGAAACCTGGCGCACCCTCTGGACCACCCTGGCCGAAGCCGAACATGAACTCGGCCTCCCCATAAGCAAAAAACAAATCGCGGAGTTGCGGAAAAACATCAAGAACATCGACTTCGCCGCCGCCGAACAGCGGGAACAGGAAGTCCGCCACGACGTCATGGCCCACGTCCACGCCTACGGCCTAGCCGCCCCCTCCGCCGCTCCCATCATCCACCTCGGCGCCACCAGCTGCTACGTCACCGACAACGGCGACCTCATGATCTTCAAGGAAGCCCTGGAAATACTCGCTAAAAAAACCGCCGCCGTCATCTTCGCCCTGGCGGACTTCGCCAAAAAATACCGCGCCCTCCCCACCTTGGGCTTCACCCACTTCCAGCCCGCGCAGCCGACCACGGTGGGTAAAAGGGCCACCCTCTGGGCCCAGGACTTTCTCCTGGATCTCGAGGAACTTTCCGAACGCAGCCAGAAAATCCGCCTCCGCGGCGCCACCGGCACCACCGGCACCCAAGCCTCCTTCCTCGCCCTCTTCGACGGCGACCATAAAAAATGCGATCGGCTCAATTCCCTCATCTGCCAAAAACTCGGCTTCAGGGAAACGTTCGCCGTCACCGGCCAGACCTACACCCGGAAGCTCGACTCGCAAATCCTCGCCGCCCTCGCCGGACTCGGCGAATCCGCCGGCAAATTCGCCACCGACCTCCGCCTCCTCGCCCACAAAAAGGAAATGGAGGAACCCTTCGAGAAAAAACAAATCGGCTCCTCCGCCATGGCCTACAAGCGTAACCCGATGCGGTCCGAGCGGATCTGCTCCCTCGCCCGCTTCCTCATGACCCTCCCGCAAAACGCCTACTTCACCCAAGCCTGCCAATGGCTCGAACGCACCCTCGACGACTCCGCCAACCGCCGCCTCTCCCTCCCCCAAGCCTTCCTCGCCGCCGACGCCATCCTCGAACTCTGTCACAACGTCGCCTCCGGTCTCGTCGTCTACCCGAAAAGCATCGAACGGAACCTGGCGGCCGAACTCCCCTTCATGGCCACGGAGGAAATCCTCATGGCGGCGGTAAAAGCCGGCGGCGACCGGCAGGAACTGCACGAACGCATCCGCGTCCACTCCCAGGACGCCGCCCGCGAAGTCAAGGAACACGGCCGCGACAACGACCTGACCCGGCGCTTGGCCGCCGACCCCGCTTTCCAGGGCGTCCGGCAAAACCTTGACCAGATCCTCGACGGAACACGCTTTGTCGGGCGCGCGCCGGAACAGGTTGACGCCTTCATCAAAATGGCGATAATTCCTTTGAAAAGACGCTTTCGGGGCGTGAAAACCGCCGGAGCGGTAAGGGTGTGATCGGTACACATATATCTGGTATTCACGATATCTTCACGATAAAGGATCGCGACATGGATAAGGCAGCCAGGGAATTCCTCCACAATCTCCTCCAAACCCCCACCCCCTCCGGCTACGAACAGCCCGGGCAGGCGTTGGTCGAAAAGTATCTGAAACCGCACGCCCACGAAATCAGGAAAGACGTCCACGGCAACCTCCACGCCGTCCTCAACCCCAAAGCCTCCTTCCGCGTCATGCTCTCGGGTCACTGCGACGAAATCGGCCTGATGGTCATGCACATCGACGAGAAGGGCTTCATCTACGCCTCCACCGTCGGCGGCATCTACATTCCCCTCCTGCAAGGTGAACGCATCGTCATCCACACCGCCAAGGGACCGATCCCCGGCGTCATCGGCGTCAAGCCCATCCACCTCATGGACGCCAAGGAACGGGACTCCGCCGTCACCAAAATCCAGGACCTGTGGATCGACATCGGGGCCAAGGACAAGGCCGAGGCCGAGGAAATGGTCGAACTCGGCGACATCGCCGTCGTCGACCGGAACGTCCAGGAACTCCCCAACGACCGCATGATCGCCCGCGGCCTCGACGACCGGATTGGCGTCTACGTGGTGGCGGAGGCGCTGCGTTTGGCCGCCAAGGAAAAACTGAACGTCGCCGTCCATATGGTGAGTTCGGTGCAGGAGGAAATCGGACTCCGCGGCGCCGCCACGGCCGCCTTCTGCATCGATCCGGCGGTCGGCATCGCCGTCGACGTCGGCCACGCGACGGATTATCCCAACTGCAACCCGAAAATGGTCGGCGAAGCGGCTATCGGCGGCGGCCCCATTCTCCACCGCGGCCCGAATTTCAATCCGGTTCTCTACGACCGCCTGGTTCGCGCCGCCAAGGACAGCCGGATTAAGACCCAGCAGCAGCCGATCCAGCGGGGGTCCGGCACCGACGCGAACGCCATTCAGCAATGCCGCTCGGGAGTCGCCGCCGGCCTGGTGTCGGTGCCTTGCCGTTATATGCATTCCTCCGCCGAGTTGATTTCGACCAAGGACGCGGACAATTCCGCCAAGCTCATCGCCAAATTCCTGACCAGCCTGAAAGGGACGGAGAAGTTTATCCCCTGATGCGGACAATAAAGGATAGCGATGCGGCCGATGCTTCTTTATGTGGATACGAGCGTATTCGGAGGGGTGTTCGACCCGGAATTTTCGCATGATTCCAAGGAATTTTTTCTAATGGCGAAAAACGGCCGCTATTTGTTGGCGATATCGGAAAGGGTGGTAAATGAAATTGATAGGGCGCCGGCAAAAGTTCGCGATTTTTTCACCTTTTTGTTGCCAACGCTCAAAATATATAATCATTCATATGCGGTGATACAGTTGCGAGACGCATATATTCGTCAGAAAATCTTAGGACAGAAATCGCTAACCGACGCTTCGCATGTCGCCTTCGCAACTGTTCATGGCTGTGATGGGCTGGTGAGTTGGAATTTCAAACATCTCCTTCATCCCGACAAGAAAACCCTTTTCAATCGGGTGAATTCAATGATGGGGTATGGCAATCTTTTTATCGCTTCGCCAAGGGAGGTTCGCGATAATGAAGGAAAAGTCGAATAAGGGCGATGAAGAACGGTTTACCTGGCTTCACAAAGCTCGGGCCGAAATAGACCAAAAAACGCTGAATATGAACCCGGAAGAAGAAATAGCATGGACGCATAATGGCGCCATGGAGGCATTAAAGCGGCTGAAACCCTTGGAGCCTGCAGAAATTACTCGCAAATGGGAAGAACTGTTTCAGGAGGTAAGCAAGGGAAGCGAGCTGACCGGCCTCGCTAAGCAAAACCAGGCCAGATTCGGAAAATCGCGCATAAAACGGGTGGCGGTTCACAATTCCAAAGACAGGAAAATTACCAATCTGGCTCAACGAAAAATAAAAACGGCAAAATTGCCAAAATAAGGCTTGCCTTTCCCATGACTCTGAAGCACCTCTAAAAATAGCATTTTTAGAGCTGCCCTCTGGTCATTACCTCACCAAAGGTTTACCCATGACCACTTCCCCCGTCCCGGCCATTGCCGTCGTTGGCCTCACCCATTCCTACCAGAAAAACTTCTGGGAGCGGAAACGCCTTGCCCTCGATCACCTCGACCTCACGGTTCAGCAAGGCGAAATCTACGGCTTCCTCGGCGCCAACGGCGCCGGCAAAACCACCACCATCAAAATCCTCGTCGGCCTGCAAACCCAAACCGCCGGCGACGCGCGGATCTTCGGCATACCCACCACCAACATGGAGTGCCACCGGAAAATCGGCTTCATGCCGGAAAACCCCT
>JAVBTZ010000248.1:0-13267 GCA_031555915.1 Planctomycetota bacterium
TGGGGGTTTGTTTTACAAAAGCGTGAGAGCCACGCCCTGACGAAGTATACGGGCAAAAGGGCATTTTTAGAGCTGCCCTACAGGGAATTTTTAGAAGTGTCCCACACTTCACACTATAGCAAACCCAGACCAAAAAAAACAGGGGCCGCTCGCGCGACGCCCCTGTTTTATAGATACCTTAAATTGTAAAGAGCAAAACCTCGCCGTCACACCGCCGTCGCTTCGCCATTCACCGCCGCCGGCATGTCCACCGGAAAATGCGTGGTAAGAGGATTGACAAATTTGCAGAACGAGCTGCGCGGACACTCGCCGGCATTTTGGCAACGCACCGGCGTCTTCACCCCATTCTTGCTCTTGCCCTTCTTGAGCGTCACATACAAAATTTCCACCTCGCAATTACGCAACTGACAATGACCCTGCACTTTTTCAAACATATCCATAACCTAATTTCCCCCAGGCTGCCAAACAAACCCCATGCACCAACAATCCCCTCGTGCAAAACAGTGGAGCAACCGGTAATGTTAAATCCCAACAAACATCCGTTAAAAAACCGACCGGCGGCAATGCCAGCCCCAACTTTCCAAGCGGAGTATTATATAAATCCCATCGGCGGGGGCAATCTTTTTCTTCAGGGCTTTTTGGGCAAATTTCCAGTAATGCCAAGGATTTATTCTTACCGTTCACGTGGATTTTCCCCCAGAGCCGGAATAGGCGGAAACCGCTAAAATCAAACCGCCACCACGTTCGCCGGGAAAAGGACGGACGCCATTTTCTTGCCTTAACGTCGAATGCGACTTGGTTCCAGCCGCCAGTTATATATACTGGGTGCTTAGGAAAGGATACAATTTATGAGCGACTTCGTCAGTAAATCCGGTACCGTTATCGCTTCCCTGCCCGGAAAAATTACCGTCAGGGTCGAGCGGAACAACGCCAACTGCGAAACGTGCCATACTTGTCCCATGGGTAAATTGTGCCACGGCAAGGAACAAAAACACCTGGACCTGCCGATAAACGTCCCCGAGGAAATACCCACCCCGCGCCTGGGCGAAGCGGTGCGGGTGGAGTACCATGGCGCGAACCCGGCCGTCGCGGCGACGGTGCTGTTTGTGCCCACCCTGATAGGGTTGCTGGCGGGCGGGTGGCTAGGGGCGGCATTGGGCGGGGACGGCATCTTTCTCGTCGGTTGTGCTTTGGGGGTGGGGGCGGGTTTGGCGGTGACTTACGGTCTGTCGCAGTGGACCCCATCTTTAAAAGCCGAAGCACGCTTGGAAAGGAAATAGGAATTTTTAAAAGAATTTTCCGGTTAGGGGAAATACTGAAAGAAGGAATGGCCTATGCAAGATGAAACGGTGAAACTGGCGCCAGGCGAAAAGGCCCGGCTCCAATCGGAAGAAAGTAAAAAAATGCCGGCGCAGGATAACCATAACCGCCCGGCTAAAACGGATAACAGCGACGCGTCCCATTCACCCGAAGGGAGCCTGGAAAAACGGGCCTGGGAAATCCGCCGGCGGCTGGAGAATTTTTTGCAGGGCAGGGACTATAATTTCAATCCCGATCCTGAAATCGTCAAAAGCATCATCAAAGCCATGGCCAAACGCTATCAACAGTTCGGCGCCGATTACTGCCCCTGCCGCCGCGTCGTCGGCGACAAGGAAAAAGACGCCCTGATTATCTGCCCCTGCGTTTATCACGAGCAGGAGGTGAGGGAAGACGGGCATTGCCATTGTCAACTCTTCACCAAAACGTGACGGAATTTTACCCAGTAACGGGAGCGACTATGAAATGTGCCGCAGTTTGCGTTTCTGTCCGAGACAACGGGAGAATGCCAATCCCCATGGGGTTGGCATTCATGATCCTGGCGCTAATGGCGACCATGGCCGTGACGATCCGCACCGTGCACGCCGCCGTGGTGTCCGAGGTCGTTCCCTGTCCCACCTGTCCCTACGCCAACGCCGCCGGCGCCGACGCGGTGACCGTCACCCCGGTTTCGCCGCCGGTCTCGGTTAGCGTCACTACCCCGACGCCAACCCGGGTGATCGCGGCGGAGTCGGTCCCGGCCGTGGTGGCCGGACCGCCGTCCGTTTACCCGCCCGCCGCTGCGGCCAGCCCCAGATGGGAGGTCCCGCTCCTAACCGACTTGCGTAAACCCATCGAGGTTGAAAAGCAGGCGGAGGCGGAGGCCGAGCCGGAACTGCCGGAACCGGTGGCGGCGGAAAAAAGCCTGAAAGAACTGGCCGGAATTTGTCCGACCGGAGCGGTGTGGTATGTGGAAGCACCGGATGTCAAACGCTCGGAAACGGAATGGACGGCGAGCCCAATCGGTAAATTCCTGGCCGAACCGCCCTTGGAACAGGTGTTCCGGAACAACCGTTTCGGCCTGGAACAGCTCTTCGCCGATCTGCCCAGTTCGGTAATCTCCCCGGCGCGGGTCGGAGCCATCGCCGCCGCCCTCGATATGGGCGGCAAAATGGTGAAATTGGCCAGAAAAATGGCCTTCGCCGGCTATATCGACCAGGGCGGGAATTTCTCCTTCGTGTTTCTCTTTGACGTGGGCCTGGACCGCCTACCCGCCTTCGAAGAGATTACCCGCTGGGAAACGACCTTTTTCCTGGAACATCCCGGTTCGGGCGTGCGTCGCGAAAAGCATAGCGGCAATTTCATCGACAACTGGACCGTGCGGGGGGGAACCGAACTCCTGCCGGCGGAAATCGCCGCCGGTTTTGTAGAGAATATCGCCGTCATTTCCAATAACGCCGCCCTGGCCCATTCGGTTCGGGCCTTGGCTGAAAACAACGGGGGAGAGTCGCTCGCCGCCTCACGCTGGGGGAAACGCCTCTCCCAAGCCGTCAACGCCGCCGATGACGTCGACGCCATCGGCTATATCCGCATGGACGCCCTGCTGTCGGGATTGGCCGCCAACGCCATCGCCCGCCGGGCGGTGGAGCGTTGGGCCGACTACCTGGGACGCGGCGGCCGGGACGGGGAGACGATTTATTACGGCGCGAAGATTCGCGAAGATGGGATCGGCGAGACGCTTCTGGTGCCCACCCGCGGCGTCTCCAGTTCCTCCAGTTTGGTGGAAGTCCTGGCCAAAAGGTTGAAGCCGACGAACAAATGGACCACTCCCGCCGCCATGCCCAACCAACCCAGCCCCATGCTTTTCGTTGCGGCGCAATTGGAGGGGCGGCACCTGGGATCGATTTTGGGGCAGCCGATTCGTCTCTACGGCGTGTCGGAGGCGGAGGATTTCACCATCCCGGCCGAAATCCGCCCGTTATTCTCGAACGATCTCATCGCCTTGTTGGGCGGTGAAATCGGCGCCACCTTTTACGAAGCGGGGGCGGAGGGAAGCCGCTGGCTCCTCCTCTTGTCGTGCAAGGAAAACCCGGAAAAGAAGCTCCTGCGGGCGGAGTTTCCGGTCGAACGGGCCGGGGTCACCATCCACTGGAACAGCAAAACCGCGGCTAACGCCAGTTGGATGACGTCGCCCTGCTGGGCGGTGGTGTCGGCGGATATTTTCCGGCATCTGGGGGGGCACTTTCTGGCGATTGCCTCGCACGGCGACTTGCTGGTGTCGATGGCGGACCAGCTGGTCGCGGGGACTTCCCTCGCCGACAACCGCGACTTCACCCGCGCCGTCGGGCAACTGGAAACGGGGCCGGGGATGATTTTCTATTTCAATTTGCCCGAATTCGTCATCCGTCAGTATCCGAACTTTTCCACCCTCATGCGCCAATTCTACCCGCGTTCTTCCGGCTTCAATTCGCGTCCGCCCCTGACCATGATCCGGCGTTACGCCAAAGGGGTGATTGGTTCCATCGCTCCGCCGGCGGATAAAGACGAATTCGCGCGGATTTCCGTGCATGGTCCAGCCCCAATGTTCGGCCTGACCGCCGCCGGCGTGGTTATGCAATATCCCAAGGGATTGCGGCAGGAGGGGCGGTCGGAAATGGAGAAATCCCGGGCCAATTTACAGGCTTTGTGGCTGCGTTTGCAGCTTTATTCCAACCGTTACGGACATTTTCCGGAGAGCCTGGAGGATTTGCGGGCCGATGCCCGTCGCGGCGGGGTTGACTCGATGCAGACGCTGGAACGGGAGATGATTGCCCCCGCCGCCCTTTCCAGGTTGACTCCCAAGGAGGCGGAGCAGGGGTCCTACCAGTATCTGTCCGGCTTGACTACGAACGATGAGCCTGATTTGCCGGTCATTTATGAGGCTGAGCCCTGGTCGCAGGATTTCAGCGGCATGTATCCGGACCAGCCGGGCAAGAGTCCCAAGGAAGCGGGCGATTTTATTCCTTTCCGGCAGTATATTCGTTTGGACGGCAAATTGGTGACTTTGCCGGAGCGGCGTTTCGAACAACGTATGCTGCCGCGCATGCGGGAGCGGGAATAGGGGCGGGCCGGTTTTATGCCGGTGGCGAAACGAAAGGGCGTTTTTTTTAACCACAGAGACACTAAGAACACAGAGAACCACAACCACAAACCACTTTTTATTACAGGTACTATTAAGTTTTTTGGTTGCGGTTCTCTGTATCCTTTGTGTCTCTGTGGTTAAATAAAACTAACCAACTTATTTTTGCGGGGCGCCTTTGTATCTCTGTGGTGAAATTCACCCCCTATTCAGGCGCGTAACGCGCCAGCACCCGCTCCACCCACTCGTCCCACTCCGGGTCCGCCTGGCAAAGCTCCGCCTCACTCTCCATCCCCCGCAAAATATCAGCCGCCGCAGCGTGAAACCGCAGCGTCGTCCTAAACTCCGGCACCAATCTCCGCAGCAAACTGTTGTCGAAAAACAATGAGTTCGCCTTGTCCCCCAACAATTCACCCCATAAATTCGCATCCATTCCCGCCAACGCCTCCGACGCCACATGCACCGCCCTTAACCTCACCCCCAACACCTCCGCCAACCGGCCATAAACCTGATCCCAAGTGACCACATCGTCGGACACGACATTCACCGCCTTTCCTATCGCCCCCGGATTACCCAACAACCCGGCAAAACCCACGGCAAAATCATCCGCGTGCGTCAACGTCCATAAGCTGGTCCCGTCGCCGGGAATCAACACCCGCTTATCCGCCCGCAACCGCAATATCGTCTGCCAGGAACGCTTCTTCCCCCGAAGAGCCAAAGGGAAATTCCGGTAGTCGTAAGTGTGGCTGGGGCGAACGATGCTGACCGGGAAGCCGTCCCGGCGAAAACTCTCCATAAAAACCTGCTCCGCCGCAATTTTCTGCCGGGCGTAATCCCAATAGGGATTCTTCTGCGGCGTCGCCTCGGTCACCGGAAAATCGCGGAGCGGCTTCAGGTAAGTGGCGCAGGAACTGACAAACACAAACTGACCCACCCGGCCGGAAAACAACTCCAAGTCCCGCCGCGCATCCTCCGCCGTATAAGCCAGGAAATCCGCCGCCACATCGAACCGGCGCCCGGCCAAGGCCGCCCTGACTTCGCCCAGCCGGCTGATGTCCCCCTGGATGACCTCAGCCCCCTCCGGCACCCGTTTGGGATGGTTCCCACGATTCAGAAGAAAAACCCGATTGCCCCGCTTACGCGCCAGCAAGCTCGCCACCGAAAAACTGATCGTACCCGTGCCGCCAATGAGAAGAATATCCATACCCGCCCCTTTATAGGTTTTTGGCCAAAACGAAAACGCTTTCCTCCCCCTCGCCCCAAGAAAACTATAACCCGCTTTTGTCTTTTTTTCCGCCGCCTTCATTCTTAATATATACTACCAGGCTGTCTACGTATAAATTAGGGTGCAGCGACGCATCAATTACCGAAACTTAGGCCTTGTGTAAATTATATTTTCCGTAAGGACGCCTCAACCATGCTTACGAGCAACCAACGCCAACTGCTGCTCCTCAACTCCGGCCTGCCTGTCGACCACGAACTGGACCGCGACGAGCTCCTCCAGGAAATCTTTGAATCCGCCGCCGACCGCTTCCCCAATCGCCCCGCCGTCGAAACCGCCACCGCCACCCTCACCTACCGTCAACTCGAAGACCAGGCCAACCGGTTGGCGCGGCACCTGCGTTCGCGAGGCATCGGCGTCGAGGACAAGGTGGTCTTGCAGCTGGAACGGGACGAGTGCCTTTACCTCGCCATCTTGGGCATTCTCAAGGCCGGAGCCGCCTGCGTTCCCCTGGACGCCGATTGCTCCCCCGAACACGCCGCC
Source organism: Planctomycetota bacterium (assembly GCA_031555915.1). Classification (GTDB taxonomy): domain Bacteria; phylum Planctomycetota; class SZUA-567; order SZUA-567; family SZUA-567; genus JAJBSZ01. The sequence continues at coordinate 6,180 of JAVBTZ010000248.1, forward strand.
TTCGTGCTCGAAGACTGTCAGGCGAAATTGTGCATCGCCGCCAAGCCCCTCCGCCTGCCCCAAGCCAACGCCGGAACCGCGCCCATCCCCCTGTTGCCCCTCTCCCCCGATTTCGCCTTCAACCAGCCCGCCACCCGCCTCACCCGCGCCGACACCGGCGCCGGTCCCGCCAATCTGGCCGCGGTCATCTATGCGCCCGACCCCGACGGCGGCAAACCCCGGGGCTGCCTTTTGGAACACCGCAATCTGACCAACCAGGCCCGCTCCGCCGCCTCCGTCTACGGCGTGACCGGGGAGGACCGGGTTTTTCAGGGCTTCTCCCCGGCGGCCGACGCGGCGCTGGGCGAGATGTGGCTGGCCTTTTTGCCCGGCGCCACCTTGATCGCCGGAAGCAGGGAAGTCCTGGCCGCCGGCCCCAGCCTCGCCGACATGCTTGGCGTCCTGCAGGTCTCGGTCATCGTCTCCGCCCCCACCCTCCTGGCCAGGTTCGAACGGGACATCCCGACTCTCAAGGTCATCGTCCTCGGGGGAGAACCCTGTCCGGCCGTACTCGCCGCCCGCTGGCATCGACCCGGGCGCCATATCTTCAACACCTACCGCTCCACCGAAGCCGGCATCGCCGCCACTGCCGCCCGTTTGGAACCGAACGCCCCGGTCAGCGTCGGCTTCCCCCTGCCGAACTATAAAGTGTACATCGTCGGCCCCGACCTGCAACTGTTGCCGCCCGGGGAAACGGGAGAATTGTGCCTCGGCGGGCCGGCGGTCGCCCGGGGTTATCTAAACCGGGATGCCTTGAACCAAGCCAAATTCATCGAGCTGGAGACCTTCACCCCGGGTAGCAGGGAACGCGTCTTCCGGACGGGCGATCAGGCCCGCTTCGACGAACTCGGGGATATCACCCTGGCCGCGGGGGGCGACCACCGGGTGACGCTGCGGGGATTCACGGTGGAACTGCCGGAAGTCGAGGCCGCCTTGCTGCAGGTCCAGGGTGTCCTGGCCGCCTCGGTCGCGCCCACGCCGGACGCGCTCCAGCTTGCCGCCTATGTCGTGACCCGGGGCGGCCGGGACCTGAACCGCAAGGTGGTCGCCGAGACCCTCTCCCGCCAGCTCCCCGCCTATATGATTCCCTCCTGGCTGGATGTCCTCCCCGCCCTTCCCGCCGGGGCCTCCGGCGCGGTGGACCGGAAGCTCCTGCCGCCTCCGGTCCAACCCCTCGCCGGCGGCGGGCGGCCCATGACCGCAGCCCGGGATCCGGTGGAAAAACGTTTATACGAGGTATGGAGCGGCCTGTTCGCCCGCAAGGACATTTCGGTCGACGACGACTTCTTCCTCGACCTCGGGGGCGACTCCCGCCTGGCGGCGCGGATGGTGTCCAGCTTACGGGAGGAGGGCCGGTTTGCCCGCCTGTCGGTGGGGGATCTTTATCGCCATCCCACTTTGGAAGGGTTGGCGAAGCTGTTTACGGAAAAACCCGGCGCCGCTGCCGCGAAAACCTCGCTTTTGCGGCCTTTTCTGCCAGTCGGCGAAGAGGCACACCGCCGGGCGGCAATCTGGCAGGCGGGACTGTTGCCGGCGGTGTTCCTGCTGCATGCGTGGGTTTGGCTCGGGTCGTTTCTGGTGTTCGATTGGTTGTTGGAGGCCGATTATCCGGTCTTATTCGCGGCCGTGACGGCGCTGGCGATCCACCTGGCTTCAATGCCCGTACTGTTGGCGGGCGCCGTGGCTTTGAAGTGGCTCCTCCTCGGTAAAATCCGCCCGGGGGAATTTCCCCTGTGGGGCGGGCGGCATGTCCGCTTCTGGTTCATGCGGCGAATCCTGGCCGCGCTGCCGCTCCGCTTTCTGGCGGGGACGCCGGCCCTGTGCCTGTTCTACCGCTGCCTGGGCGCGAAAATCGGCCGGAACGTCTATATCGGCAACGCCAATGCGGCCGCCTTCGATTTGCTGGAAATCGGCGACGGTTCCGCCATCGGGGTCGAGACGGTCGTCGACGGCCATTGGGTCGAAGGCGGCCGGCTCTGTTTCGATTATGTCAAAATCGGCTCCGGCTGCGTGGTGGGGAACCGTTCCGTGGTCAAGCCCGGCGCCTCCCTCGCCGACGAGGCGACCCTGGCGGATTTGTCCCTCCTCGACGAAAAGCGACGCATTCCCAGTCTGGAAATCTGGTCCGGTTCCCCGGCCGCTTTTCTGGCCCACCGCCTGCCGAAGGACACTCCCGTTTGCTGGTCGCCGGGGAATTCCCTGCCCCTGCTCCTGGGATCTTTTTCGCTGCCGCTTCTCGGCTTGCTGCCGCTCTATCCCGGCATCTTCCTGATCGCCTGGTTTAACTGGTACGATACCGCCCGCCAATATTTCCTCGCCGTTCCCCTGATCGCCATTTCCTTCATCCCGCTGGTGTGCCTGGAGGCGGCCTTCCTCAAGAAATACCTTATTCCCAACGTCGAGGAGGGGCGTTACCCCATCAACAGCTGGCGCTATGTGCGGCATTGGCTGTTCAACGCGGTTTATCAGGAATGCCTGGGCGTGGCGGGTTCGGTGTTTACCACTATCTATCTCGGTTATTGGTTCCGCCTCCTGGGAGCCAAGCTGGGGAAGGGGGCGAAGGTGGCCAGCGTGCACGGCGTGCAGCCGTCCCTGTTGCGGATTGGGGACTATTGCCGAATCGCTCCCGAGGTCATTCTGGGGGCGCCGCAGGTGGCGCACGGCTTCTTTACCGTCGGCAAGGTGCATTTGGGGGAAGGCGCGAGCCTGGGACACGGCGCGGTGGTCCCCGCCGGCTCGGTAATCGGCAAACGCTGCCGGCTCGGCTGTCTCTCGCTGGCGCCGGACAACGGACACACGACCGAAGGTTCGGCCTGGTTCGGTTCGCCGCCCCTTTTCCTCACCGGACGCCGCCAGAACGGCGCCGGCGCCGAAGCCGCCCGGGGATGGAAGCGAATCCGTTTGCCCCTCCGCTATTTTTGGGACGCCTTGCGGATTGTCATCCCCAACCTTCTCTTTGTGGGGATGGCGGCGGCGGTCCTGGGGCAGATGCTGCGGGTGGGGAAAATCTCCCCCTGGCTGGTCGTTCCGGCCTTGCCTTTCAGTTGTTTTCTCATGACAGCCGTGGCTTTTCTGGCGATCGTCGTTCTCAAGTGGCTGCTAATGGGCCGCGGCGGGGCCAGACGGGGCGAATTGGTCGCGGGGGCTTACGACCACTTCGGCAGCCGATATTTCCTGCAGCCGCTTATGGGCACGCCGTTTCTTGCCTGGCCGCTACGCTTACTGGGCATGCGGGTGGGGCGGCGCGTCGGCTTGGAGTCGGTCCGGTTCAGCGGGATGGACCGCATCGCCATAGGGGACGACGCGTATATTTCGCCGCAGGCGGTCATCCTGGCGAATATGGACGGGGAGGGCAACCTGACCGCCGGGTCGGTGCAGGTGGGGGACCGGGCCGGCGTCGGCGCGAACGCGTATTTGTTGCCGGATTCGCGTTTGGGGGCGGAGGCGAACCTGGAGGCGTTGTCCCTGGCGATGCGCGGGGAAACGTTCGGCGACGGCACGAGCTGGCATGGAATTCCCTGCCGGCCGCGGCAATGAAAAAGGGCACGGATATGGAAATCGTCAAAGTCAATGAAGGCGCCAAAATCGCCCTGCTGGTTACCGGTCGCATCGACGCCAAGACCGCGGCGGCGTTTGAACGCGAAACGACGCAGTATTGCGAAAGGGCGGGGGAAGGGTTGATTCTGGATTTCGCAGGGGTTACTTACCTGTCCAGCGCCGGCCTCAGGGCGATACTCGGCGTCCATAAATTCATGGCGCGAAGGGGAGGAATGGAAATCCGCCATCTCAATCCCCAGGTGAGCCGGATCTGCAAACAGACCGGATTCGACCGCCTGTTGAAAATGGCTTGAGGGCGTTGGTTCGGAAGGAAGAGAATGAACTGGAAGGGAAGCTAACACAACATTCGTAAACCGCGGGTAAAACCGAAGCGCCAATTGTACCTTGGCGCTGGGAGACGAATGTTGATTCTTACCGCTCTCTTGTTGGGATTTATGCTGGCCTTGGTTCCGGCCCTGGCGCCGGCGGCCGAGATCGCCAGCGACCCCGACTTCACAATCATACGCGACGCCAAGGCGGCAAGCGCCGAATTCTATTTCCGCAGCCAGGCTGGACGCATCTCCGAACGGCTGGCGGCGATTCGCGCCGAAGGGGATAGGAGCAACCGCAAGACTATGCTCCAAATGAGCCTGAACCGGCCGATCGGGCCGTGGCAGTTTCGGGATCGGAAGCTCGACGCATCCATTCCGGCGCAAATCGTGGAGTCCATCAATTTGACCCATTTGGGAGCCGGCGCGACCGGTTGGGGCGCGGTCGGCCGGGCTGCCTTGGCGGCGCCCAAGGCTCCGGCCCGATGGTCGTGGTGGAGCGGGGGGGCGGTCAATTTCGGCGCCAGCGGCAAGGACGCGGCGGATACGCATAATATCGCCACGACTTTCGGGGCCGATTATGCCTTTGGCGACCGCTTGGCGGTGGGGGTGACGGCGGGTTTTTCGCGGGATTGGAACAGTATCGGCGACGCCGGCGCAAGGCTGGGGGGGGAGGCGTTTTCGGCGGCCATGTATGGGTCATACGTTCTCGGGCCGGGGTTTTTTGTCGAAGGAATGTTGGGGGGGAGTTCGTTTGGCCTGGACTCCCAGAAACGGGACGGAACCTTTTTGCCGGCCGTTGGGGGGAGGAGAGGGGAGCAGTTGTTCGGGAGCGTCTCCTTGGGTTACGAATATCGGAAGAAACGGTTTACCCTCGCGCCATTCACCCGCTTGGAAAGCGCGGTTTCGCGCTTCGACGCCAACGGCGAGGCGGGCGATGCCGGCGGAATGGGGCAGTATGCGGCGGTCCTGGGGGCGACGGTACGGCGCTCCTTTTCGCCACGGTGGGGGGAGGTGAGCCCTTCGGCCGGATTGGAGTACGCGTACAATTTCAAGGGCGGGGCGTTCTTGTCGCCCGAGGCGGCGGCGCGGGGCGGCGGGGCGTTCTCGCGCATGGCGCCCCTAACCGCCCAGGGATCGCTGGCCGGGACTTTTGGGGTGGATGCCACCTTCAAGAACAGCTTCAAACTGGGGGTGAATTACCGCGGGGTGGTCTTGCCGGATGCGGAATTCGAACAGAGCGTTTTGGTGGAGGGCGGTTGGTCGTTTTAAAGAATCGCAGGAAAAAATTCCCATGCCCAATACCACCCTCGCCATCGTCGGCGCCGGCCCGGCCGGACTCTCCGCCGCCATCGCCGCCGCCCGCTCCGGCACGCCAACCCTTCTTTTCGAACAAAACCGCCAGCCCGGGCAAAAGCTCCTCATCACCGGCGGCGGGCACTGCAACGCCGGCAACCTCCGCCCCGCCTCCGAATGGCCTCCCCTCTTCGGAAAACACGGCCGCTTCATCACGCCCGCCTTGAACTTTTTCCCCTTGGAAAAACTGCGTCAACTTTTCGAGGAAATCGGCCAACCGCTCCAAACCGCCGACAATTTGCACCTCTTCCCCCAATCCCAATCCGCCCGGCAGGTCCGTGACGCCCTGGTCGCCAAGGCCAGAGATCTGGGCGTGACTTTAATCACCGAAAGGCGAGTCGAAGCGATCGAAAAAAAGGGCGATGAGATTTTCCTCGACGGCGAACCTTATGCCGCCGCCGTTCTCGCCACCGGAGGGAAAAGTTATCCCGCCACCGGCGCGACCTGGGAAGGCTGCCGCATCGCCGAAAAACTTGGCCACCGGATTTTGCCGCCGGTTCCAGGTTTGGTCGGGCTGCGGGGTACAGGCCTGGACCCAGACCTGGCCGGGCTGGTGCTGCCGGACAGCCTGGTACGCTGCCGCCGCAAGGGACGGGAGGAATTGCGGGGGCGGGGCGAATTGCTGTTGACCCACCGCGGGATTTCAGGGCCGGCGGTGTTGGATATGTCGGGGTCGCTGGCCGAGGCTCTGACGCGGAGTAAGGACGGGGTTGAAATCAGTATCGCCTGGCTGGCCGGCAAAGGGCCGGCGGAATGGGCGGGGCAGTTGGCCAAATGGCGGGCGGAATGCGGCGGCAGGGAATTGCCGGTATTGTTGCGGGAGTTTTTGCCGGCACGCTTGGCGGCTTGGCTTGGCGATTGGGCCGGGGTGGGAGGGGATACGGCGGCAAGAATCACCGCGGCGGGACGGGAACGACTCATCCTGGCCTTGGCGGCGTTTCCGCTGCGGGTTAGCGAGACTGATGGTTGGGAACGGGCGATGATAACCCGCGGAGGCGTGGATGTGCGCGATGTCGAGGCGGAAAGCATGGAAAGCCGGTTGCTGCGGGGATTGTACTTTGCCGGCGAAATGCTGGGGGTGGACGGTCCCTGCGGCGGTTATAATTTGCATTGGGCCATGGCGAGCGGAGCCTTGGCAGGCGATTCGGCGGCCGGGAAATGTAACTTCACCGGTCCGCTTTGGAAATCGCCCGGTCCTTGTTGGAAAGGATGTTCGTCACACGCACGCAAAAGTAATCGTTCAACACCAAAACCTCACCCTCCGCCACCAAACGGTTGTTGATGTAAATGTCCACCGGCGCACCAGCATCCTTGTCCAACTGCACAATCGAACCCTCACGCAACCGCAAAATGTCCTCCACCGACAACATGGTGCGGCCAAGTTCAATCTTCACCTCCAACTCGACATCGTAAAGCATGTTGATACTGGCCGGATCCGCCGGCGGACCCTCCACCGCCAACGCCGACAACGCCACCGGCTGCGCCGGCCCCAGCCGCGCCTCCATCTCCGCCCCCAACCCCCCCCCAAGCAACGCATCAATATCTTCCTGGCTCATCTCATCAGCCATGACCACCCCCAAGCCGGAACATACAGCAAAAAAGACCAAAAGGGAAAAAGTAAATGCGGCGCGATTCCTGCCGAAGACACCCGGGGGGGAAACTTTTTTTGACAAAAAAGCTGTCCCCCCCGAACCCCCCCTTCCAAAAAACTTTGCCTGCGCTTTCGCACCCAATGTCAGGTTCTTCACCTACCAATGCTGTTATCTTTAGTATAGCGGATGTTTTTTTGCTTCTGTAGTTTTTCCCTTGGCTGTCCGCCTGCCTTCC
>JAVBTZ010000047.1:0-22955 GCA_031555915.1 Planctomycetota bacterium
TTATACTCGCCGCATCCCCCCCACGCCAAGCGCGGGGGGGATGCGGTGTTTTATACCGCCTTAGAAGTTGACCCCGGTCGCCAGCGAGAAGGAATGTTCCTTCGAGTTCTTGGAGGCGCTGAAGTCATACGAACCGGAGAAGTAGTACTGGTCTTTGCGGCCGATTTCCACACTGCCGCCGACGACCGCCTCGACATCGCCCTTGCCTTCCGACTCGGCGCTGAACCAGCGGTTGTCGGTCGGGTTGCCGGCGAACTTGGCCTTGACCTTGCTGCTGGTGTTGCCAAGGTTGGCGATGACGCCGGCGTGGGCTTCAGGCACGATTTCCACGCAATTGCCGGTTTTGAACACCTTCGACACCTTGGCCATAATCGGGACGCGGACCACGGTGCGGTTCATGGAACTCTGGTCGAGGACCAGCTGGGTGGCGGCGCCTTGGGCGCCGATGGAGCCGCGGGTTTCCTCGATGGTGTTCGACCGGGCGTGCATGACGTTCACGGCCACGGTGGGCATCAGGGTCCAGCCGCAACCCAGGTCGGCGAGGTAACCCGCCCTGACTCCGCCGGCGAAGACCAGGTCGTGGAACTTGGCGTCGAAGTTGGCTTCGTACCGGCCGGCCTTGATGCTGCGCCGGACGTCCTGATCGTTGTAGGAGAAGTCGGCGTAGGCTTCGACAAAGCCCTTGCCGATGCGGCGGCCGTACAGGACTTCGGCGATGTAGGCGTCGGTCTTGGTTTCGGCGGGGAGGCCGTCCCACTTGTTCTTCTGGGTGCCGTAGCCGATGGTCACGCCCAGGTAGCTCCGTTCCCAATCGCGGATTAGGCCGACCGCGCCGCCCCACAGCCTGGTGTCGTAGCCGTAGCTGCTGCGGCTGGCGATGCCGTTGCTGGTGCCGTTGTCGCGGTTGTAGTTGCCGTCGGCGCCGAAGGCGCTGGCCCAGAACTGCAGGCTGCCCGGGTCGACCGACTTGTGGGGGCAGGCCGATTGTTTCGGGCAACGGTTGCAGTAGTCGTTGACATAGGGACGGTAACGGTTGGCGAGGCTGTTGCGTTCACGGTTGCGGATGAAGGCGGACATGATGTCGAAGTCGGTGTCGGTGAGGGTGCTGTAGACTTCGGGTTGGAGCTGGTTGATGACGTCGTCGATGCTGGTGGCGCAGGCCAGGGTGTCCTGGAGGCCGAGGAAGAAGCGTTCCCAGTCCGCGATGTAGGAGGCGGTGTAGTTGTCGAAGGCGTGGTTGCCGCTTTTCTTGTTGGCGGCGTACCACTCGGACATGTTGCCGTTGTAGCCGGGGACGCTGGGGTTGAGGCCGCCGCCGAACTCGGCCCGCTTCTGGAAGGACGGGTCCATGCCGAGGTTGAGGTCGGTGTAGGGGGTCCAGAAGGGATAGCGGATTTCATCCATGATGCGGGCCATGGCGAGGTTGTTCTCGTCCAGGACGTTGGCGGCGAGGCCGCCGTTCATGGGGTGTTCGGCCAGGAGGCGGAAGCGGAGGGTGATGTCCTGGTTGTCGCTGGACTTCAGGAAGTTCCAGGAGCCGAGCATGTCGGAGACCAGGATTTGGTTGTTGAAGAGGTGGTTGGCGTCGTTGTAGCCGACCAGTTCGTTGATGGTCCGGTCGCCGTCGATGACTTTGAAGTAGTAGGACTGTTCCTTGGTGTTGCAGTCGAAGATGTTGAACTTGAGTTTCGAAGCGAGGTCGGAATGGTAGCCGAAGACCGGCTGGTACTGGACCTTGTTGTAGGGGCGGACGAGGTCGGACTTGACCGCGGTCATGTCGGGGTCGACGATGGCGGAGAAGTCGGAGCCGGTGGACTTGAGGTAATCGGAGTAGCTGGTTGTCGGGCTTTTGACTCTGTCGCCTTCGACGACCTCGGGGTTCATGCCGTTACTGTCGGCGAAGAGACGGGAGCGGATGGTGGAGGAGGATTGGAAGTAGGTGTTGCCGCCGGTGCCGGCGGCGGTGCCGTCGGAACTGGAGACCTGGAAGACCACGCCCCGCAGTTGGTTGTTCTGGCTTTCGTATTGGTTGTAGGTGTCGAAGGTGTGGTGGTTGCGGAGGGCGTCGTTGTAGCCGTCGGAATCCTTGTGGGAGTAGAAGTCGGCGTCGAAGGGCTGGAGGAGGGCGTTGGTGTCGAGGTAAAGGTTGCCGACCAGGTTGGCGCGGAGGGGCTGGTGGGAGCGGTCGTTGGCGTTCCATTCGCCGAAGCCGTAGAGGACGCCGCTCGTTTCGGTGCCGCCGAGGACGTGGATTTCGGCGGTGCCGGGGACGGTGCCGTGGACGGTGGTGCGGTCGATGGTCATTTCCGAACCGGCCTGGATGTAGGCTTTGTTGATGATGTTCCGCGTTTCCTCGCTGTAGAAGGAGGCGATGGTGGAACTGGACTTGCCGGTACGGGCGGCGTCTTCGTGGATCATCAGCTTGGAGCCGCCATAGATGGAGAGGACGTTGGTGGAGAGCTGATTGCCGAGGCCGAGGCGTTCTTGGTTGCGGTCGTAGTCGTTGGCGCCGGACTTGGTGGTGGGCTCGTTGAACATTTTGTAACCGTACTGCCCGCTCAGGACCCCGCCGATGTTGACCACGGCGCCGGAGTCGAGGTGCGTTTCGCTCATGTTGAGGATGGAGTAGCTTTGGTAAACCTTGCGGGCCGGGGTTTTGGCGGCGACGTCGGGTTGGTTGAGGGGGCTATTGGGGGCGTCGCCACTGGTGACGGCGGGATTGCCGACGAAATTGATGTAGTTGTCGAGGGCCTCGCCGGGCTTGCCGTTGTTGAGGACTTCGTCGCGGCGGAGGTACTTGGAAGCGCTGCCGGCTTTGCCGACCACGTAATCGGAGAAGTCGCCGTTGTCCTGGGCCACGTCCCCGACCTTGGCGCGGATATTGTAGACATTGCCTTCGTAGAGGTTGGTTTCGAGTTTTTCGTACGCTCCCTGGGTGCGGAAGCCGGCGTAGAACTTGGAGACGGCGCCGACCGGGGTGTCCATCAGTTGGTCCTCGATGTCGACCCAGTAGAGGGTGCCGGCGGCGCCGGAGACGAGGAGGTTGGTCTGGCCGCCGGTGATGTTGACGACGGACTCAATGGTGTCGGAACCGATGACGCTGCCGTGCAGGTTGGTGAGTTGGCCGCTGGAGATGAGGACTTCGTTTTGAGTGCTGCCGGCCAAGGCCCAGCCGTTGCCGTTTTTGTCCTTGTCCTGGAAGACGACCTGCCCGGTGACGTTGTAGAGGGTGGCGTCATTGGCGTAGCGGGTGCGGCGGTTGATGAGGTCCTGGTCCATGGCGATTTCGAGGGTGTTGGCGGGGCCGGCCATTTGGGTCCAGCCGTTGTAGCGGGTGCGGTCGGCGATGAGGAGATGATTGAGGCCGCCCTGCAGGTCCATCTTGCCGGTCAACTGCGAGTATTCGATAAAGGCGACGGTGTTGTCGAAGCCGTCGTTGGTGCCGTTATGGGCGAGGTCGGCGTCCTGACTGGAATCGCGGTAGAACTTGATGCGGGCGTCTTCGTTAATCAGGGTGTTGCCGGCGACAATCAGGTTGTTGCCCTGGCCGCTGAAAAAGGTCTGGGTGGTGTAGGGAATTTTCTGCTTGGCGTTTTCGACCGGGTTTTTGGGATCGAAAACATAGCTGCCGTCTTTCCAGTCGGTGTCGAAAGTCTCCAGGCCGCCGGTGTCGGGGGAGCCGCTCCGGAGGATGACCTTGTTCTTGCTGTTCAGGGCGTGGACTTGGGCGTCCTTGTCGAACTCGACCTTATCCAGGAGGACAATGGTGTTTTCGCCGCCGGTGGCGTAGACCATGCTGTTGTTGTAGAAGTGGGCGTTCCCTTTGAGGATGATGGTGTTGTTTTCGCCGGCGGCGGTGATGCCGGCGAAGTCGCCGTCCGGTACGCCGCCCACGCCGGTGGATTTTTCCCCGAACTTGGCGGCGCCGAAGACGTTCAGGATGTTGCTGTCGCCGTTCAGGTTGTAGGTGGCGGAGTTGTCGAAGGAGGCGTTACCGGAGATGGTTAGGTCGGTGTTGTCGTCGTCCTCGACGTTGGCTGAGGCATTGTTGAGGAAAGCGGCTTTACCGTCGATGGCGAAGATGTTATCGGTGCCTTTCAGATTGACGGCGGCGGCGTTGAGGAATTTTGCATCGCCGGTGATAAGGAGGTCGTTGGCGGTGCCGCCGACGTTTAGGCTGGTGTTGTCGATGAAGCTGGTGCGGCCGGTGATGTCCACGTCGTTATGGTTGCCCGACACGTTGACGGCGGCAGTGTTGGCGACGAGGGCGTCATCGTCGAAGCTGACGAAATTGTCGTTGCTCAAGATGTTGGCCTGGGCATCATCCTTGATGGTGGTGGTGCCGTCGACCACGACGTTGTTTTTGCCGCCTTGGACATAAATTTCGGTTTTACCGGTGATTTGCACGCCGAGGCCACCAAGTGGATTCGGGGTGGCGGGATTGCCGTGGATGTGCAGAGTGTCGCCGGAGCCGATGACGGAAATTAGCGAGGTGCCGGAGAAGGCGCCGTTCTCGGTAATTTCCACCTTGCCTCCGTCGTTGCCTTTGAGGCCGAGGGTGGCGTTGTTGAAAGTCACGTTCTTGCCGGTGAAGATCTTGCCTTCGTTCCCCACGACCTCGAAGCGGCTGCGGTTGGTTGGGGTGCCCGGGACGGTGCTGGTGAAGGTGACGCCGTCCATCAGTTCGGCATCGGCTTTGTTTCCTTTTACCTTGAAATTACTGTTGGTGAAAGTCACGTTTTGGTTTAGGTCGACAGTCGCTTCGTCACCCATCACATCGAAGGAGCTATTGTTGATGAATTGGACATTCTGGCTCAAATCAACGATAGTTTCGAAACCTTTGAGGGCCACGGTGCTGTTGTTGTAGATGACCTTGTTGGCCATGTGAATCTCGTTGCCGCTATCTTTTTCATCATCACCAACTATAAGTTTGCTGGCGTCGGCGAAGAAGACATTGTCGTTAAAGGTGACGATATTGCCGCCCTTGTCAAGATCCACGGTGCTTTTGTTAAAGGTCACCCAGAGATTGTTGTCCTGTTTGCCAGTGGCGTTGAGATGGGTGTTGCCGCCGTTGGCGTCGATGTAGCTATTGTTCTGGAAGGCGACATTGCCGTCGAGGACGGCGGTGAGTTCGATTTGGTTGTTGCCGCCGAGGGTTCTGATGCCGCTGTTGTTGAAGGACACGCGATTCTTGACGTCGACCAGGGTGTTGCCGCCATACAGGCCGCCTACCGCCTCAATATAGCTGCCGTTGGTGAATTCGACGCCGGTTGTGTTGCTGTTATCGATCTGGCCATTAACTGAAATGAGGTTGGAATGATCGCCAACCTTGGCAACCGCGCCGCTGTTCCAGGTGCGGATATGGCTATCGTTAAAGGTGGTGTTGTCACGCACATCGATTTGCGCGTCCGGGCCTTCCGCTTCGATGGAACTGGCGGCGGCGAAGGAGACCCGGCCAGATCCGGCGCCGGCGTTGACCTTGATTTTGTTGTTGGCACCGCCTGTCGCTTGGGTCGTGGTTCCAGTCATGGTGACGTTATTGTTGATGTCGATAATTCCGTCGCCGTCGGTTGTCTTAATGTCATAATTGTTGAAGGCAACATTTCCGCCAAGCACGATGTTATTACGCCCACCTTCAGCGAGGATTGCGCCGGTGTCAGTGTCGAGCGTATTTGACATAGTGACGCCCTCAACGACATAAGCCTTAGCGCCAACGCCGGTGGCGGTGACATCCACATTGTTGTAGACGGCTTGGACCGGAGTGGGGACTGTGTTGGTCACATTACCCTTGATAGTCACGACGCTATTGGCGCCGTTGGTGGAGAGGAGGGAATCGGTGACGTTTCCGACTTTATCGATGTCCACTGTGCTGGCGACACCAACCGCGGTGGCGGTCAGGTTGGTATAGGAGGAGGAGTTGAGTCCGGTGCCGGTGAATTCGATGGTGGATTTCGGGCCGGTGGCGCTGTCTCCCGCTCGGAAAGTGGAATCGTTAATCACTGCGAAATCTTTCACCACGATATGGTTATCGTCACCATTTGCATCGACGAGCGAATTCTGGATACCATGGGCGGCATTGGTGCTGCCGTCGCCAGTGAGGAGTACCCGGCTGGACTGATTGGTGGTGCTGATGTCAGTATTGGCCAAGGTCTGAATGGTGTCGATGGAGACCAGGTTCCCCGCTCGCATGAACTGACGCCCGCCGCCGGTAGTGTTGATGGTTACGCTTTCGCCAGTTGCGCTATTAATGTCGATATAATCCACCGCGGTCATATCAGTGTTGGTTATGGTACGAATGTTTTCAACATTGATATAGCCGCCGGAACCAGTATTGATATCATCGCCGGATTTGACGGTCGAGCCGATGATTCCGTGTGCACTGATATCGACCTTGTTGTTGCCGCCGGTGGCGGAGATGCTCATGTTCGTAATATTGGCCGGGATATCATCCGAACCATCCCCCAAATCCCCGGTATAGCCCGTTGCCGTGATGTTGACTGAACTATTGAGGCCGGTCGCGGAAATGGTGTTCCGGTCGGCCCCGCCGTTAATGGCGACCGCATTGATTTTTACGCTACTATTGGTTCCCGTGGCCGTGACACTGGTATTGTTTATCAAGCGAATATCTTTTAAAAGTACCGAACTGGTACCGCCAGCAGCGCTGCTTTGGGCACTGATGGTTGTGTTTTCGATATCAAGAAAATACTGGTCATACCCATCACCGTTTGTCCCTTTCCGGCCGGAAATCTCAACCACGCTGCCGTCGCCAGAAGTAGAAATCTTGCTGCCACTATTAATACCGATGGTGCCTCCGATATGATCTATATGGTCCAAAATGATTTTGCTGCCCGTACCGGTGGTAGTGATAGTGGAATCAATAATCGCATCATCATTGGTGGCAGTGGTGCCGTTGATGGTTATGATGGTATCGGCTCCAGTGGCTGATAAAGCAGAATCCTGAAGCACGGTGCGGTTACCCATGGTGATCGTGCTGCCAGGACCGGCTACTTCAATACGTGTTCCGTCATATTTTGAATCGAATGATTCGACTATATTTTTGCCATTACCGCCCATAGCCTTTATTGAACTGTCAACTACACCGTCTACGTTAGCATCTCTAACGGTAATCTGACCAGTATACGCGGTGCCGGTGCTGTATTCTTTGTCGCTCTGGTCACCCCAGACGTCAATGATATTGGCTGCTGCGGTAGCGGGTTCTTGGTGGAAGTTGACTGCTCCTCCGTTAGACGCAACATCACCGGTGACGCTGGTCGTGCCGGTAACGGTGAAAGTTGTCACAGAGCCACGGATATTCGCACCATTTTGGACTATCAAATTGCCGTCGATTCTTGCTGCTGTAGTGGTTGAATTCCACGTACCCCCCTCGACATAAACGCTAGCAGGAATGTCGTTAGTCTCGCCCGTTACGCTTCCACCAGTGACAATATGATATATATTGTATGTGGCAGTCAGACTAGATAAAGGCGTAACCGAATATGTTAATGGGGTCCAGACTCCAGATCCTGGAGAAGTCTCGCCCCAAGAGGTTACTTGGCAGAGATCATTGCTGTGAATAGCGTAAAAATCACCCGATGGAGCAATGCCACCGGTATCTATTGAATTGCCATAAGTATAATTAATATCCCTCTCCGTGACCGCCCAAGCCCGTCCCCCCACCCCCCACAGCACCAAGCCTAAGCACATTATGCGTGCCCAGTGTGCCAGCCGCTCCATGTTCATCCCATTCCTCCTCCGCATTGCCTGATTCCTTTTACTAAAAACAAAGCGAAAATCCCCCTGGCGTCCAGGCAGGAATTTACTAGTAACACCTTAATTTATAAAAAGTTAGCGGACGTAAACCGCCCACCAAGTAAGCCGCCCTAGGTTTATAAACCAACTTAATTACAGGCATTTCATTAATCCATAACAGATTTCAATTAATTACGCAAGCTAAATTCACAAAAAATTCAGTGGTAATTTTTTGGTATCTTCGTTAACTTCACGATTAGTAGTGATTATCTTCACGTTTTGACAACTTTTCGCCCCAAAGAAAATTAATGTCACCGCATTGAATCCACTTAGAAAGTACCAATTAAGGCATTGACATTACACTTGATAGTATAAATACTATATTTACAACGAAATATGTCTGGAAACCGCCTATATAATTTGATTAATGCAACAAAAAAAACGCCCTTTCTAGTGAAAGGGCGTTTCCTTTATCTTGGCATTAATTACTGTTTGCGTTAAATTTGTCGGGCCGGAAAATCCCCCCCCCGCCCCCCTCAACCCCAGCTACCTCCTCTCCCCGCTCCCATCCGCTCCCGCTCGCTCCCGCCTGCTCCCGCTCGCTCCCAGGCCATTCAGAAGGTCAGCATGGTCTTGATGGCGTCTGGCTGGCGCGAAGCGGCGAAGGCGGCGGCGTAGTCGTCCAGCCGGTAGCGGCCGGTGACGAAATCGGCCGCCGACAGCCGTCCGTCCTTGATGTATTCGCACAGCGGCGCCTGGGCCGCGGCTTCGTAGACCCGGGTGGGCCATTGATGCACCAGCAGGTTGAAGTTATAGGGGCCGCGATGTTTTTCCAGGGTGATATTGGCGTCGGCTATAACCCCGTAGACGCACATCGAACCGGCCATTTTAATTAGCGGCAGGGCCGAATTGGTGATGGCGGGGTGCCCCACCGCGTCGATGACCGCGTCGGCTTTTCCCCCCGCGTCCTTTTGGAAGAGGGTGACGAAATCCTGTTGCGGGGTGTAAATGACGTCGGCGCCGAGTTTTTTGGCCAGGGCGTGTTTGGCGGCTTGCGGTTCGACCACCGCGATGAAGGCGAAGCCTTTCAGTTTGGCGAAGCGGATAAAGCTGAGGCCCACGGGACCGGCCCCAAACACCAATATCCGCATCGCGGGCTGGAGGTTGAAGTCGGTGAAGGCGGCGTACACCTCCCGCCAGGTGCAGAGGAGGCCGGCGGCGTCGGGCTGTACGTAGTCGGGGACTTTCAGCATGATTTGGTAGATTTCATCCCAGCCCTGGTCCGCGGTGGCGGCGCCGTCCGCGACCATGGCCTGGTGGTCGCGGGCCAGGACGTATTCGGCGTTCCCGCCCCAGCCGCTTTTGAACTCGCCCCCTTCGGGACTGAGAATCAGCCCGCCGATGACCCGGTCCCCGGGCCGGAAGGATTTCACCTTGGCCCCCATTTTTTCGACCCGGCCGGAGTTTTCGTGGCCAAGCAGCAGGGGATACTGGTCGGCTCCAACGCCGGGGAAATGCCCCTCCACCAGTTTCCGGTCCGTGGCGTTGCAGATAAAGGCCGCCTCGGACTTAATCAGGATGTCGTAAGGCCCGGGTTGGGGGACGGGGACGTCGACAATTTTCATCTCGTTCGGGCGTATCACAGCCAGTGCGCGCATGACGGTTCTTCCTTTGCTTCAGGCGACAAAATCGGGAAAGGTGGGTTCCAGGGCTTGGTAGAGGCGGTCGAACAAAGCCTGGTTCCGGCGGTAGACTTCGCGGTTGTGCGGATTCGGCCTGACCCGGTCGACGATGCGGAAAAAATGCTCCACGACGGAAAAATCCTTGTACACTCCCGCCCCGACTCCGGCGATAATCGCGGCGCCGATGGAAGTGGCTTCCTCCAGATAGTTCGGCCGGGCGATCTCCACGTCGTAGATGTCGGCCATAATCTGCCGCCACAATTCGCCTTTGGCCCCGCCGCCGATGACGGTGATTTTGTCGACCGGCTGGCCGTGACGCCGGAAGATGTCGACGATGATCGCCAAGTTCATCGACACCCCTTCGAGGACGGAACGAACGATGTCCCCGCGGCTGTGGGTCATGGTCAGCCCGACCCAACCTCCCCGCGCCAAGGGGTTCCAGCGGGGCGTCCTTTCGCCTAAAAGGTAGGGGAGGAAGATGAGCCCGTTGGCCCCGGCCGGGGACGCGGCGGCGCTGCGGTTCATGAATTCGTAGGGGCTTTCCCCCGCCGCTTCGGCGGCTTGCGTTTCCTCGTGGCAGATTTCCTTTTTCAGCCAGGCGTAGGAAGCGGCGGCGGTCTGCATGGTGCCGCAGGGGTGAAAGGCCCCCGGCACGGCGTGGGCCCAGGTGAAGGTTCGCTCCTCGGCGTCGTAAAGCGGTTGGTCGCTCGTGGTGGCAATCCAGGAGGACGACCCCAGATAATTGTAAGTCAAACCCGGCGCGACCGACCCCGCGCCCACTCCGGCGCAGAGTCCGGCGCCGGCGCCGGCGACCACCGGAATCCCCGGGATCAGGCCGACCGACGCGGCCGCTTCGCGGGGGAGGTCGCCGAGGCTGCCGGTGGCGGGAATTAGTTCCGGCAGTTTGTCGCCGTCCAGGCCGGCGGCCTCGACCAATTCGCGGGACCAGGTCCCGGCGGCGAGATCGTAAAGGTTGGTGCCGGAGGCGTCGGTGGGTTCGGCGATCATGCGTCCCGTGAGGCGGAAGGTGAGGTAATCCTTGGCGTTCAGCATTTTATGGGTGTTTTTGTAGATATCCGGCTGGTTGTCCCGCACCCACATGAGCTTGGTGGCGCCGTAGGAGGCGCTGGCGCGGTGGCCGGTGATGCGGTAGACGCGGTCACCGCCGGCTTTTTCCTTGAAGGCGGCTTCCTGCGGCGTGGAACGTTGGTCGCAGTAAAGCATATGTTTCCGCAGCGGCTTCCCTTGGCGGTCCACGCAGAGGCAGCCCATCATCTGCCCGCTGAAGGAAATCGCCGCGACCTTGGCGGGGTCGTGTTGTTCCATGAGTTTCCTGGTCGTCTGGCACACCGCCCGCCACCAATCCTCGGGGTCCTGTTCGGCAAAACCGCCGGCGGCGTAATCGGTGCCGTAGGCGTAAGTCGTACTGGCGATTAAGCCGCCTTCCTCGCTGAAGAGGGTGGCTTTGTTGCCGGTGGTGCCCAGGTCGTGGGCGAGAAGGAGTCGGGTCATCAGGTTCTCCAGCGGGGGTTGTCGACGAATTCCGGCTTGCCGTTTTTCTCGACCACCAGCTTGCGGAAGCCGTTTTTCTCGATGGTGCCGTAATCATGCCCGGCGTCGGCGCGGAATACGTAGAAGGTTTTCAGGGTTTGGTCGGGGGAAATGTTGATGCTGCGGTGGGCGTAACGGCCGGGGACGTAAACCGCGCTCCCCGGGGTCAATTCCGCCGCCTCCCATTCCCCGTCGGGGCTTTCCATCAGCATGTAGCCGTGGCCGGCCAGGCAGTAGTATACCTCGGCCGCGCCGAGAACGGTGTGGAAATGTCCTTTGGTCATGAAGTATTCGCGGCCGACCTTGCCGGGATAGACCAGGCTGGTGCCGAGGGCGAGGTCGTCGGCGGTCTCGGGGATTTTCAAATCGAAGAAATCGTAGACTTTCGTGTCCTCCTTGGCCAGCATGGCTTCGTAGGCGTCCTGGTCCGCGAAGATGCCTTTCAGGTGGGAGAGGTTGCGTTGCAGCGGCGGATAACCTTTTATAAAGCCGCTCAACGGGTCGACGTTCAGGGTCAGGGATTTCTGGGTGGTGCCGGCGATAGGCATGCGGAACTCCTCCCGGGTGGGCTGGAAACGGCTGGAGAAATGGGGTTTTGTGGGGCGGTAAAATTTTGTGGCATTATAAGGCGGGTGACGTTTAATAGAAATGCAATTTTCCTGCCAGCTTTTACGACAGTCGCCCCGTTCGGGCCAAAAAGCGGGCCCACAAAATGGCTATTATTACAGACAAAGGCCCCATTGCCAAAATTACCTCCGTCTTCCCTACCCTTTCTTTTCCCTTGACAAGCCAGCCCGCCTCTTGCTCAAATTGGGAAAGTTACCCTGCCTTTTCGCATTTCGCGTAAAACATTTACCCAAAGGGACGGACCCAGCCCATGGACAAACAGGAAATTTATGATTTCCTCGACCGCGCCCGGCAAAGAAGCGGCCAGCCTTTTTGGGGAATCGGCGGCTTGGCGTCCGACCTTTCGGCGGCGCAAAGAGCGGGGGCCGCCTGGCTCCTCGTCACCCATGCCGCCAGCTTCCCCCACCCCCTGCCGGCGTCGGTAATCGGCCTCCTCCCCTACGCCGACGCCAACAGCGTGGTCCTGGCCAACCCGCCGCCCCGCGACGCCGCCATTCCCGTGTTTGCCGCCGCCTTTGCCGGCGACCAGTTCCGCACGCAGGCGATGTTGTTGAAGGAATTGCGCCGGGCCGGTTTTGCCGCGTTGCAGAATTTCCCCAGCGTTCTCTTGGCGGAGGGCAAATACAAGGCGTTTTTGGACGCGGCCGACATGGGTTACGCCCGGGAGGTGGAGCTGATTCGCCGCGCCGCGGAGGCGGGATTTTTCACTTCGGCCTTGGCCGGGTCGGAAGAGCAGGCGGAACAGATGCTTTACGCCGGAGCGGATCAACTGGTTTTTCATCTTGGCCTCAACGCCGACGGCGAACACCGCGACTGGAACGCATCCAGCCGGAAACGCTTCGCCGCAGTTCGATCGCTGGCCGAGAAAATAAGCCCCCACGTTCTTCTTGCCCGCAGCGGCTATCTGCCGGGCGACTGGCCGCCGTCAGCCGGGGAATTGGGGCTAGGGGTGCAGTATGACGGCAACTTGCGGCAATTGGGAAATGCGGCCTTACCCAAACCGGGTAACGATCGGGCATTTTCACAACCTGGGCAATCCGTCCAGCGGTAAACGTTAGGAAAACACCGGCGGGGTAATTTCTCCCGCCCCTCATTTGCCCCTAAAACCACTCTCTCCTGGCCAAAACTCCACGACACGCCGAAATCAAAGAAAAAAAAGGTTGGCCGCGGCAACTTAACTTAGTGGCAGGTAAATTGCATACATCGAATTTCGACAACGGATAATTTAATGCTGTTACCCGGACAAGCTAAAACTGTCCCCTCTACCCAATTGCCCGTACCCCAATCGCCATCACCCTCCCCCTGCCCTGTCGCAATTCAACCTTGGAAAGCCCAAGGGACAACCGCCTTTTTGGTCCAACCGGAGGAAAACCCATGTCGCACCGCTTCGCCCCAGCTTTGGCCCTGGTTCTGGCCCTCTCTGTCGCCGTCTCCGCCTCGGCTGCCGATCGCCTGCGCTACAATGTGCCGGATCACCTGCAGAAATCCAAACTCTTCCTCACCCTACCCTCGGATCTCGTCGCCACCCCCGACTCGATGGCCGTCCACCCGAACGGCGACCTCGTCCTCACCTGCCCCAACTTCGGCGACCTCTCCATGCCCGGGCGTCTGCTACGGATCGACCGCGACCGCCGCGTCCACAACTGGTTCGAGGTTCCGGTCAATCCCCGTTCCGGTTCGGCCCGTCCCATGGGCCTCGACTTCGACCCCGAAGGCAACCTCTACCTCGTCGACAACCAGGGCTGGACCGGCCGCCCTGAATGCGTCGATCAGGGCCGCATCCTGAAAATCGAGTTCGATAAAAACGACAAGCCCGCCCGCGTCACCGAAATCGCCACCGGCATGGAGCACCCGAACGGCGTGAAATACCGTAACGGCCAGCTCTACGTCACCCAAAGCTGCATGACCCGGGTGAAGGATTTCTCGGGGAAACTGGTCAGCGCCCTCTACCGCTTCCCCGCCGACGCCAAGGGTATCGTCGTCCAGAACACCTTCGACGACCCGAACATCATCGCCACCTTCATCACCCTGAACCCGGAAATTCAATACGGCGTCGACGGCCTGGTGTTCGACAAGGTCGGCAACCTCTACGTCGGGAACTTCGGGGACGGCGCGGTCCACAAGCTTATGTTCGGCCCCGACGGCGCGGTGAAGTCGAACTTGGTCTGGGCCCAGAACCAGGACCAGCTCATGACCACCGACGGCATGTGCATGGACGGCGCCGGCAACATTTACGTCGCCGACTTCTCCCCCAACGCCGTCGCCAAGATAACCCCCTCCGGCCGCGTGACCCGCATCGCCATGAGCCCGGACTCCAACGGCGCCAACGGCGAACTGGACCAGCCCGGCGAACCCATCATCTGGGACGGCAAGCTGATCCTCAGCTGCTTCGACATGGTCACCGACGACGGCAAGGTGAACAGCCAACACGACTACCCCCAGACCCTAGCCTACATCGAATTGAACTAGAGCAATTGTCTGGCCGTTTGACTGCATCGCTATGCGAAATCGCGTCATATAAAACGTGTCATTACCTTTTTGGGAGAACCCATCATGAGAAAAACGTTCCTCGCCGCCCTCGCCGTATTGTTCTGCCTCAGTGTCGCCTTCGCCGGCGAACGTTCCCGCAATACTTACTACTACGTCGCCCCCGGCCTTGGCCAACCCTACTGTTACGACATGCACCTCGGCTTCAAATACGCCGCCGACAAATTCGGGGTGGAGATCATCCGTCAGGGCTCCGACGACTGGAACTCGCAAACCGCCTGCGAAGCGCTGGAACAGGTCGTCGCCAAAAAGCCGGCCGGCATCATCACCGTCGCCTGGGACCCCGCCATGAACCCCGGCATCGTCAAGGCCCAGAAGGCCGGCATTCCGATTATCCTGGTCGAAGCCGAATCCGGCGAAAAGGGCGATCTGTACATCGGCCTCGACAACGTCGAAGCCGGCCGCGAGACGGCGGATCAGCTCCTCAAGTTCGGCGGCAAGTCCGGTAAACTCCTGGTCATCGGCAACTGGGGTTCGACGAACATCGATCAGAAGTTCCAGGGCTTGAAGGAACGCCTGGCCGGCACCGGCTGGGAAATCGTCGGCGACCAGGACGGCGACTGCGAAGCCACCGCCAGCCTCCGCGCCGCCAAGGATCTCCTGAACAATCATCCCGAAGCGACCGCCTTCGTCGGCCTCGACTCGGCCTGCGGCGCCGCCATCGGCACCGCCATGGAAGAACTCGGCAAGAAGCCCGGCTCCCTCACCGTCATCGTCGCCGACCGCGAAGACGCCATGCTCGAATACATCAAGACCGGCTACGTCCAGGCCTCCCTCACCAACCGCACCGCCATGATGTGCTACCTCGCCGTCGACTTCCTGGAAATGCTCGCCAAGTACGGCTTCCAGGACATTCCCATCACCAGCAACAACAAGAACGCGAAAATCAGCGTTTTCCCGCCCGCCATTTACACCGCCAACGTCGTCATCAACAAGGAAAACGTCGACAACTTCGACCACAACCTGATGGACAGCTACGACACCCCGCTTTATCATTGATTAGCAAGCGGAGGGCGGCCCAACCACCCGCCGCCCTCCCCAATTTTGTTTAACCGAAAATGCAGGTGCCAACCATGCCCGATCCCGACGCCGATTTCCTGAAAATCCAAGACATCTCGAAAAGCTACGGCGTGGTGAAAGCCCTCGCCCACGTCTCCTTCTCTATCCGCCGCGGCGAAATCCACACCATCATGGGTGAAAACGGCGCCGGCAAAAGCACGCTCATGAAAATCCTCGGCGGGGAAACAACCCCCGATTCCGGCTCGGTGGAACTCGCCGGGCAACGCATAAAAACCTACAGCCCCGCCGCCGCCCACGCCCTGGGGATACAGATGGTCCACCAGGAATTGGCGGTCTTTGAAAACCTCAGCGTGGCGGAAAACATCTATCCGCATTACCGCCGGGGAAGCGCGGTTATCAGCTACCGCGCCCTTTACGAGGAAGCCCGCCGCCAGCTGGAGCTCTTCGGCCTGAAGACCATCCGGCCGGAGACGCCCCTGGCTTCCGTGACCCTGGCCGGCCAGCAGATGGTGGAAATTCTCCGCTGCATCGTGGCGGAGCCGAAAGTCATCATCCTCGACGAACCGACCTCGGGCCTGAACGACCACGAGGCGGAAATGCTTCTGGCCATTCTCCGCCGGCTCAAGGCGGAGGGCATCACGATTATTTACATCTCCCACCGCTTCAAGGAAATCATGTCGATTTCCGACCGCATCACGGTTTTGCGGGACGGGCGCTTCGTCGCCACCCTGGTGAATGACGGCGGGGTCGGCGAAAACGACTTGATCAACAACATGGTCGGGCGGGATCTCGGGCAGAGCCTGTACCATATCAAGGATAGCCCCGGCGTGGCCCCCGGCGGGGAAACGGTATTGGCCGTGAAGAACCTGGCCAAGAAAAACGCCCTCAACCCCACCAGCTTGCGGCTTGCCAAGGGGGAAATCCTCGGCGTCTTCGGCCTGGAGGGATCGGGGGTGAACAAGCTGTCCCGCATGCTCTACGGCCTGGAGTCCCGCGACTCCGGCACGGTGGAGGTGAAGGGCCGGTCGGTCGGCCGGCCGAGTCCCCGCGGTTTGGCGCGGGAGAGGGTGATGTACCTGAACAACAACCGGAAAATCGCCGGCCTGCTCCTCGATCTGCCGGTCACCGACAACCTGTCCCTGCCGGTTTTGGAGCGTTACAGCGGCTTCGGCGGCTTCATCAAGTCCAAGCGTCTCCGCGACACCGCCCGGAAATTCGTGCATGCCTTTTCCATCGCCCTGCCTTCCCTTTCGACCCGGCCCAGGAATCTCTCCGGCGGCAACCAGCAGAAGGTGATGCTCTCCGCCTGTCTCGTGCCGGAGCCGGAAATCCTGGTGGTGAACGAACCCACCCGCGGCATCGACGTCGGCGCCAAGACCGAGATTCACCGTTTTCTCCTGGACCTGGCGGCGAAGGGGGTGGCGATTCTGGTTTTCAGTTCCGAACTTCCCGAGCTGATGAGCCTGTGCGACCGCATCCTGGTCATGCGGAACAATTCGTTGGCGGGCGAGGTTCCATGCGGCGAATTTACCGAACAGGCGATAATGCGCTACGCGGCGGTTGGGGGGGAGGCGGAAGCCCTCCCCGAGGAGAAGCAACCATGACGGCTGAAACCGGCAGAACCCTGGTGGAAAACGAGAAGCGGAAATTCGACTTCAGCGGCTGGATGATTCTTTATCTTTCGGCCGCCCTGTTCCTGTTTCTTTCCCTCACCCGCTCCTCCTTTCTGACCTATGCGAACCTGCATTCGATTCTTTACGAGGTGTCTTTCAATTTCCTGGCCGCCGTCGGCTTCACGTTGCTAATCATCATGGGGGAACTTGATCTTTCGGTGGGTTCCCTGTTCGGCTTCGGCGGGGCGATGATGGGATTGTTCGTGTTTTCCTACAAGCTCCCGCTGGAGGCGGCCATTCCCCTGGCGGTCCTGATCGCCGCCGCGATTGGCTTGGCGGCCGGTTTTTTAATCACCCGTTTCCGTCTGAATTCGATGATGGTGACGATCGGGGTGATGATGGCGGTAAGGGGGGTGAACTGGATTCTCATCACCAAATTCAGCGGCCGCCAGCTCCCCGCCGCCTTCCGCCGTTTCGCTTCGGCGGAATGCTGGGGCGTCAAGTGGACGATTCCCCTGATGCTGGTTATCGCCTTGTTCCTGGAAATTCTTCTCTGGCGTTCGCGGCATCTCAAGCAGCTTTATTACATCGGCCACAACGTTTCCACGGCGGTCCTCTACGGGTTAAGCGCCAACCGGGTGAAGTGCCTCTGCTTCCTGCTGTCGGCCGCCCTGTCGGCGTTCGGCGGAACCCTCATGACCGCAAGGATGGCGCACCCGCACGTCACTATCGGGAACAACCTGGAAATCAGCATCATCACCGCCGCGGTGATTGGCGGCGCCAGCATTTTCGGCGGCCGGGGCAGCATGGTGCGGACCATGCTGGGGCTGTTCTTCGTGTCCATGCTTCAGAACGGCATGACCTCCTACAACATCAACACTTATGTCCAGCAGATTATTCTCGGGACGATACTGGTGCTGGCGATTTACCTGGACGTCCGCCTGAACGCGAAAAGGACTTAGGTCATGCTTGGGAAATTATTCAGCCGGAACGAATCCGTCTCCGCCGCACTCTGTTTTATCCTGGTTGCCATTCTGACCCTTACCGGCGAAGTGTTCTGGACCCGGGGCAATTTCGAAAGCCTCCAGGCCAGCATCGCCCCCACCGCCATCATGGCTTTCGGCATGATGCTTCTGTTAATCTGCGGCTATTTCGATTTGTCCATCGGTTCGACCATGCTTCTGGCGGGGATTTTATCGGGGCGTCTGGCGCTCATGGGTTTGCCGCTGCCCCTGATTCTCCTTGGGGTGCTGGCGGCGGGTTTGTTGGTGGGCTGCCTGAACGGTTTTCTGGTGGCGGTCCTGCGCATCAACGCTCTCATAGCCACGATTGGCACCCAGTACATCTGTTACGGCGCCGCCATGACCATGCTGGAGAAAGTGCGGACGCTCGGCAAATTTTCCGACGACTTCATCCACCTGGGTTCCGGACAGATGCACGGCCTGTACTACATGACCTGGATAATGCTGCTGCTCCTGGTCTTCTTCAGCCTTTTCCTGGGTTACACCCGCGCCGGGCGTTCCCTCTACTTTGTGGGGGGAAACCGCGAAGCGGCCCGGCTGATGGGTTTCGGCGACGCCAGGATTATCTTCTCCTGCTACGCCCTGACCGGCTTTTTGGCGGCCCTGGCGGGGATACTGGCGGTGGCGCGGATTCAAAGCCCCTCGCAATACATGGGCCTTGGCATCCACATGACCTGCATGATTGCCTGCGTGGTCGGCGGGGGCAGCTTCGCCGGCGGCAAAGGCTCGGCCCTGGGGGCGCTCCTGGGAGTGGCGTTCATGTCCCTCCTGACCAACATGTTCAATCTGCTGGAAATCAACACCCAGTTGCAGAACGTGGTGGTGGGTCTGACGCTGGTGGCGGTGATTGTCATCGACGGTTATTTGAACCTGAAGAAGATGCGGGCCATGGGGAAAATTTGATTTCAAACAGGGGTTCCCCGGGTCGGAGGCCGCATGTCGACTGAATACGTCCGTTCCGTTTTCCAAAGCCGCCTGGATCTCGGCGACAAGCTTACCGGCGCCGCCGTCGGTTCCGGCATGGCCAGCCGGCATCTTCTTGCCGGCGGCGCCGACTTCCTCCTCATCGCCGCCGGCGGGCGTTTTCGCGCTGCGGGGATTCCTTCCCTCGCCTCATTTCTCCCGATGGGAAACGCCAACGACATGATTTTCGACCTCGCCCAACGCGAGGTCCTCACCCGCGCCGGCGACAAACCGGTCATCATCGGCCTCTGCCCCACCGACCCCACCCATTCGCCCCGGGATCTCCTCCGCCGCTGTCAGGACGCCGGCTTTCACGGGATCAACAATTTTCCCTCGATCGGTTTTTACGAAGGGGCGCTCAGGAACGCCATGGAAAAAGCCGGCCTTTCCTACGCCCGCGAAGCGGAATTCCTCGCCGAAGCCCGCGCCCTGGGGCTTTTCACCCTCGCCTTCGCCTACTCGGAGGACGGCGCCAAACAAATGGCCCAAGCCGGCGTCGACGCCATCTGCGCCAACATGAACCTGCCCGTCAACCCCGAAGGGGCGGGCGCCGACGTCATCACTCCCGACGACGCCTCCTTCGCCTTCGGCCGCATGTTCAAGGCGGCGAAGAAAATCAAACCGGACCTTTTCACCGTCTTCTATTGCGCCGGCCCCATCTCCACGCCGGAAGCCCTCGACAAGGTGATGCAGGAAACCCGCGCCGACGGTTACCTTGGGGGCTCCATTTTCGAGCGCCTTCCCACCGCCGCCGCCATGGAGGAAATCGCCGGGCAATACAAGAAAATCATCCATCTCAGCCACGAGAACAAGGAGCTGCGCCGCGAGCTGCAAAGGAAAAAGGGCTTCGACGAAATCGTCGGCCAAAGCCGGGTCATGCAGGATCTCTACGAAGTGGTGAACAAGGTGGCGGACAAGGACGTCGGCGTCCTGGTGCACGGCGAAAGCGGTACGGGCAAGGAATTGGTCGTCAAGTCGATTCACTTCAACAGCCCCCGCCGGAACCAGCCGTTCATCAAGGTGAACTGCGCCGCCATCCCCGAGGCCCTGCTGGAGAGTGAGCTTTTCGGCCACACCAAGGGCGCCTTCACCGGCGCCGTGGAGGACCGGATGGGGCTTTTTCAATTGGCCGACAAGGGCACCCTGTTCATGGATGAAATCGGCGAATTAAGCTTGGGGACGCAGGCGAAGCTCCTCAGGGTGATTCAGCAGCGGGAGCTGAAGCGGGTAGGGTCGGACCGGGTGGTGAAGTCCGACTTCCGCCTCATCGCCGCCACCAACGTGAATCTTCTGGACATGGCCGCCAAGGGGAAATTTAGGGAAGACCTCTATTACCGCCTGAACGTGGTGTCGATTCATACGCCGGCCCTCCGCAGCCACAAGGAAGATTTGCCGCTCCTGATTTCCTATTTCACCCACCGGGTGGCGGCGAAATTCGCCCAGCCCCCCTGCCGGCTTACGCCGGAAGCCTTGGAAGCGTTGCAGCGTTACGACTGGCCGGGGAACGTCCGGGAACTGGAACACGCCCTGGAAAGCGCCGCCATCCTCTGTTCCGATTCCACCATCAAGGTTAAAGACCTGCCCCTGGCCATCCGTAACGCCCTGGGTGAACCGGCGGCGGCGGGAGGTGAATCGGCGGCGGCGGCGCTTACTTTTTCCTCCGGCGGCGCCAGTTACGTAACGGCCGGCGGCGGCGAAGGGGAGGCCGAGGAAAAAGCCCGCATCGTCGCCGCCCTGACCCGCTCGGCCTGGCGGCGGGAACAGGCGGCCAAGCTGCTCGGGGTGTCCCGCAAAACCTTGTACAACAAAATGCGGAAGCTGGATTTATTGTAGAGCGGTGCAAAAATACATTTTACCATTCACAGGTTCACACACTTTTTTCCCCGGGGATAATCATGGCCAACAACTACGCGCCACGTTCCGCCCGCACCATGTACTTCATCGGCGTCACCACCGGCAAATCCTCCATCATGAAAGTGTTCCCCAAGTGGGCCGACTACCTTGGCCTGAACGCCAACATCGAAGGTTTCGATTTCCCCCCCCACGCCGATCCGGCCGGCTACCGCGAGGTGGTGGATTTCATCAAGCGGGACCCGCAGTCGATGGGCGCCCTGGTGACCACCCACAAAATCGACCTCCTCGCCGCCGCCCGGGATCGTTTCGACTACCTCGACCCCTACGCCAAGGTGCTGGGTGAAATCAGTTCCATTTCCAAACAGGGCGGCGAACTCCGCGGTCACGCCAAGGATCCCATCACCAGCGGCCTGGCGCTGGAACGCATCGCGCCCGCCGGCTACTGGCGGAAGACCGGGGCGGATCTCCTGCTTCTGGGCGCCGGCGGCTCCTCCCTTGCCCTGACCATGTATTTGAAGGAAAAGAAGGCGAACGGCGGCGACGTCCCCGCCCGCATCATCGTCGACAACCGCAGCCGGCCCCGCCTGGACGAGATGAAAAAAATCCACCGTGAAATCGGCTTCGACATCCCGATTGAATACCACCTCTGCCCCAAAGCCACCGACAACGACGCGGTCCTGGACAGCCTGAAGCCCGGTTCGATGGTGGTGAACGCGACCGGTCTCGGTAAGGACGGCCCCGGTTCCCCCCTGACCGAGGCGGGAGTTTTCCCCGAGAACGGATTGGTTTGGGAGTTCAATTATCGCGGCGATTTGCTGTTTCTGGACCAAGCCCGGGCGCAGGAGCAAAAGAGGAATCTCCGCATAGTCGACGGCTGGGATTATTTTCTCTATGGTTGGACCCGGGTGGTGGCGGAGGTCTTTCAGGTGGAAATCCCGGTGAGCGGCCCCGGCTTTGAGCGGATTTCCGAGCTCGCCGCCTCGACCCGATGAAGCAGAGCGTCTTTAGGAGAGCCCATGCGACTTCAACTCCAGCCCCGCCGGCTGGCCCGGCCCCTGGCCGAGGAACTTGCCGTCCCGGCTGCTACGGGTACGCTGAACCTGTTCTGGCTGGGTCAGGCCGGTTTTGCCCTCCGCACGCCGGAGGAACTGCTGCTCGTCGACCCTTATCTTTCCGATGCGCTGGCCGAGAAATACCGTGACGCCGAGTTCAAGCATATCCGCATGGCGCCGCCGCCGCTTAAGCCGGAGGAACTGCGGGGGGTGGATTATCTCTTCGCCAGCCATGCCCACTCCGACCACCTCGATCCCGGTGGGGTCGGGCAAATCATGGGCCATAATCCCAATTGCCGCCTGGTCTGCCCCAAGGCTATTATGGAAACGGCGCTGGCGCGGGGCGGGGCGCGGGAGCGCCTGATCCCCTTGGCCGATCTGGAAAAAAAGCCGTTGGGATCCTTTAGCGTCACCCTGCTTCCGTCGGCCCATGAGGAACTGAAGTACGACGCCCAGGGTAACAGCCTGTTTGCCGGTTTTGTCTGGGATTTCGGTTGGCTGAGGCTTTACCACTCGGGCGACTGCGTTCCCTATGCGGGATTGTCCCGTCTCCTTTCCGAGCGGGGGGTGGAAGTGGCGCTTTTGCCGGTGAACGGCCGGGACAGCCGGCGGAGCGGCAAGGGGGTGGCGGGGAATTTTCACATCGAGGAAGCGGCGGAGTTATGCCTGGCGGCGGGGGTGCGGGTGTTGATTCCGCACCACTTCGGCATGTTCGACTTCAACAGTGTGGAACCGGCGGAAATCGAAAAGCGTTTAGCGCCGTTTGCGGGCGGCGGTCTCGAATGGGCGATTCCCAAGCTGGACACGTTGATAACGCTGTAAAAAAAATAAAGTCGCGTACAACAAACAAGGCCGTGGAGCCAATATCCACGGCCTTGTTTATTTCCACCTACGAAATCACCAATCCGCCCCGCGAGCAGTGTGCTCATCGCGGAGCATAGGTTTTTCGGAAAAATCGAACGGCGGTTGCCCGGTTTTCACTCCACTCCGCACATGCGTCCACGTGCATTTTATGTTTGCTTAATAAAAATATATTATTAATATACCTAATAGAGCGTATTGTATCCGAAAAAATCGGACCCATCGCCGCTCGCTGCATACTAACATCCAACTCATTTATTTGCAAGTCGTTATATTTTTCCAGCCAAAGGGGTTGGCAAGTAAGCACTAGCCCATCAATGTTAATTAGCCAATTCTGGCTACCTGAAAAAAAGCCCATTGTCGGGAGACTTTACTATGCGGTTAAGCACAAAAATTATCCTCGGGTTTGCCGTC
>JAVBTZ010000013.1:0-5272 GCA_031555915.1 Planctomycetota bacterium
TGGGGGGGGGGGGGGGGGGGGGGGGGGCGGGCGGCGGCGGAGCGCCGAAGTCGACGCCGGAGGATCGGACGTCCTTTTCGTCCAGGAGGACGAAATTGGCGTCGATGGGGATGTCGACGACCGGGGCGTAGGCGCCGGTGGCGTATTTTTTGGGCATTTGCGGGGCGGGTTTGGTCATGGAGTTGTTCTGGGAGGCGGCAGGCGGGGGCGGGTCTTCACCGGGGGTGGAGATGGAGATGGTGACCCGGTGCATTTTATGGCAGGCGGGGCAGGTGAACTTCATGTCGGTGCGGTCGCCTGGGAGTTCGAGGACGATGTCGGAGTTGGGACACTTTATGCGCATATCTTCTTTCCTCTGGGTGGATTATTAAAGAAAAGCGAACCAACCGCCGTTCGCTTTTCTTTAAAGTTATTGGGGTTCCACGCGGGCGCAGGGCTGTCAGGGCTGGCGTATGTATATAATAACGCTTGCCGGGCATTGTAGCGAAATGCCCGGAACCCATAGCATGTCGATTTTATGAAATAACCCTTTTCGATGCAACGGAAAGGGGAAAAACCCACCGGGCGGCGTTTACTGCAGCTTTTTGGGAATCCACTGCAAGCTGCTGTTCATTTGTCCGCCTTTGTAAACAATGGCGTTGCGGAAGCGTTTGGACTGCGCCAGCGTGTTCGTGGGTGAAATCAGAAAAGTGTAGGGTTGATCCCGGGCGATCACTTCGTGCAGTTTATGGTAAATTTCGTAGCGCCGCGGTTTGTCGACTTCGCGGCGTCCTTCCTCGATGAGCCGGTTGGCTTCCGGCGAGTCGTAGCTGACATGGTTGGAGCTGCCGCTGCGGGTCGCGCCGGAGCCGTGCCAAATCTGGTAGGGGTCGCCTTCGACGCCGCCGCTCCAGGCCAGGCTGCAAACGTCGTAATCCCGGTTGTCCAATAGTTGGATGTAAACCGACCATTCGATCGGCTTGATGTCGACCTTGATTTTCGCCTTGATCATGTCCTGCTCGATGATGGCCGCCGTTTTCCGGGCGGTAGAAGCGGAGGAGGGGATGATATAGGTGAAGCGGAACGGAACCCGCTTGCCGTTGCCGTCCAGGTCCTTGTCGAGGATGCCGTCCTGGTCGGTGTCTTCCCAGCCGTTGGCGGCGAGAATTTGTTGGGCTTTCTCGATGTCGAAGGGGATGGGTTCGACCGCGTGATTGTAGTAGGGGCTTTTCGGGATGAAGGGGCCGCTGATGACTTCGCCGAGGCCGAGATAAACTTCGTCGAGAATCCGCTGGCGGTCGATCAGGTGGGTGAGGGCGGTCCGGATTTCCCGCTCCTTGAAGAGCGGCCGGCGTAAATTATAGCCGACATAATACCAGGATTGGGAATAGAACTGGAATTTTTCGAAACGGTAGTTTTCCGGTACGTCTCCGGCTTTTTTACGGAGGTCCCATTCCTTGGAATCGGCGTTGGCGTTTTCGATGTCGGGGGTGATCAGGTGGAAATCCGGTTCCGGCGTTTCGTCCTGCCATTGGCTGGGGAGGAGGCCGTAAGTGTCGAGGCCGCCTTTCTTGAATTCCAGGAACGAGGTGCTGTTGTCCTGGATCAGGCGGATGCGGCGCTTGGCGAAGGTGGCCGGGCGGCCGTAATAATTTTCGTCCCGTTCGAAAACTATCTCCTCGTTCTTGTCCCATTTGGCCAGGCGGTAGGGGCCGACGCCGACGATCCACTGGTTCCTCGGGGAGGAGATGAATTCTTCGGCGAAGCGTTCATCCGTCCAGCTGGGATCGGGGCGGTAGTAATGTTCCGGCAGGGGCGAGAGGCCGAGGGTGAATTCCTCCGCCATGCTGTAAGGCTGTTTCCATTTCACCTTGAAGTTGTGGTCGTCCAGCATTTCCAAGCCTTCGATGTCTTCATAATAGGTGCGCATGTATTCGCAGGGGACGTTGGGGTTTTGCATGGTGTTCCAGAAGAAAAGAAAATCCCGGCTGGTGACCGGTTTGGCCGGGACCTCCTTCTTGCTGACCGGATCGGTATAGGACTGCCACATGACGTTTTTCCGCAGGTGAATCGTGTAGACGAGGCCGTCCGGGCTTACCTCCCAGCTTTCGGCCATTTGCGGTTCGAAGCGGGTCTGGTCGTCGAGGTTGCGCTCGGCGAGGGAGTCCATCAGGTAGCCCCAAATCACGCCTACCGTCGCTTCGTTCGTAACGAGGTTGTTGAGGTTGCCGGGCAGGGATTGGATGCGGCTGGTGACGGTGCCGCCGTCTTCCTCCTGCGGATCCCGCAGGTCGTCGTTGGCGAAATAACCGCCGCCGGCCCGGTTGTTGCCTAAGCTTGAAGGGGACGCCGCCTTGGGAAGCGTTGCCAGGCCCTCCCTTGCCCCTTCGCGGGGCGCTCCGCCGCCGTATTGCGAGGCGGCGGTCACCGCGGCGGGGAGGCCGGACACGGAGTCGCCAAGTTTGTCCAGGGCGTCCGACAGGCGGTTGAAGGCTTGTTCGGTGCGGACGCTTTGCCGGCGGTTTTGGTCGAAGGCGTCGATGGCGAGGTAGCCGACGAGGCAAACCGCCGCGAGAGTGATTAGGGTCATGCAGGCGTTCAGTAGGGGATGTTGGCGCATGGGTTCGGTTCTCCGTCGCAAATGCATAATATTGTTAAGGCTTGCTTTGCCTGTTTCTTAACCATATCATAAGGCAAAGGTGTCCCAACTCAAGAAGTAGCATGAAATTTTGCCCGTAAACGGGTGCCCTACCCGATTAAAGGTGAAAGAGAACCCTGCCGCGTGTCGGGTGCCGCCCGAAGGAGATATGGTATGAGTAACGCATTGCCGGTGGCCTTCTTAAGCATGCCTGGAGGTTATGAATGGTTGATTATCGGCTTGGTGGCGCTCCTCTTGTTTGGGAAGCGCCTGCCTGGGGTGGCCCGGTCGCTGGGGCAGGCCCTGCATGAATTCAAGACCGGCTTGAATAGCGGCATCGAGGGCGGGGAGGAAGGGAAAAGCGAAGCCGGCAAGAAAGACCTGGCAAAAACGCCGGGGGATAAAATGGCCAAAAGCGAATCCGCCAGCCAGGAAAATGACCAATCCCCTTCGTGAGGGGATTGGCCCGGCGAGTCAAATTGGCGGCGGCAGGGCTCCAAAGGCGCCGTGCTGAAGTAAATTGACCTGGTTTATTTAACCACAGAGACGCAAAGGACACAGAGAACCGCAACCGAAAAACTCAATAGTTTGTGGTTGCGGTTCTCTGTGTCCTTTGTGTCTCTGTGGTTAAATAAAACTAACCAACTCATTTTTGCGCGGTTCCTAATCCTGAACCGTTCCTTTCCCAAGAACATGCTTGATATAGTCCGGTTGCATGCAACGTTGGGTCAGGAGGTAGGAGAGCGGTTTACCAAGCAGGGCCGCATAAATGGTGATGCATAGGGTAAACTGGTAGAAATTCATGACCGGGATGGCAAAGAGCCGCATAATGAGCGGCAACACCACGGCTGAAAATGCCATGACGCAAACGCAAACCAAAGCAGTAAGTGGATACGTTCCTTTGGGGAGCCAAGTGTAACGGCGGTCCGCCGCCGCCCCACTTAAGAGGGCCGGCCCGGTCTGGCGAATCAGCCGGGACAAGGCCGCCGTCACCCCCCGGGTGACAAGAATCCCGACGATAAGCCCGAACACCAGCCCGGTTATGGGTATCCCTTCGACCGTGGTGGGGAGGATTACCACCGAGGCGTCGGCGGCGAACCGCACCCCCCCAAGGAGGGAACCGAGGATGAGGTTCATGGCGAGGTTGCCGGTGACGGCGCCGTAAATCGCGCTGCAGACGCCGATTTTGGGCAACGGATTTTTGACCGTCTGGCCGGCCTTTTCCCCGCCTGTGGTTTGGCCTATTCCCTCCATTCCCTCTCCAGCCCAATCCGGCTGGACATAGCGGAAAATGCAATATTCCACCACCAGGCAACTCAGGACGGTGGCGTAAATGAGTTTGTAAACCGCCCAAGGTAAAAATGCCAAAGCCCGAATGCCGAAAAAGCCCAGAACCGCCGCATTGCCGCCCACGGTAAGCGCCGCGAAGACCACCGCGTACAACCCGCCCAAGGCCAGGGGATGCCGCGGCAGACGTTGCATGAAACGGCTTTCCGGCACCCGCCGGGGCAGGGCTCCCCGCGCCCGCAATTTTTTCATTTCCGAGTAGACTATAACCATATCGATGGCGGTGGTGATGACGGCGCAAAACAAGCCGTCCAGCATGACGCCGTAATAATCGACCCCCTCCGGCCAATCGAAGGCCAAGGCGGCGGCCAAGTTGATGGCCAAGGTGATGAGAACGGCTTTGGCGTTGTCGATATAGGGGAGGCGGGGCGGGTACATGGCGGTTTATCCTGAAGTTTGGCAAATACAATTTCAAACCACGGCCCCGTCAATAGTAAGTTCCCTTGGTCTGATAATTATGCCGCCTCTCCTTGGCCATTTCCATGATGATTTTTTCCCCGCGTTCAGGGTTTTTGCGAATATCTTCCGCCCACATGGCTATGGGTTCGGGCAGGACCACCTTGTTGTCCCGCCGGCTGACCCCGGCGAGAATGGTTTTCACCGCCTCCTCCACCGGTACGGCGCCGGCGGGGGCCGCGCCGATTTCCTTGAAAATGGGGGTGGCCACATCGCCGGGGTAAATGGTGGTGACGTAAATGTTTTCATGGGCCAGTTCGAAGCGGAGGCACTCGCCGACCGCGGCAACCGCCGCCTTGCTGCCGCAATAGACCTCCTGATAGGGAAAATTCAGGAAACCGGCCAACGAGGCGGTGTTCACAATGTGGCCCCCGCCTTGTTTACGCATAATCGGGACGGCGTAAAACATGCCGTGGATGACCCCCCAGAAATTGATGTCCATCAACTTGTGCCAGAATTCCAGGGTGATCTGTTCCCAGGGCAAGGTGCCGCCAATTCCGGCGTTGTTGAAAATGAGGTCCAACCGGCCGTTATGTCCCGCCGCCCGCTCCACCAAATTACGGACTTGATCCGCCTTGGTCACGTCGGTGACCACCGCTTGCAGATTGTCGCCGCCAATGTCCTTTCTAGCTTTGTTAAGATTGTCGGCGCTGATGTCGGCCATAAAAACCACCGACCCCGCGGCCTGAAGGTCCTTTGTTATCTGCAAACCCAAACCGGAGGCGGCGCCGGTGACGACGCAAACTTTATTGCGAAAATAATTTTCCATGCTTCCTCCTTATTAAAGGTGACACCCACCGTCAGGCTGCGCCGGCAGCGCGTCTGCCTGATTCTGGACGCCTCGCAGGAATA
>JAVBTZ010000267.1:0-2796 GCA_031555915.1 Planctomycetota bacterium
AACGGAGAATAACAAGACCGCTGTTTGCCTTGGGTTTTCCGATCTGGGAGGGCTTCGCCCCCCAGACCCCCCGGCTGAAATCGAAACGCTTGAGAGCTTCGCCCGCTTTGAATTCGCTGCCGCCTTGGCCGCCCGGACGCAAAATGCGCTGCGCTGTTTTGCTCAAAAAGGAAGGGCCGCGTAACTAGTTTCCATGCGTTTATACCGAATGCTGGAACTGCATTTCATTTTACGCGGCCCATTAACCACGTTTCATAACCGCTTAACCGCTAACTGCGCACCGCAACCACCTTATTGACTTTTTGATAAACCGCATCCACAGGGGGCTGGTTGCGCCCCCCCGGCCCCCGCAACCAGCGTGACGCTGGACCCAATCACGCCAAGCGGAAACGATACGACCACCTTTACCATTCCACTCCACTCCATTCCCAATTAAGGACAACACCCATGACCTCCACCCCAAAAAGCCTCCGACTACACCTCGCCATCTTCGGCCGCCGAAACACCGGAAAATCCACCCTCCTCAACCTCGCCGCCGGACAGGAAATCAGCATCGTCTCCCCCACCCCCGGCACCACCACCGACCCAGTGGAAAAAAGCATGGAATTCCACCCCCTCGGCCCAGTACTGTGGCTCGACACCGCCGGACTGGACGACACCGGAGAACTGGGAACACTCCGCGCCAAACACGCCCAAAAAATCATCGAACGAACCGATTTGGCCATAATCGTGTTTGCCGCCACCTGGTCGGAATTCGAACAAAACCTCTACCAAGATTTTACCGCCCGCAAAATTCCCGTAGTAGTGGTGGCAAATAAAATCGACCTCGAAGAAATCCCCTGCGGCCAAAATCCCAAAGAAAAACCGGAAGACTACGGCGCCCCCAAAGAAGCCCGGCTGGTCCGAATGGCGGCGGCAAAAGGAGTGGGACTGGGAGAATTCCGCCAAGCAATTATCGCCGCCACGCCGGCGGATTTTCTCGAACCCGCCGCCCTGGCCCGCGATTTGCTTCCGCCAGGCTCCCTCGTCATACTCGTCACCCCAATTGACTCGGAAGCGCCAAAAGGACGGCTGATCCTTCCCCAAGTGCAGGTCCTGCGGGACCTCCTGGACGGCGACTGCCGGGCCCTGGTCTGCAAGGAAACGGGCGTCGCGGCAGCCCTGAAGGACCTGGCCCGGCCGCCAGCCCTGGTCATCACCGATTCGCAAGCCTTCGCGGTGGTGGCGAAGGCGGTGCCGGAGACCGTCCCCCTCACGGGATTTTCCGTCCTGATGGCGCGGGCCAAAGGGAACCTGGCCGCCTTCGCCGCCGGCGCGGCTGGCATCGACCTTTTAAAGGACGGCGACCGGGTGCTGGTGGCGGAATCCTGCGCGCACTACGCCAGCCACGAAGATATCGGCCGGGTGAAGCTGCCGGCGTTACTCCGCAAGAAAAGCGGCGCCAAACTGGAATTCGACTTCGTCACCGGACACGATTTCCCGGGCGACCTCCACCGCTACGCCCTGGTCCTGCATTGCGGCGCCTGCATGACCAACCGGCGCGAAGTCCTGTCCCGCCTGGCCCGGGCGGAGGAAGCGGGAGTGCCGATGGTGAACTACGGCCTGGCCATCGCCTACTGCCAGGGGCTGCTGGCGCGGGCCCTGGGGCCGTTCCCCGCGGCGGCGGCGGCGTTTTCTGCCGGCAAATCCCGCCGCTGAAGGGAGTTTTTCGCCGCCGTGAAAATGTTAAACCGAAAAAGGCAAGCAAAAAAAATTCTTGGAAAACTTATTTTCCCTAAAGATTTACTTCCTTTCAACCGTAACGCCCGGAGATTAAAAAATACGGCAAAGCATTTGCTTCTATCGCCGATAGTTGTTGTCATGGAATCTTTATATCGGGGACAGTCCAAGTGCGAGGAGGAGCAAATGCTTGCCGCCGCCGAAAACCTTAGCGTCAACTCAATCACCGCCAGCGCCGCCGCCAACAGCGAAATAGAAGCCGACGCCGAACTCTTCACTAAAGAACTGAACGCGCGACTCGGCAGCCTAAACCCAACCACCCAGGAAAAAATCAGCCAAGGCCTGGAAAAACTCGCCGGAGCCCTCCCGGGACTGAGCGTCTCCTCACGCGCCGGCCTGGATAATTTCAGCGGCACCGCCAGCTATTTCGTGCGCACCGGCGACAATGCCACCGTCTCCATGTCCCCCGATATCATCGCCCAAATCGCCGACGACGACTCCCTCCTCCAATCCCTCCAAACCATCATCAACAACATGTTCGAAGCCGGAAAATCGCAGACCCTGGTCAACGCCGGCGGCGACAAGGTCACGCGGAATCTGGTCGTCGACGCCGAAGCGGTGCGTTACGTCGAAGTCCAGCGCAGCCGCGGCGGCACCACCCTCTCCGTCGCCAACCTCGCCCTCCAGACGCAAAAACTGATGGCCGACGCCATCGAGCAAATGCTCTCCGGCCTTACGGGCAGCCGCGGTTCCCCGCGCGGCCCCTCGCAGCAAAGCCTCTTCGATCTGATGTTCGGCGGCAGCCAAACCCGCGCCAACCGCAGTCAAGGCAATTCCGGCCTCCTCAACAATCTGGTCAGTCAAACCGATTCCTGGCGCTTCCAATTCACCGCCTTCGGTTCCAGCCAGCTGTTCACGCAGCTGACCGGCAGCGGCGGCGCGGCGGCCCAAACCGCCGGCAAAAACACGGAAAACGGGCAAACCGCCCAGGACACCGCACAAGTCCGAACCAGCGTCGTCACCACCGAAGTCAAGGTCGCCCTGCAGCAATACGCCTCTTCCGGCGCCGCCGCCGCC
>JAVBTZ010000048.1:0-5913 GCA_031555915.1 Planctomycetota bacterium
CATTACGTATTCAACGTAATAACGAATAACCAGCGCCTGTCCGGATGGTAAACGCCCTGCCGCGCCCCCAGAGCGCCAGCCTCCGTTTACCATCCGGGCAGGTTCCGGTCCATATCGGAAAAACGGGACCAGTGGTCCCGAAGCGACAACCGTCCCCGAGCGGTTCGCTTCATGGAGACGAGAATGAACAGGCTTATGCATGTGGGGTTGGCCGTCCTGCTGACGCTGGGGGCGTCGGCGGCCTGGGCTGACGAAGATTTCAGCGAAGTGGAATATTACAAGAAATTGCAGGCGGCCAAGGATGCGGCCAAAGCGGCCGAGGAAGCGGCCAAAAAAGCGCCCGAACCCCCGCCAGCCCCGGAACCGGAACCGATAGTTGCGGCGCCGGAGCCTGAACCCGAGCCGGAGCCCGCGCCTGTACCCGAGCCCGAGTTGGCGCCGGAACCGGTCACGGAGACCTTCTATCTGCCGCCGCCGCCGGTGATCGATCCCGAGAACATGGTAATTCTGCCGCCGCCGCCGGAAAATCCGCCGCTGCGGTCGGTATTGGTGACGCCGGAAATATGTGGCGGCTGTTATGAGGATCCGCCTCCTCCGCAGCCCCCGGTGGTTATTGAACGTCCGGTCGAGCCGCCGCCGGTTGTCGAGGAGTACGAGGAAGAATGCGAAGAGGAATATTACGAGGAA
Source organism: Planctomycetota bacterium (assembly GCA_031555915.1). Classification (GTDB taxonomy): domain Bacteria; phylum Planctomycetota; class SZUA-567; order SZUA-567; family SZUA-567; genus JAJBSZ01. The sequence goes on from JAVBTZ010000048.1 coordinate 688, forward strand.
GAGGAAAGCGAACCCGCTCCTCCTCCTCCTCCTCCTCCGCCGCCGCCGCCCCCCCCTCCTCCGCCCCCTCCGCCGGTAGTGCGTTATGTTCCGCCGCCGGTTTATTATGCGCCGGAGCCGGAACCGGATTGCAACGAATGCGTCGTCGACGAGGATTATCTGAACCGGATCGTCTTTGTTCCCCAGTATTACCACTCGGCGAACAAGAACGCGCGGGGCAAGGAAAACGGTTTTGACCAGAAGGTCTCGGAAGGTCACGCCAACGGCATGGGGATCACCCTGGGCTATGAACGTCAGGTGAATAATGTCTTCGCCCTGGGACTCTTCTATCAGTACGCTTTCTTGAAACAAAACGGCGGCGCGGTCGCGCCGGTCCTGTTCCCCGACGCTTCCACCCAGAAGGTGCGCTGGCATTCGCACAGCGTGGGTATTGTGCCGAAGTTTGATTTGGGGGAATTGGGCCGGGTGTCGCTGCCGATCAGTCAACGCTGGGACAGTGCGCACGGGGATCTTTACAGCGTATTCCCCGCGCCGGTGGGTCCGGTCAGTATGGATGTCGACCGTTACAAGAACTCAGCCACATCCTTGGGACTTTGGTACGAAAAGCCGATCGCCCTTTCATCCAAGTTGTGTCTGACCCCTTACGCCGGTTGGCGGAGCGTTTACAACTATCGCAACTTCGACGCCAATCTTCCCGCGGCCATGGGTGGCGCCCTCATGAAGTACCGCACCCACGACTGGCAGCATTTCCTTTCCGCCGGCGTGAAGGTGGGGTACCAGGTGGGCAAGTGGGATTTGGGCGCCCGGGCCGGGGTTAATGTGCGGGTGTCTAAGGACGACGCCTTTGGTTATGGCAATCGCGAGCTGGCGCCCGGGGTGATTCAGTATGGGAACCAGGCCAATCTTGACCGCACGGTTGGGTCGGTCGGGGCGGAAATCAGTCGCGCGATTGGGAATAGGGCCAAGGTCGGCTTGGGTTATGACGCCTACTTTGGCAGTAAGACCAGTGCGCATATGGCGACGTTGAAGGTGGGGATTTCCTTCTAAACTTCAATACGCGACGAGTATATTAAGGGGACCTCCAAAATCTTTGGGGGTCCCCTTGTTATTTTTCTTTTCCGTGTGTGAACGGCACTCATGGAGGAACGGGGCCGCCCATTTGCGTTCGGCAACGTTAGAGCAGATGCACTTCTCATTTGGATGGGGTTGTGGTATAATAGAGGTGGTGCCGGAATCGTGTCGCCACCTTGACAAGGAACTAAAGATGGTCTTGCCTCCGCTATCGCCGATGAATGACTTCGTGTTTAAAAAATTGATGGGATCGCGTAATAGTATCAGGATATTGACCGATTTCCTCCAGGCAGTTCTTGATCTGCCGAAGGAGGAGTATGATAAGGTGGTCGTGGTCAATTCCGAACTGCCGAAAAATTATTCCCATGAAAAGACCGGCATTCTCGACGTCAAAATACACACCACCACCGGTAAGGTAATCGACGTCGAGGTACAAGTTGAAGCAGAAGTTTGGCTGCCACAGCGCATCATGTTTTACTCCGCCCGCATGATTACGGAACAGATCGGAAAAGGCGATCAATATGACACAATTAAACCGGTAATCAATATTGTCATCGCCGCCCACCTATTCCTCCCCGGCAACGCTCCGTATCATCATCATTTCACGTTGTACGACTCGGCGGCGGGTCTGGCGTTTCCAGGCCGGCTTATGGAAATTCACACCTTGGAGACCAAGAAGTTGCCAACGCAACGGGACAATACGCCGTTGTGGGCTTGGTTACAGTTTTTCTCGGCTAAAACCGAAGGAGATTTGAAAATGGCTGCAAAAAATAATCCCGGCATCTCTGAAGCCGTCCTCATACTCAAGGAACTCTCCGCCGACGAGAAAACCCGCCTGCGCGCCGAGAGTAGGGAAAAGGCCAGGATGGATAATTATTTGCGCATGACAAAAGCTATAGAAAAAGGGCGCGAGGAAGGTCTCGCCATGGGTCGCGAGGAAGGTCGCGAGGAAGGTCGCGAGGAAGGTGGCAGGCTGGCTACGCTTGCCAACGCCAAGAAAGCCCTGCAAATTGGCATTGCGGCGGAGGATGTCGCCAAGTTCACCGGCTTGAGGGTCGATGAGGTGCTGGCGTTGGGTGAGGCTCCCAACGCACATGTAAGAACCCGCCGCCGCGGTAAAAAGTGAAGCCAGGCACGGCGGAAATCTGTTAGGCGCCGCGCAGAAATAAGGTAACCTGGTTTATTTAACCACAGAGACACAGAGGACACAGAGAACCACAACCATAAACCACCTTTAATATTTGGCATTATTAAGTTTTTCGGTTGCGGTTCTCTGTGTCCTTTGTGTCTCTGTGGTTAAATAAAACTAACCATCTTATTTTTGCGCGGCGCCTTAGCGAAAAAAAATCACGCCTTCGGCAAAAGTTCCGAAGGCGTGAGTAATAAGGGTGAAAAACCGCAAGCCGGCGCTTCAATCCAGGACAATATCCCCGTCCTTAACCCCGACGTGAATCGTCGCCCCGTCCTGATAGGCCCCCTCCAAAATCTTCTCGGCAATCCGGTTCTGCAGGCGGTTCTGCAGGACCCGGGCCAGGGGACGGGCGCCGAAATCAGGGTCGTAGCCTTCCTTGGCCAGAAGATCCATGGCTTCCGACGAAATATCAAGGTTCAGGTGTTTGCCGGCGAGAAGCTTCCTTAGGCCGTTCAACTGAATATCCAATACCTTGCGAATCTGCTCCTCCCCGAGACGGTGGAAGACGATGACGTCGTCCAGACGGTTGAGGAACTCGGGCCGGAAATGCTCACGGAGAATCGTCTGGATGCGGTTCTTGAAAGCCGGGGAGTCGAGGTCCTTGGCGGCGGCGATTTCCGGGGAACCCAGGTTCGAAGTGAGGATGATGATGGTGTTCGTGAAGTCGACGGTACGGCCCTGGCCGTCCGTCAGGCGGCCTTCGTCGAGGACCTGCAGTAAAATATTGAAGACGTCGGCGTGGGCCTTTTCGATTTCATCGAAGAGGACCACGGCGTAGGGACGGCGGCGGACCGCTTCCGTGAGGTAGCCGCCCTCCTCGTAGCCGACGTAACCGGGAGGCGCACCGATAAGCCGCGCGACCGAGTGCTTCTCCATGAATTCCGACATGTCGATACGCACCATGTTGTGTTCGTCGTCGAAGAGGAATTCGGCGAGGGATCGGGCGACCTCGGTCTTGCCGACCCCGGTGGGGCCAAGGAAAATGAAGGAACCGATGGGACGGTTGACGCGCTGGAGGCCGGCCCGGCTGCGGCGTACCGCGTTGGCGACGGCGACCAGGGCCTGGTCCTGGCCGATTACCCGCGCCTGCATGCGTTTCTCCATGTCGAGGAGCTTCCGCATCTCGCTTTCCAACATGCGGGACACCGGAATCCCGGTCCAGCGGGACACCACTTCCGCGATGTCCTCGGGGGTGACTTCCTCCTTCAGGAGGCCGCCGTCCTTCTGGAGGGCGCGGAGCTTGGCGTTTTCCCTTTCGAGCTGTTCGGTCATCTGGGGAATCTGGCCGTAGCGGAGTTCGGCGACCTTGTCCAGCTGACCCTGGCGTTCCAGGCGCTCGGCTTCGTTCTTGGCCTGTTCCAGTTCTTCCTTCAATTTGCGGATGACCGCGATGGCGTCCTTCTCGGACTGCCATTCGGCGGTGCGGGCCTTGAGGTTCTCGTCAAGATCGGCCAGCTGTTTCTTGAGGACGACGCGGCGCTCGGCGGCGGGCTGGTCGGTGTCTTTCTGAAGCGCCTTCAGTTCGATTTCGATACGGTTCCGCAAGCGGGTCAGATTATCCAGTTCCTCCGGCATCGAGTCGATTTCGATGCGGAGGCTCGAACAAGCCTCGTCGACCAAATCAATCGCCTTGTCCGGCAGAAACCGGTCGGCGATGTAACGGTGCGACAGTTCCGCCGCCGCGACCAGGGCCGAATCCTGAATACGCACGCCGTGGTGAACTTCGTAACGCTCCTTCAAACCGCGCAGGATGGCAATGGTCGATTCGACCGAAGGCTCGCCGACAAAAACCGGCTGGAAGCGGCGGGCCAGGGCGGCGTCCTTTTCGATGTGTTTGCGGTATTCGTCGAGGGTGGTGGCGCCGACGCAACGAAGCTCGCCGCGGGCCAGGGCGGGTTTGAGCATATTGGCGGCGTCCGCGGCCCCCTCGGCCGCGCCGGCGCCGACGATGGTGTGGAGTTCGTCGATAAAGAGGATGATTTCGCCGGAAGATTCGGTGATTTCCTTCAGGACGGCTTTCAAGCGGTCCTCGAATTCCCCCCGGTATTTCGCGCCGGCAATCAGGGCGCCGATGTCGAGGGCCAGGAGGCGGCGACGCTTCAAACTTTCCGGTACGTCCCCGGCGACAATGCGGCGGGCCAGTCCCTCGACCACGGCGGTCTTGCCGGTGCCGGGTTCGCCGATGAGGACCGGGTTGTTCTTGGTGCGGCGGGACAGGACCTGCATGACCCGGCGGATTTCGTCGTCACGGCCGATTACCGGGTCGAGCTTGCCGAGACGGGCGGCTTCGGTGAGGTCGCGGGTGAAGCGTCTCAGGGACTGGTATTTTTCCTCGGGATTCTGGTCGGTGACCCGGTGGGTGCCGCGAACATCCTCCAGGGCTTTCAGGACGGCGTCGTGGGTGACGCCGGCGGTGGAGAGGGCGGAACCGAGCGGCCCGCCGGCCTTATCCGCCATTGCCAACAACAAATGTTCGGTGGAGAGATATTCGTCGTGCAGGCGTTCGGCCTCGGACCAGGCGGCGTCGAGGATGGCCTTGAGGTCGCGGGACATCATGGAGCCGGCGTCGACGCCGGAGACCTGGGGTTTCGCGTCGAGGATTTTCTCGCAGCGTTCAATGAGCCAAGCGGGGTCGCCGCCGAGTTTCTTCAGGATGGAGGGGGTGACGCCGTCTTCCTGTTCCAGCATGGCGACGAGGAGATGTTCAGGACAAATTTCCTGATTATTGCGTTGCGCCGCGATTTTACCGGCTTTTTCGAGTGCTTCCTGGGTTTTTATGGTGAAGCGGTCGATGCGCATAAATTTTCCTCCGTAGTCATTATCGTTAAATAGACTAGTGCCCCAAAAAATAAAAAAAATAGGGTAGAATTTTTAATTATTGGGCCCAAGAGCAGCGGGGTTGTTTGGAAATTTATTTGGCAATATCAAGCAATCCCCGCCCCACCCACTCAGGGCCGCCCCCC
>JAVBTZ010000090.1:0-15715 GCA_031555915.1 Planctomycetota bacterium
ACATCACGACAGCGGCATGCAGCAGCTTGTAATTGACAAACTTGCCCAAAAGGGTCTCGTCAAAGTCGATTTCCTCGACCGACTGCCCCTGTTTGTCATAAACGGGAAGCTTCATGTGATTTCACCCTCTCAGATTATCCATACGCGCAACACAAACACGCCGCTTGCCCGATGCCATGCATTGCGGGCAATTAACAAAAACCACCATCCGTGGAAACTTAACCGTTTCCACATCGGCGAATAAAATCGCAACTAGGGGTAATACCACCGACAGCCAGGCAAGAAAAAACGCCCCAGTTTACGCTGACGGCCGAAGCTGACCGCCGCTGGCGGCCGGGAGCGGCCGCTTTTAAAGAATCTCACTTACCGCGCGCATCTGGCACGGCAGTTTGAAATCCTCACCGGACAACGTTTTTTCGCACGCCGGAAGGCAGGCATCATTGAAACCGCGGCCACTACTCGAGGAGGGCGGTGACTAGGCACTCGCCAACTCCCGAATCCACGTGGCGCGGGATTCCTACCCCCCATCGGGGAAAGCGTCATATGATATCGCCGCAAACTATATTGTCAACCCCCTTTTTCCAATTGCTCCACTTTTTTTTCAATTACCGCCGGATTTATCGGCCTCCCGACAGCCTCCCGAGCGCCGCCGCCAATCCTCCCTTAGAAACCGATCCGTCATCCCGGCCAGGTAATCCGTCACCGCCCTTTTCACCCCAACCTCTTCCATTATCTCTCGATATTCATCCGGTAATTGTTGGGGCTCCGCTACATAATACCGCCACAATTCCTCCAGCATCGCCTGGGCCTTTTCCATAACCTTCATGACAGCCTGATGCCGGTAAAAATTTGCAAAAAGATATTTTTTCAGCTCGCTTTTCTTTTTTTCCATCCCGGGTGAAAAAGTAACTATCGGCTCTTTGGCGGAAAAAATGGCGGAAATATCCGCATATTCCCCCCGGTTCAGTTTGGCCCTGGTCGTCTCCACCGCGTCGCTGACCAGCAAATTGATGAGCCGCCTCACCCCTTCCGTACGGTGCAAGCCCGGCCGGAACGCCGCGAACCCCTCCCCCGCCGTGGCCTCGCGCCACACCGCGCATTCCGCCAACCGACCCGGGTCCAGGAGGCCGCTGTACAGGCCGTCGTCCACATCATGGGCAATATAGGCAATGTCGTCGGCGACCAAAGTCGCCTGCACCTCCAATAGCGGCGAGCGGGCCGGGATAAACTCCTCCGTTTCCCGGGTAACTTTCCGCCCCGAGTGCTGAAAAAACGCTTCCCTCACTTCATAGGTCAAATTCAAGCCCGTGAACGCCGCATAACGCGCTTCCAGCCGGTCCACAATCCGCAAACCCTGGATATTGTGATCAAATCCCCCCTCCCCTGCCATCAAACCCTGCAAGACCCTCTCTCCCGCGTGGCCAAACGGGGTATGTCCCAAATCGTGCGACAACGCCACCGCTTCGGCCAAATCCTCGTTTATCCCCAACGCCCGGGCAATGGTCCTGGCTATTTGGTTGACTTCCAAAGTATGGGTCAGCCGGGTCCGATAATTGTCGCCTTCGCCGTTCACAAACACCTGGGTCTTATACTCAAGCCGGCGGAAATGGGCGGAATGGATTATCCGGTCGCGGTCCCGCTGGAAGGCGTTACGGTAAGGGTGTTCGGGCTCTGAATAGTGCCGGCCGCAAGTGTTCGCCACCGCCAGCGCATAAGGAGGCAACGGGGTACAGGCTTGATTTTCCTCAGGATTCATGGCTACCTGCCTGATTTTACCATTTCCAACCGTTCCGGAAAATACCGTACCCTTTTGTCCGGCAGCAATTTTTCCAAATGCCCATTTATTCGCCGCCGCCAAGTCGGGATATGGCAGGAGATGGGTAGTTCCTTAAAATCGAAATCCCTGGCCGCCTCGATGTCCTCGGCCAAAGAACGGCACTTTAGTCTGTTCATCGCCAGAAAATCACTTATCTTTCGGTCCCACAACAGCTTGTTGCCGTAATAATGCCCGACGCACTCCGAGACATCCATAATCTGGCCGGCTTTCTCCAACACCATCGAAAAGCAGGCCTCCTCAATAAAATGGACGCCCTCGCCCCACCATTCCGCCAAGGTCGCGTCGTTCACCCGTAATACTTTTTCGAGCATCTCCTTGGCTTTACCCCCCGGCAGCCCGACGCACCCCGAGTTCCAATGCCCGGGATTAGCGCCAATTTCAATCCCTGACAAATTCAGGCTCTTCGCTTGGTTGAACACCCTTTGCCAACGCCGGTCCCGCTTCAGGCTTTCATGGGTCCGCCCCTCGAAATCGTGCATGCAAAAACGCCCCTTGGCCAAGTGCTCCTTCACCACCACCATGTCGCCGCCGCGAAAGGTGTCGGTATCGACATACACCAGGTCCTCGCCGGGATGCAATTCCACCAACCTTTCCATGCCCTTTAACTTGGCCCGAAAAACATAGCGGGACGGGCCGTACCAATCCGTGAATTCGCCGGGCGGAATATATACGACCCTAACCTTGGCGCTCGGCTCGAAAAGATGGAACATTTCCGGCTTATCGGTCAGAACCGTGACCGCCTCGACGACCGGATCGGACAAAAAGGTCAGAATGGAAAAAACGGCTTCGACAAATAAGGATTCCTTTCCCCCCCATACCAAATAACTCAGTCTCATGCATTTCCCCCATAGCGACAAGACCCCCAAAAAAACTCACGGAGCCCTCCCCAAAAAACTCAGGCCCGATTGTTCTCCTGTTCGCTCGAACGCATTTTCCATTGCAGGGTCGAATCCCGCTCAATCACCTTGTCGGCCATACGCCGGCGGTAGGTCTTGAGCATTTCGGTCAACGTCGGATCCCCCGTCGCCAGAATGGACACCGCCATCAGCGCGGCATTTTCCGGCCCGCCGGAACCGGTCGACATCACCGCCACCGGAATCCCCGCCGGCATCTGCACCATCGACAACAAACTGTCCATCCCCCCTAGTCCGTTCTGAATCACAATCGGCAGGCCAATCACCGGCAGCACCGTATACGCCGCAATAACCCCCGCCAGGTGGGCCGCCCCGCCGGCGGCGGCGATAATGACCTTTATGCCGATTTTCTCGGCGTTTTTCGCATATTCCGCCACTGCGTCCGGAGTCCGGTGCGCCGACATCACCCGCACTTCGTGCCCTATCCCGAACTCCTTGAAAATGGACATCACCCCTTCCAGCTTGTTGTAATCCGAATACGATCCCATCACCAATGCGACTTGCGGCAGGTTCATTTTCTGGTCTCTCCTTCCCAACTTAAGCCCGGGTGAGGTATACTTACCCACGAGGATATAGGGAAATGTTCCCAACCCCTACCATTATGACAAAAAAGAGCTGGCATAGCAAGGCGACTGGCCTGATCTTCACCCTCGGGCACCTCAAAAAAGGCAATTTTTGGCGGTGCCCCTCGATTACCAGGAGAGTAAAAAATGGCAACGCGATTCCGTTCCCTCCCCCAAGCCTCCGACGCCGAAACGGTTCAGAGGCTTTGTCAAAAAACCGGTTTTTTCCGTCCCGACGAAGTCGCGGTGGCCAGGGAATTAGTCGAGGAACGTCTTGCGAAGGGCGATAGTTGTGGATACTATTTCAGGTTCGCCGAAGAAGACGACACGGTAAAAGGTTACGTTTGTTTCGGACCCATCCCCTGCACGCTGGGTTCGTTCGATCTATATTGGATAGTGGTGGACCCGGATTGGCAGGGGGAAGGCTTGGGGCGCCGGCTCGACCTCCAGGCGGCGGAAGCGATTCGCGAGATGGGCGGCCGAAAGGTTTTCGTCGAAACCAGCGGCAAGGCGCAATACCGTGCCACCCGCGAATTCTACCTGAAAATCGGTTACCGCGAAGCCGCCAGAATCGTCGATTTTTACGATGTCGGCGACGACAAGGTGATTTACGAAAAAACGCTATAAGGAGCAGCATCCATGGAAGAAACCGCCACCCTCAGGTTTGCGGACGGCAAGGAAATCGAACTACCCATCGTGGTCGGCAGCGAAGGCGAACGCGCCGTGAACATCGCGAAATTACGCCAGCAATCCGGTCATATCACCCTTGACGAAGCCTATGTCAACACCGGTTCCTGCCAGAGCGGCATCACTTTTCTGGACGGCGAAAGGGGCATACTCCGTTACCGCGGCTACCCCATCGAGGAACTGGCCGCCAAGAGCCGTTTCGTCGAAGTGGCCTACCTCCTGATGTACGGCGACCTGCCGACACCCAAACAACTGGACGCCTTTTCGGGGCTCCTCAATAATTCCTCCCTAATCCACGAAGACATGCGGCACTTCTTCCTGGCCTTCCCCAATCACGCCCACCCCATGGCTATTCTCGCCACCATGGTCGCCTCTCTGTCGTCCTTTTATCCGGTGCCGGAGGAACCCACCGACGCGGAAGAGCGGCAAATCATCGCCAACCTGGTCTCGCAGGTTCGCACCATCGCCGCTTTCTCCTATAAAAAATTTATCGGCGAACCGATGATTTACCCCTCCTACCGGCTGCGGTTTGTCGAGAATTTCCTCAACATGATGTTTTCCAGCCCGGTCCGCGACTACCAGCAGGACCCGGACATCGTCAAGGCCATCGACACCTTCCTTATCCTCCACGCCGATCACGAACAGAACTGCTCCACTTCGGCGGTGCGCATGACCGGCTCCAGTCTCGCGAACGTCTACGCCGTCATCTCCACCGGCATTTCCGCCCTGTGGGGACAACGCCACGGCGGAGCGAACCAGGCCGTCATCAGCATGCTCGACAGCATTCACCGCTCCGGCGACGACGGCCGGCGGTTCATTGAACAAGCCAAGAACAAAAACGCCCGCCTGATGGGCTTCGGCCACCGGGTCTACAAAACCTTCGACCCGCGGGCGAAGATCATGAAGGAACTTTGCCATAAACTTCTGAAAAAACCCGGCATGGCCGACCCCATGTTCGACATCGCCATGCGTTTGGAAGAGGCGGCGTTGTCGGACGACTACTTCCTCTCCCGCAACCTTTATCCAAATGTCGATTTCTACTCCGGCCTGATTTTGAAAGCGGCCGGCATTCCTTTCAACATGTTTACCGTCCTCTTCGCCATCGGCCGCACCCCGGGCTGGCTCGCCCACTGGCGGGAGATGCGGCACGACCGGGACACCCGAATTTCCCGGCCGCGCCAACTTTACGTGGGGCCGCCCCTCCGCAATTATCTCCCGATGGATCAGCGCGATAAAGGCAACACCGGGGTTATCGAGCGTTCTGCGAACGGCGACCGCGGCAACGGCTTCGGCGCCCCCCTCCCCTTTACCGTCGCCACCAAACCGGAAAAACTGATCCCCCAACCGCCGCCTTCCACCGGTCCGGCGTGATATGGAATACGCTCTCTTATCCCCCCTGAACGACCACGTTTTTAAGCGGTTGTTGGGGGAACAGGACAGTATCGACATCCTGGCCGATTTTCTCCAGTCCCTCCTCGACCTGCCGGCAGAGGACTACGTAGGCATGGAAATTGTCGACACGCGCCTGCGGCGTAAATACCCTTTGGATAAAGAGGGAATCCTCGATATTAAAATCATTACCCCAAAAGGAGAAGCTATTGACATCGAAGTCCAGGTGAATGCGCAGCCCTGGCTGATGGAACGCCTCCTGTTTTATACCGCCGGCATGATTGTGGAACAAATTGGCCAAGGCGACAATTATGACCGGATTAACCGGGTTATCACCATCGTCATCGCCGATCATAATATCACCGAACGCGGAGGCAAACGTTATCACCATCGCTATATACTCTACGATCCTGATGCCAGACGCGAATATCCCCGGCTAATCGAAATCCATACCCTGGAATTGCCGAAGTTGCCAAAGGGTGGTGAAGGCAGTAAACTACTGAAGTGGCTCCGCTTTTTCGCCGCCCGGCAGACAGGAGAATTTGAGATGATAACCAAAGACGAACCAAAACTGATAAAAGCTTGGGGAAAACTCAAGGAATTAAGTGCCGACGAGCGCGAACGGCTCATCGCCAATGCCATGGAAAAGGAACGGCGGGATAGAGAAATTATGCAAATCGCCGGTCGCAAGGAAGGTCTGAAAGAAGGTCTGAAGAAAGGCATTGAACAAACCGCCGTAAACGCCTTGCGGCAGGGTCTCCCGCTGGAAACAATTGCCATTATCACCGGTTTATCGGTCGAGGAAATCGAACGGCTGGGGAAATCCTAAAGAGGTTTCCCGGGCAACCCCAAAGTATTTCCTGATAAGCATCAATTTCCTTGTCAATTTTTCCGAATCAGGCATAATAATCACAGCGTAGTGTATCTTGGCGGCCTGACCAGGCCGCCCCTTTTCTCTCACCCACAGGATGGATCGAATGAGCAGCAACCCTCTGGAAGATCTGGCCGACAAAGTGATGGGCGGCTGCAAACTGATTCGCCGCATCGGCAAAGGCGCCATGGGGGTGGTGTACCTGGCGGATCAAATCGATCTCAAACGCAAAGTGGCGTTCAAGATTTTGGATCCGAAATTTTCTTCCGACGCTTCCTATATCGAACGTTTTCAAATGGAAGCCCAGGCCGCCGCGCAACTGAACCATCCGAACATCGTCAAGGTCTACGACTTCGGCTCGGAGAACAACCTCTGGTACATCGTCAACGAATACATCGACGGCGGCACGGTGCAGAAGCTTATCGAGGAGAAGAAGGCTTTGCAGCCGGAAGAGACGGTGGATTTCGCCATTCAGGTTACCCAGGGGCTCATTGCCGCGTCGCAGGCAAACATCATCCACCGGGACATCAAGCCGGACAACCTGATGCTTACCAAGGACGGCGTCTTGAAGATCGCCGACTTTGGCTTGGCCAAAAACATGACGCCGGAATCGGTCACTTCCGATTCGGGTTTGATCATGGGAACCCCGTTTTATATGAGCCCGGAACAAGCCAAGGGTCTACGGATGGATTCACGTTCGGACATTTACAGTCTGGGCGTTTCGATGTACTGCATGGCGATCGGGGAGGTGCCTTTCGACGCCGATTCGGTGGTGGGGGTGCTCCTGAAGCAAATTTCGGCGGATCGGCCTGACCCTTGTGCGGTGAAGCCGGATTTGCCGTCGGTGCTGGGTTCCCTCATCATGCGAATGATGGACAAGAAACCGGCGAATCGGCCGCAGAGTTCGGAAGCGCTTTTGTCCGAATTGCAGGTGGTGCATGACATTCTCAAGCCGGCCGCCCCGCCGCCGTCCCTGTCCGACATCACGGAGATTCCCGAAGAGAAACGGAATCTTTTCAAGCCTCTCCCGCTGGCGTCGATTACGCGCATCATTCGGGTGGAGGCGTCGGGCGACGTGCTGACGCGGATGATTACGAGCATTCAGGACGACAGCGGCGTTTCGATCGAGTCGGAGAATCCGTTCCCGCTTAACACGGTGGTCGAGGTGCGGTTTATGGATCCGGCGAAGGAGGATGAGCAATCGGGGTTGGGGTTGGTGCGCTGGTCCGAGGCGAAGCGGATGGGGGTGACGTTCGTCAAGGTTCAGGCGGTGCCGAAGTCGGGGGGCGAGATGCGGCTGTCGGGGCCGATGGCGATAACGGCCATAACGGCGACGCCGATCCATCAGCGGTTATTGCGGCTTATTTATGCGAACGCGGGTCAGTTCACGACTTTGGCGAAGGTGGCGAGCGCGTTGGGGGTGGGGGCGAAAATGGCCGAGGACCCGGTGAAGACCTTTGAGCGGGCGTCGATGGTGAAGCGGCATCCAGATGGCAGGTTGGAGTTGAAGTGGCCGAAGGACGAAGCGTTGCAGCGGGAGATCGTGGTGTGGATAGAACGCCACGGGATGAAGTGATTGCGGATTTATTTCACCACCGAGACACAGAGAACCACAATCACAGCTATACCGGCATAGCTGCGATTGTGGTTCTCTGTGTCTCGGTGGTGAAATAAACCGTACCGCCAATCCCGTTATAGCAACTCCCGCACAAACGGCTCCAACCTCTCCCGCGTCTCCTGTAACGCCTGCGGAATAATCCGCACATCCGCAAACACCGGCATGAAATTGATGTCCCCCTCCCAACGCGGCACAATGTGCACATGCAAATGATCCAACACCCCCGCCCCGCCGACCCGCCCCTGATTTATCCCCACATTGAATCCATGCGGTGAAAAAGCTTTGGAAAGCGCCCGCTTCGCCAAAGTCGTGAGGCGCCACAATTCCGCCCCCTCCTCCGCCGTGGCATCCTCCATACTCCCGATATGCCGCGCCGGCGCGATCAGAAGATGCGCATTGGCGTAAGGAAAACGATTGAGCATGATGAATGCTCCCCGCCCCCGCCCCACCAGCAAGGTCTCCCGTTCCTCCCCCCGCTTTTCCCAAGCGTTACAAAAAAAACAGCCCGTTTCCTTTTTATTATCGATTTCACTGATGTAAGTCATGCGCCAGGGCGCCCAAAGTCTCTCCATAGGTGTCCTTTCGGAAATCGGGAAAATTTAAAAGGAATTGGCCCGCGCAATAAAAATTCAACCGCAAACCTCCAACCCAACATGATACGACAACTCCCCCTCCCAAACCAGCGCAAAACCAATAAAACCGGTAAATATGCCCAAAGAGTAAACGCCACGCCACGCCAGCCCCCCAACCATCCTTCAATTCACGCCTTTTACACAATACTGCAAACGAAAAACGTTAATTTAACTAATTGAGAAGTAAGACCCTTGGCTTGTTGACACTACATTATAGACTTGGAAATGGTCTTGTTTGACCTAGAACGACGGCCAATTATTTACAGAACGAAGCAAACCCTGCGGGAATGCGGCTTAAAATCCATGTTACATCTTAACGGATGGATACAATCAAGGGCAAGCTATGTTAACTGAAGACGGAATCAAAAGCCAACTGGAAAATGCCATCGGCTCCCAACCCGGCGAGGCAGTGACAGTGGATGAATCTCCCCTACGCATGGAACTATTCAGCCTCGAACAACGCCGCGAACGCGGCCGCGCCCTCGGGCAAGACCACCATATAGGAAAAGCGCGCGACGGGGCGGAACGACTTTTGAACCGACTTCGCGAAAACGAGGAAGTCATTCGCAGCGTCCACCACCAGTTCGTCGACGACGTCAGCCAAAAAATCCCCGTCATACCCATGGGAGAATGGCTGATGGACAACTTCTACGTCATAGAAGAACAAATATCCCTCGCCAAGCGCCATCTGCCAAAAAAATACCTGATGGAACTCCCCCGACTCGCCAATCCCGGTAAAATCGGCCTGCCCCGCGTCTACGACTTGGCCGAACACATCATCGCCTACGGCGACTCGCGCATCAACCCCACCGATCTCTCGGTAATCATCACCGCCTATCAGGAAAACTCCCCCCTCAACCTCGGCGAACTCTGGGCCGTACCCATCATGCTCCGCTTCGCCGTGATTGAAAATATCCGCCGCATGGCCGTCATCGCCCGGCAATCCCGCGACGACCGCGAACTGGCCCGCCACTGGACCGATGAACTGATCCGCGTCGACGAACATAATCCCAAGGACCTGGTCCTGACGATAGCCGACCTGGCCCGCGCCAACCTCAACCTCTCCCGACCCTTCGTCTCCGAATTCAAGCGCCAGCTCCAAGGTCGCGGCAGCGGCATGAAACTGCCCCTGCAATGGCTCGAACAAAACCTCAACGAACAGGAACGCACCGTCGACCAGGTCGTCTCCGACGAAAACCACGAACAAGCCATCCTCGAAATTTCCATGCGTAACTGCATCACCAGCCTGCGCGCCCTGGGCGTGACCGACTGGAACGAATTCGTCGAAACGATGAGCCGGGTCGAACAGATTCTCAGAAGGGACCCCGCCGACGTTTACGGCAAAATGGACTTCGCCAGCCGCGACGACTACCGCCGGAAAGTGGAGAAACTCGCCCGCCGGGGAGACCAGGGCGAGATTGAAGTGGCCTCGCAGTGCCTGGCCCTGGCCCAGGACGCCCAAATCACCCGCGGCGCCGGACACCCCCACACCCACGTCGGTTATTTTCTGATCGGATCAGGGAACGCCCTGCTACGGAAAGCCCTCCACCTCCGGCCGACCCTCTCCGACCTTCTGTACAACCAAAAACCCCGACTCACTTTCGGTATATACCTGGGCGGGGTCATCCTCTTCACCACCCTCTTCACCGTCGTGACCATTCTGCTCGCCCGCCTTGGGGGCGTCGGCGGCGAACGCCTCGCCCTCCTGATCTTCCTGGTCGTCTTCGCCACCTGCCACCTCGCCATCAGTCTCGCCGATTACCTCGCCACCCAATTGGTCAAACCCCGGCGCATCCCCCGACTCGATTTTTCGAAAGGCATCCCCGCCGAACACCGCACCCTGGTGGTCGTACCCACCCTCCTTTCCACCGAGGAAGGGATCGACGAACTGCTCCGCACCCTGGAAATGCACTATTTGGGGAACCCGGGGCAAAACATCCACTTCAGCCTCCTGACCGATTTCACCGACGCCGCCAGCGAAACAACCGCCACGGACGACAAACTCCTCAACCTCTGCAGCATGGGGGTGATGAAGCTGAACGACAAGTATCCCGGCCCCACCGGCGACAGTTTTTTCCTCTTCCACCGTCCCCGAACCTGGAATCCGGTGGAAAAAATCTGGATGGGCTGGGAAAGAAAACGCGGCAAACTCGAAGACCTCAACCGCTATCTCCTCGGCAGCGACCCCGACGTCTTCTCCCGGGTCGAAGGCCGCACCCACGCCCTCTCCAACGTCCGCTACGTCATCACCCTCGACACCGACACCGCCATGGGCCGCGACGCCGCCCGGCACATGGTCGGCGCCATGGCGCATCCCCTGAACTCGCCCCGTTATTCGGAAAGGTTCGGCCGCGTCGTCTCCGGCCACGGCATTCTCCAACCCCGCGTCGACTCCAACCTCGCCGGCTCCTACCGTTCCCTCTACGCCCGCATGTCGGCCGGGGAGGTCGGCATCGACCCCTACACCCGCGCCTCCTCCGACGTCTATCAGGATTTGTTCGACGAAGGCTCCTTCATCGGCAAAGGCATCTACGACGTCAGCATGTTCGACCATGCGCTCGGACGGCGCTTCCCCGACAACAGAATTCTCTCCCACGATCTCCTTGAAGGCTGCGTGGTGCGTTCCGGCCTCCTCGGGGACATCAAATTCTACGAGGACCCGCCCCGAACCTACCTCATGGACATTCAGCGCCGCCACCGCTGGATTCGCGGCGACTGGCAAATCGCCAATTATCTCCTGGGCGGCGAAACGCGCCGCGACGGACACGCCAACGGAAATCCCCTCAGCCTACTCTCCCGCTGGAAAATTTTCGACAATCTCCGCCGCAGCCTGACGCCCGTCGCCGTGGTCCTCCTGCTTATTTTCGCCCTGACGATGTATCTGGACCCGGTATTGTTCCTGGTCCTGACCTTCGTCGCCTTCCTGGGACAGGTCGCCGTGGCCGGCGTCATCGGCCTCTTCAAGGTCGCCCCGGACAAAACCATCCGCCAACACCTCAAAAACAGTCTGGCCGCGACCGGCAAACAGGCGCTGCAGGTGTTGTTCAAATTTTCCTGCCTCCCCTTCGAAGCCTGCGTCAACCTCGACGCCATCTGCCGCAGCCTCTGGCGCCAGTTCGTTTCCAAGGAAAAACTGCTGGAATGGCGGACCTCCTACGAAGCCTCGAAACAGCGGCTCGACAGCTTCGCGGTCATCCTGAAAAAAATGTGGATTGGCCCGGTTCTCGGCCTGATCACCGCCGCCCTGGCCGTCCGCACCAATGCGCTCCTGGCCCTCTACGCCTCGCCCTGGTTTTTCCTCTGGATTTTTTCGCCCCTCTTCGCCTATTTCCTCTCGCGGCCGCGCCGGCGGAAAAGCGAAACGCTCAACGACGCCGAGACCATTTTCCTCCGCCGCACCGCCCGCCGCATCTGGAATTTTTTTGAAACCTTCGTCGGGCCTTCCGACAACTGGCTCCCGCCGGACAACTACCAGGAACAACCCCTCGGCCGCATCGCCCACCGGACCTCGCCCACCAACATCGGCCTGTCGCTCCTGGCCAACCTCTCCGCCTACGATTTCGGTTTCATAACCAGCCGCCGCCTGCTGGAAAGGACCGGCCAAACCCTCGCCACCCTGTCCCGTCTGGAACGCTTTCGCGGCCATCTCTACAACTGGTACGACACCCGCAGCCTCGCCATCCTCCGCCCGGCCTATGTCTCGACCGTGGACAGCGGCAACCTTGCCGCCCACCTGCTGGTCCTGGCGTCCGGCCTGCGGGAAATCGCCGAAGCCCCCCTCATCCGGCCCCAATTTTATTCCGGACTCCGCGACACCATCGAACTCGCCGTCTCCGAAGCGGGCAGGCACTCCCGCCCGATTTTCCCCGCCCTGGATCCGCTCCGCAACAAACTGGCCGACGCCGTCAAGCAGCCTCCCGAGCAACCCTGGGAAATCCACCGGCTTCTGACCGACCTGGCGGGCATAGCCGAAAACATGGCCGATGAATGGGAAAAGGCCAATCCCCACGAAAATACCGTCCGCAAATGGTTGGACGCCTTCAAGGGGCAATGCACCGAGGCCGCGCACGAACTGGGCGACATCGTCCCGTGGGCGGCGGAGCTGGCCAACCGTCAGGAATGGCGCGGCTTCCCCGAGCTGGCGCGGCTCCCCTCCTACCTTGAGGCGGCAAGCCTCTCGGCAAGGATTCAGGCCAATCACCTGGACGACAACCCCGGAAACGCCGACGGTACCGCCGAAGCCGTTCCGGCAACCGATACGCCCGGGGAAAACGCGGCGGGGGACACTGCCCCCCCTCCCCCCCCGGACTCAGGCGAGAGGCTCGTCCTCCATCCCGATCTGATCAAACTCCTGCAAAAAGGGGCGGACCACGCCAACTCGCGCCTGGCCGATCTGCAACAAGCGATAATCACCCTGGAGGATTTCGCCAACCTGGATTTCTCCTTCCTCTACGACCAGGCCAAACGCCTCCTCGCCATCGGCTTCAACGTCGACGAACGCCGCCTGGACGAAAGCTACTACGATCGGCTCGCCTCCGAGGCCCGCCTCGCCGCCTATCTCGGGGTCGCCCAGCACAAGCTGCCCCAGGACAGCTGGTTCGCCATGGGCCGGCTCCTCACCGTCACCGGGCGCCGCCCACTGCTAATCTCCTGGTCCGGTTCGATGTTCGAATACCTGATGCCCATGCTGGTCATGCCCTCTTACGAGGGCACCCTCCTCGACGAAACCTGCAAGGCGGCGGTGCAGGCGCAAATCGACTACGCCGCCGAGGCGGGCGTCCCCTGGGGAATTTCCGAATCCGGCTTCAACCTGCTGGACGCGGATCAAAATTATCAATACCGGGCCTTCGGCGTTCCGCAACTCGGGCTAAAACATTTCATCGACCAGGACCTGGTCATCGCCCCCTACGCCTGCCTCCTCGCCACCATGGTGTTCCCCGAACAGGCGGCCCGGAATCTGCAACGCATGCGGCAGGAAGGCTGGCTCACCTCCTACGGTTTTTACGAAGCCGTCGACTACACCCCCGGCCGGGTGACCCGCGCCGTCAAACAGGCGGTCGTCCGCTCCTACATGGCCCACCACCAGGGCATGAGCCTGGTCGCCCTCGGCCAGGCCCTCCTCGGCCGCCCCATGCACCGGCGTTTTCTCGCCAACCCCTTCCTGGCCTCCGCCACCCTGCTCCTCCAGGAAACGGCTCCGACCGAAAAGGCCCTCTACTTCCATTCCACCTACAGCCCCGCCCTCCGTCCGCAACCCACCGGCCCCGAGTCGCCCATCCGCATCATCACCAACCCCGGTTCCCTCCATCCCGACACCCAGCTCCTCTCCAACGGCAGCTACCACCTGATGCTCACCGCCGCCGGCTCCGGCTACAGCCGCTGGAACGACTTCGCCCTCACCCGCTGGCGGGAAGACGCCACCCGCGACAACTGGGGAAGCTTCTGCTATATCCGCGACAAGGAAATGGACCTGACCTGGAGCGCGACCTATCAGCCCACCCGCACCCCGGCCCAATCCCAGGAAACGGTCTTCGCCGAAGGCAAAGCCGAATTCAACCGCCGCGACAACGACTTCACCTGCCACACCGAAATCGTCGTCACCCCCGAAGACGACGTCGAAGTCCGCCGCCTCAGAATCACCAACCGCTCCGGCCGGAAGCGCCACCTCGACATCACCTCCTACGCCGAAGTGGCCCTGAACCATCCCGCCGCCGACGACAGCCATCCCGCCTTCTCCAAACTGTTCGTGCAAACCCAACTGGTTCACAACCGCCAGGCGATCGTCTGCTCCCGGCGCGCACGTTCGGAAGAGGAGCACACCCCCCTCCTGTTCCACATGCTGGCGGTAAGGGGAACGATCGGCGGAACCGTTTCCTACGAAACGGATCGGCGAGCCTTCCTCGGCCGCAACCATAACGCCTCCCGGCCCGCCGCCCTAAGCCCGGATCACAACCGCCTCTCCAACACCTCCGGCGCCGTTCTCGACCCGATTATGGCCATCCGCACCGACCTGACCCTCGAACCCGGCGCCGCCGCCGTCATCGACATGGTCACCGGCGTCGGCCGGGATCAAGCCGACACCGAACGCCTCCTGGAAAAATACCAGGACGAACGTTCGACCGAAAAAGCCTTCGATCTGGCCTGGACCCACGGGCAACTCCTGCTCCGGCAACAGGGCATCTCGGATGCGGAGGCCCGCCAGTACGCGCTTCTGGCCGGGTCCGTCATCTACGCCAACGCCAGCCTCCGCGCCGACCCGGCCACCCTCATCCGCAATCGCCTCGGCCAATCCGGCCTGTGGGGCTATGCCATCTCCGGCGACCTCCCCATCGTGCTTCTGAAAATCTCCGATTCGGAAAACATGGGATTGGTCCGGCAAGTCATCCAAGCCCATTCCTACTGGAGACTGAAGGGGCTCAAGGTCGACCTGGTCATCTGGAACGAAGACCTGTCCGGCTACCGGCAAAACCTGAACGACGAAATCGTCGGCCTGGCCGGGCTGACCATGAACGACGCCAACCTGGAAAAACCGGGCGGAATTTTCATCCGCTCCACCGAGCGCATACCCGAAGAGGACCGCGTCCTGATCCAGAGCGTGGCCAGGGTCGTTTTGACCGACTCCGACGGCATGCTGAGCGAACAGCTGCGTAAACTTTACCGCGCCGAACTGGCCCTCTCCAACACCGTCTACCATTTCCGGGACCGGGAGCATAAGACGCTTGAAGGCGAACATCCCCCGACCGAAAAGCTGGTGTTCGCCAACGGCTACGGCGGCTTCGCCCCCGACGGCCGCGAATACGTCATCACCACCGGCAAAGGAAAAACGACGCCCCTGCCCTGGGTCAACGTCATCGCCAATCCGGATTTCGGCTGTGTGGTCTCGGAAGGCGGCGCCACCCATACCTGGGCTCTGAATTCGCACGAATACCGCCTCACCCCCTGGTCGAGCGACCCGGTCACCGACCCCACCGGCGAAGCCCTTTACATAAGGGATGAACAAACCGGCGACTTCTGGTCCCCCACCCCCCTCCCCTGCCGGCCCGGCCGCAGCTACCTCATCCGCCACGGCTACCCCCGCTGCGCACCTCACGACGCCGGCTTCGCCTCGCACGGCCCCACCCCCCCCCCCCCCCCCGCCCCGGTCCAAGACCTCACCCTCCGCCTCCCCCCCCCCGCCGCCCGCCGCCCCGCCCCGCCCGCCCCC
>JAVBTZ010000152.1:0-6346 GCA_031555915.1 Planctomycetota bacterium
CCCAGCCAAACGCACCCCCGCCATCTTACCCGGCGGCGCCTTCCTCCCCACTTCAATGAAAAACGCGTTCTCCCGCTCCAAATCCCCACCAAACTCGTCCCCAGCCCACACACTCCCCACACCCATACCCCCACCAACACCAGTCAAAACCGTATGCCCGTACAGCCAAAACGCCGAGTCAATAAAATCCCTGAAAAAAGCCGCCAACTCCGGCGCATCAAAAGCGTCCACAAACTTCTGCCGCGGACCGTCCATGGGCGAACCCGCCATCACCCGCATCCCCCGCTTACGCGCCTCCGTAAGCAATCGATCCAACGCCTCCAAATTCCGCACCTTGACGTTCGCGTCCGCCACATTCCAAATACGGTCCGGCATCACCGCCACCCCCCGCACCCCCCAAGCCGACGCCCGCTCCAACCAATCCTCCACCCGCGCCTCCACCCCCTCCCTTCCACCATTCCAGATAAGGCAGGGAACCGCCCCGGCCTCCCGCACCGCAGCGAAAAACTCCCCCGTCTCCGGATAACCCGACCGCGCCAAATCCTCCGGCGCCGTCCGGTTGATCCGGTCCTCCAACACCTCCAGCAAGGATACCTCCTCGGAAAGAAGACACTCCGCCTCCTGCGGCGGACGTCCCAAAACATCGGCCCAATATACCGCCAGGTCGTCCTGCTCGGGGAAGTGCGTCCTGGCCTTGGCGGCATAGGCCCGGGCAATGTGCGGCCGGCCGGGATTGCCCCCCGGCAGCAGCGGAAGCACGTCCTGCTCGTAGTCGATTTGCACCGGCGACATGAACGGATTCATCCTGGCTATTACATCAAGATTGCGACGCCGCTCCGCCGCCGGCATTTCGGCCAGAACCGCGCCGGCCTTCAGGGACGGGCCCGGCACCTTCATAAACCCGGCGCCCAGAGCGAGAATGAAACCGGATTGCCCGGGACAATTCACTTCTATCGTCTCCAGCTCGGGACAGAAAGTCTTGGCCACCAACGACACCGTGGTGCGGATACGGAGGGCGTTTCCGGCTTTTCGCATCTCTTCCAGGGCGCCCAGGTTGCCGTAATCGGCCGAGCCAATCACCGACAGCCCCCGTATCACCGCCTCCCAAACCAGCCGGGACGGGGAGAAATTGTCCTGCGAAAAGGAGAAAAAAGTTCGGGCCAGCAAATTCGACCAACCGCTTTCCTGCGGCCGTTGCAAGGTTCCCTCCTCGAAATTGCGGACTACTTCGGCAAGGGCGTTTTTCCGCTCCTCCGTATTGGCCGACCCCAGGGCCTGGAGGGCATCGGGGATGCGGCCCAGGGCGCGACTGCGGACCGAGGCGTTGGTGCGGGCGGAAGGGCGGGTCGAGTTATCTGCCATAAATGCTCCAGACTTTTCCAGGCCATGCGTTTCACCGTTGACTCGCCAAGAATTATACAGACTATATGGCCTTAAAGCAATTTCCAAAGGGCGACCCATACCCTGGATTCATACCTTTTATCTGGAGTTTAACCCATGTCGCAAACCTCCCGCCTCATTCGTGTCGGACCGGTGCCGATTGGCGGCGGAAACCCATTGACCGTGCAGTCCATGGCCCGTCGGCCCCTCGAGGACGTGGCGGGAAATCTGGCCGAAATCGCCCGGGCTTCCGCGGCCGGCTGCCGGATAATGCGCCTGGCCGTCCCCAGCGAGAACGGCGCCCGCTTCTTCGGGCAAATCGCCGCCCGGGCGGAATTGCCCCTGGTGGCCGACACCCACTTCGACTACCGTACCACCCTGGCGGCCATCCGCGAAGGCGCGGCCAAGGTGCGAATCAACCCCGGCAACATGCCGCTCGAGGGCTTGGCCCGGGTCGTGGCGGCGGCCGGCGAAAAAGGCATACCCATCCGCATCGGTTCGAACTCCGGCTCCGCCTTGCACCGCTCCGACCGGACCGGCGGCGATGCCAGGGCGGAGTTGGATTTGGCCGCCTTGATGGCGGCGGACGTTTTGTATTGGGCCGGCCGAATGGGCGACATGGGGTTCAGGGATTTGGTCCTGTCGGTGAAGTCCGCGGACGTTCGGGAGACGATACGCGCCAACCGTATTTTGGCGGCGGAGGCGGATTATCCCATCCATTTGGGCGTGACCTCGGCCGGCGCGGCCGGGACGGCTTTAATAAAAACCGCGGCAGCGGTCGGCGCTTTGCTGGCGGACGGCATCGGCGACACGCTTAGGGTGTCGTTCACGGGGGACATGCTGGGCGAGATTAAAGCGGGGTTGGACATCATTGACGCGCTGGGAATGGGAGGGGGGGTGGAGGTGATGTCCTGCCCGGGTTGCGGGCGCTGCCGGGTGGATTTGGCGGGCTTGGCGGAAGAGGTCAGGAAAAGGGCGCAGGGTTTGAAGGGGCCGATGAAACTGGCGGTTATGGGCTGCGAAGTGAACGGCCCCGGCGAGGCGGCGATGGCGGATGCGGGGATAGCGTCGGCGGGCGGGATAGTGCACGTTTTTGTCAAGGGCGAAGTGGTGGGACGCTATCCGGCGGAAGAGGCGGTGGAACGCCTGTTTCAGGCACTGGCGCGAACCTGAATTCACATCTCCCGCACCGAAAACGCCGCTTCGCTAAATTCCTCCCCGCCCCAACTCGCCACCACCCGGTGTTCCCCGGCTTCCATCCGCCACTCCACTCCCTGCCCCCTCCCAAGAAAACGCCCGTCCATGAACCAGAACACCTCCTCCGCCGCGCTGCCATTACTCCGAGGTTGCATCTCCCCGGTCAGGGCCAGGCGCGGCGTTTCCATCTCCCCCTTCGGTAACACATAACAAGCCCCGTTCGCCGGCGAGGAAATCAGGACGCGGGGATTTTTACCGCCCTGGGCACTGCCCGCCGCCCCGCCTGCCGCCGTCTTCCCTTTCCCCCCTTCCGCGTGCCCCCGGCATTGCGGCCCAGGCCAAAACCGCAGGCTCACCGGCGCCGTCACCAATTCGTCGCAGTCCCAGGCCGGAGCCGCCCCGCTTGCCCCGCACACCCGCTCCAGCCCCACTCCGGCCGGCCGCTCCCAAGCTACCCCCGTCCCGCCCGAACGGACCAGGTCCAACGCGAGCGGCAACGCGTCCTCCGCCCCCAAGGCCGTCCCGCCGCCCCGCAGCGCCCCGCACCAAACCCCCGCCGCCAATTCCCGGCTCAGGACAATCGCCCACGCGTCCCGCCGGTGCCAGCTCGTACCCGTCTTCCAAACCAAATCCGGCGCCGCTTCCCCCGAACCCGCCAACGCCGACAACGTCAGCCAAGCCGCTTCCTCGGAAAATATCCGCCGCGCGGCCCCTTCTTCAACCGGACTCTCCGCCTCCATCCGCACCGGCAGCCAAACCCCCAACCGAGCCAAAGCGGCATAGGCATTGGTCAAATTAAGCAAGCTCTGCTCCCGCGCCCCCAGGGCGGCCGCCAGCCCCAGGCGTTCCGGTTGACCCGGGTCAAGCTGCAAACGGCTTAGGAGCTGGCCAAACCTCTCCACTCCCAAACTGGCCAATTGTTTGACCGCCGGGATATTCCGCGACTGCCGTAATGCCGCCGAAGCGGACATTTCCCCCTCCCAGCGGCGGTCGATGTTACGGGGCGCATAGTCCGACCAGAAGGCGGGCAAATCGTAAACCCGGCTCGAAGGCGCGATTTTACCCGACTCGGCCAGCGCCGCGAAAATGAACGGCTTCAACAAGGAGCCCGGTTGCCGCCGGGCCTGAACCCCATCCACCTGCCAGGCCGGGAGCGAGGGGTCGGGGTAGTTGCCCAGATATGCCAGGACCGACGAATCCGCCACCCGTAACAGCACCACCGCCGGCCCGGACAAGCCGCGCCCAGACCACTCGGTCCGACGCGCTTGCACCAAACTCTCGACTCGGGTCTGCCACTCGGGGTCGATAGTGGTACGAAGTTCCGGCGCGAGGGAAGGGCGGAGGCGAAGGGCCCAGTCGGCGAAGTGCCGGAGTTCGAGGCGCGCTTTGACTCCTTCCAGCTGGAGTTCCTCCTGTTCGGCCCGGGCGGCTGCGGCCGGCGTGATGCGGTGGTCCTGTTGCAACCGCGCCAGGACTTGTCGCCGGCGTTGTTTGGCCGCTTCGGGGTGACGCCGGGGGTCGAAGCGTGACGGGGATTGGGGCAGGCCGGCCAGGAGGGCGGCTTCGCCAAGGGTAAGGCTGCCGGAGGATTTTCCGAAGTATTTACGCGCCGCCGCTTCGACGCCGACGATGTTGCCGCCGTAGGGGGCGAGGTTGAGATAGAGTTCGAGGATGGCGTTTTTGTCGCGGAGGCGTTCGAGTTGCAGGGCGCGGAACGCTTCGACGATTTTACTGGAAAGGCGGCGGGGCCGTTGCCAGAGCAGGCGGATGGTTTGCATGCTGATGGTGCTGGCGCCGGAGACGCTACGCCGGTAGTAGAGGTTTTGCCCCACGGCGCGGAATAGGGCCAGGGGGTCGACGCCGCGATGTTTCAGGAAGCGTTTGTCTTCGACCGCCAGGGTGGCTTGGCGCAAGGCGGGGGCGATGTTTTCCAGTTTGACCGGGAGGCGCCAGTTTTCATCGCTGTCGACCCGCCAGGAGATGAGACTGCCGTCCCTGGCTCTTATCAGGGTTCCCGGCGTGGCGAGGGCGGAGGCGAGGCGGTCTTCGGGGAAGGGGAAGAGGTGGTCGAGGAGATGGAAGGCGAGGATGGGGGTGAGGAGAAGCGCCCATATTATTAGGAATATGCGGGAGGCAGGAGGGTTTGACATGGGAAGATTCCAAAAGAGGCTGTAAAAAAAATCGGTTAAAAAGCGGTCAATAAAATCCAGCCTCGGGCTGGTTGCGGGGGTTCCAGGGGGGCGCAACTGGTTCTGTCTAACCAGACAGAACCGAGCCCCCCTGTTGAAATGCGGTTATGTTTTAACGCAGTTAAAACGACCTCGCTTAGGAGCCAGCGAAGCGGAGCTCCGACAGGGCAAAAAAGGAAAGTGGTCTAATAAAAACAAACTCATCGCCAAGTAGGGCTGGGCTGGGCGCATCTCAACTCTGTTACGCGGCTCCGGATCCTGTCTCCCCGCATTCCTTCCGCCCGCCCGCCGGAATGACGTGTGGGGAGGAGTGCGGCGTTACAGAGTGCGGAGTTGCGTAACAAAATTGAGATGCGCCCGTTGGGCATTTGCCTATTTTATTGGAGGTTTTATCCGTAGATGGTTTCCTTCCTTTTTTGATCTGTCGGAGCGCCGCTTCGCTGGCTCCTAAGCGAGGTCGTTTTAACTGCGTTAAAACATAACCGCATTTCGACAGGGGGGCTGGTTGCGCCCCCCTAGAACCTCCGCAACCAGCCCTAGGCTGGATTTTATTAACCGCTTTTTAACCCCCTTTTTTACCCACTTTTATTCTGATAACAGCGTTGTTGAACCAACCTCCAGCCGCGTCCTCCCATGCACGCTCCGCACCCGCGAATCATACATCCTCCCCGCATCAGCAGCCGGCCAAACATAACTCCCCGCCGTCACCGCCCGGGCAAGATACTCGTACACCCCCCCTCCCGCAAGCTCCCCAAACAGCAACAGACGGTCGTCCTTCCTCTCCACCTGCGTAACCGTCAGACCGGCCCCGGGCAAAACCGCGTCCAACCGCCTGCCTTTCAAATCGGCGTCTTCAATCTCCAAACCCGCCGGCAGTAAATCCGCCACCACCAAATCGTCGGCCTCGCCGGATATCTCCAAACGAATCCGGTACACCTCGCCCTGCCGCAGGACGACCGGCGCACCGGCGATTTCCCGCCCATCGGAAGCGAATACCCGCCGCCGCAGACGCAGGCCAGCGTCCTCCTCCGGCGCGGCGGCGGCATCGGCGGGAACGCCCTCGCTCCGCCAGGAAAGGTGATAGCTCCCGCCTTCGGCGGCGGCGCGAACTTCTTGACCCGGCGTCAAGCCAAGCCACGCCTTGCCCCGTTCCACCGGAAATGTTTCCTCCCGGCCGTCCAGGTTGACCTTGGCGATAACCCCCGGCTCCGGCCGGAAACGCTGCCAGTAACCGCCAAGAGCCAAAAGGACAAACGCGCTCTCCCGCGTGTTCCACTGCCCGGCTTCACGGGCAAGACTCTCGTCGAGACGTTGGGCCAAAGGAACCAGAGTCGTCTCCGCCAGGCCCAGCCGCAGTCCCGCCAGGAGCCAGGCCGCTCCCGCCAGGGGGTCCGCGCCGGCGCCGGCGGAGTGCAAACGGAAAATATCCCGCCCCGCTGCGAGGTCCCCGGCCTCCGCCGTGGCGGCAGCATAGAAGGCCAGGGCCGCTCCGGCGAGAGGTCGGCCGGACGCCTCACGCCCGCGGGCCGTTTCCCCAAAGCGCACCAGCCAGGCCCGGCGGAGGCTGTCGCCCTTCGCCA
>JAVBTZ010000202.1:0-16435 GCA_031555915.1 Planctomycetota bacterium
AAAACCCTTGTCCTCAAAGAGGTTAAACTTTCGAAGAAATCGAGCGGTGGTCTGCTCGATTTTTTCGAAAAGTCCACATGTTTGGAGAGGGGGTTGGTTTGCGGCTGGCAATGGGTGGGCGGAGCGAATATTATTTCCGCCGGCGTCTTCTTGGTTAACGATGAGTATAAAATACCTTCACAAAATGTCAATTATTTTGATTGAAATTTTTAATAACATTGACAGTTTTTGATTTGAGGCTTATTTTGCTTGGCTATAACTTCAGTGGTGATATTGACTTTTACCAGAAAGGGTTTATGCTAATTGTCGGTAAATGGTGAAAATAAATTTCATGGAGGTAAGGTAACCCATGGTAACCCCGGTGATTTCCAAAATTGTCGCCATGCAGTCCAGCTTGACCGTCAGTGAAAACGGCATTGCCCAATATGTCATGCAAAACGCCGAAGCGGTGGTCACCAGCACCATCACCGCCGTCGCCCGGGTCACCAACACTTCGGAAGCCAGCATCAACCGCTTCTGCAAGAAATTGGGCTTCAAAGGCTTCAATAATTTCAAAGTCGCCCTCGCCCAGGACAGTTTTTACAGTAACCTTAACGAAAACGGCGCCTCCGAAGCGGAACTCGGTCTCATCGCCTCCATCAGCCGCGACTACCGGCAGATGCTAGTCAACACCTCCGCCATGCTGGACGGGGAGACCCTCAAACATGCGGCCGACTGCATCAGGAGCGCCGCCGCCATCCGCATTTTCGCCTACGCCAACGCCACTTTCACCGCCATGGAACTGGAGTTCAAACTGAACATGCTGGGGCTTAACGCCCGCGCCGTCTGGGACTCCAACACCATGCGCATGTTCGCTTCCGCCGCCCGGGCGGGCGACCTGGCCATCGCCATCGCCCCCACCATTCTTCTGAAGGACATTCACCAAGCCGTCGCCATGTGCAAGGACAAGGGCGGCAAAGTCCTCACCATCACCAGCTACGACTCGCCCAAGCTGAACGACCTGGTCGATTTCAAATTCATCACCAGCGACAAAATCACCGCCCGCAATTCCCTCGCCCTCTCCAACAACCTGCTTTTCCTCTATGTCGTCGACGTCATTTATGCGGCGCTCCTGGACAGCGACAAAAGCCTCCGCCAGAAAAAGCTCAACAGCGACGCCCTCCTAAGCGCCAGCCAGACTTCGGAAAATTACCTACTGGAATATT
Organism: Planctomycetota bacterium; assembly: GCA_031555915.1. GTDB lineage: Bacteria > Planctomycetota > SZUA-567 > SZUA-567 > SZUA-567 > JAJBSZ01. The sequence goes on from JAVBTZ010000202.1 coordinate 1,206, forward strand.
GATTTATATACGCCGGCGGCCGCCCTCACCGGGCAGGCATTTCAAGGCAGGGAAAATAACATGGACCTCGGAACCATTATTGGCTTCAGCGTCGGTATCGTGGCTATTTTCGGCGTCGCCTGCAATTGGGAAGTGATGGCGTATTTCGATTTGCCCTCGGTCGGACTGGTGTTCGGCGGCTGCCTGACCATGTTGCTTATTTCCGTGCCCATGGACAAGCTTCGAAAGTTGCCGAAGACCTACCTGTTGGCTTTCAAAAACGTCAGCTACGATCCCGAGCCAACCATCAAGAAATTCGTCGGCTTCGCCGAAGTCGCCCGCCGCGACGGCATCCTTTCCCTCGAAAATGTTCTCGACAGCGAACCGGATCCGTTTCTACGCCAAGGGTTGCAAATGGCGGTCGACGGCGTTGACGCCGAAGTAATCACCCAAGTCATGAACACCAAAATCGACAATATCGAACGCCGCCACGAGGAAAACCGCCAGGGTCTCGAATTTGCCCGCGGCGCCGCCCCCAGTTGGGGCGCCATGGGCACGGTCATCGGTTTGGTGAAAATGGTCAAAGGGGGAGTAGAGGACCCCAACGCCCTGATTATGGGCATCGCCGTGGCGCTATTGACCACCTTCTACGGTTCCCTCATCGCCTCGTGGATCATCGGCCCCCCCACCGACAAACTGATTATGCGCACCGGCGACGAAGTTCTCCTGAAGAACATCATCGTCAAAGGGGTCATCTCCCTGCAGGAAGGGGACAACCCGCGAATTATCGAACAGAAGCTCCGCAGCTTCATGGGGGGCTGGAAAAAGGACGAGGATAAATAATTTCACGGCGGAACCGGTATAACCACCCTATATGGTAATGTCAGCGCTCGGGAGAATCCCATGGCGGGTAAAAAGAAGAAAAAAGCCGGCGTTTCTATGACTGCCTTTGCCGCCATCACCACCTACTCCGACTTGATGTCGTTGTTGTTGACCGTGTTTGTGCTTCTGTTCGCCCTCTCCGAACCAAAGCGTCCCAAGTTGCAGGCGACCATGAACGCCATCCGCCAGGTCATGCTTGGTCTCCCCCCCGCTCCGGCCCCCAAACCCGCAGTCAAGCCGCAGCAGATGAGCCAGAACGAACTCAACACCCTCCGGCGCGGTCCCCCGGGTAAACGCTCGGAAGTGTCGACCCTGGTCGAGGACGGCCAGCAAAAACTGGTGATTGGAGGAGACGAATTTTTCCTCCCCGGTTCGGCCGAACTTTCCTCCCGGGCCCGGCGCATCCTGCAAAACGATATCGCGCCGGATCTTCGCGGCTTCAACAACCGCATCGAAATCACCGGACACACCGACAAGCCCAGCAACAGCGCCGAAAACACCTGGGAATTGGCCTTTCACCGGGCCCAAGCGGCCATGCGTTATCTGGTAGACGACTGCGGCATACCGGAAATCCGTTTCCGCCTCTCCAGTTCCAGCTCCAACGAACCCCGGGATCCCCAGAAGCCGGCCGTCAACCGGCGGGTCGAAATAGTCATGACCGACCACCTGGTCAACCCGACCGGCGACCAACCGCGCGAGTGAGGGTGAGCCTGCAAGAAAGGAAAATGCCATGAAAGCCACCCCTTCCGGCTTCGGCCGGGGCTTGGTCATCGCCTTTGTCGCCAGTATCGCCATTGGCGGTTATCTTTACCGTCATTTTGGCCTTGGCAATCCCGGCAAGCCCAAACAGCTTACCCCCGCCACCCTGGTTCGGCAGGCCAAGGACGCCCTGGAGGCGGTAAAAAACCGCGACCTCGAAACCACCTTGCGCCCGGCCAAATACGACGACATCCTTCGCCCCCTGGACCAACTGCTGCAAATCGCCAAAAGCAACCTCGAATCACCCGATTACGATCCCGAGGGTTCTTACGAGAAGATTGCCGCCAGCGCAGGCCCGGTGGTGGATCTCGCCCAGCAAGCCCACGATCAGGCGCAAAGGGAAACCACCTTCCTCAAAAAAGACTACCGTTTCCTGGAACAGAAAGGCGACGCCTGCCGCTATCAGGCGGCAGCCTTGTGGAACAAGCTGGAAGCCGAGAACACCAGGAAGCAAGCCAATTATATGGGTAGCGCCCCTCCGGCCTTTGTCCCTTCGTTCCAAGATTCGGAGCAGCTTTATTCCTGGCTGGACGCGGGAATTGCCGCGGCGCCGGATAATAAGTTCCTCTGGTATCTCAGGAGCGTGGTCCGGCGTTCCAACGGCGCCTTCGGCGAGGCGGAGAAGGATCTCAGGCGGGCGTTGGAATTGGACGGTGATTTTGTGGCGGCGTGGAACGATCTGGGGCTGGTGCTGGTCAATCTGAAACGTTTCGACCAGGCGGAACAGGCCTTTGTCAAGGCCAAGGACCGGGCCGCCCAGGAGGCGAAAATCGCCAATGTCCAGAAGGGGGACGACTATATCGCCGCCCTGTTCAATTTGGCCAATTTGCATCAAGCCCTGGCGGCTTATTACGCGAGGAGCGAGCGGCAGGAACCGTCGGCCGAGAACAAGGCCTCCCTGGCCCGACATGTCAAGGGGACCAGGGAGGCGTTGAGTGAAATTTTCTCGGCGGTGCCGGATAATTCGCCGTATGTGCGGGAGGCGAAACGGCTGGAGTCGGAGCTGCCTTGAGGGGCAGGTTTAGCGCATATAGTATCCGCCGTTCACATCGATGGTGGCGCCGGTGATGTAGTCGGCCAGGCTGGTGGCGAGGAAAAACACCGATTTGGCCGCGTCCAGGGCGGTGCCGAGGCGTTTCAGGGGCACGAGTTCGGGATAATTTTGCCGGTCCTTGGTCATGTCGGTGAGCAGGAAGCCCGGGGCGACGCAATTGACGTTGATTTGGTATTCGGCGCAATGGCGGGCATAGGCTTTGGTCATGGCGATGATGCCGCCTTTGGCGGCGGTGTAGTGGATGCCGGCCAGGATGCCGCCGAGTTGCCCCCCCATCGAGGAGACGTTGATTATGCGGCCGCCGTGCCCGGCCTGGATGAGGTGGGGCAGGGCGTACCGGGAACAGAGTTCGACTCCCCGCAGATTGACATTGAGCATCCGGTCCCATTTTTCCGTGGTCATTTCGTGGATGGGCGTGGGGTCGAGGATGCCGGCGTTATTGACGAGGATATTGATTTTCCCCTTGGCCTTCACGGTGTTTTCCATCAGTTCCCGCACGGACTGTTCCGAATCTACGTCCAGCGGCAGGGCGATGGCGTCCTGTCCGGCGGCCCGGAAAGCGGCAGCGGTCTTTTCCGCGCCTTCGAGGTTGAGGTCGCAAATCACGACCGATGCTCCGGCCTCGGCCATGAGCTTGGCGCTTTCCATGCCGATGCCGCGGGCGCTGCCGGTGACTACCGCCACTTTACCGGTCAAATCGGTGTAGTTCATGATATATATTCTCCTCTTCAATTCACGCTCAAGGTAACCCGCCGATGGAAGTCTCCGTTACGCCAAACCAGGGTGTAGGTCTTCACCCGTTCCGAACCGAGGACGTTTTTCAAATCCTGCTGACTGCGGACTTCGGTGCCGTTGATGGTGAGTAACAGGCTGCCCTGGCGGAAGCCCATCTGGTTGGCGGGGCTCCCCCGGTCCACCCCCACCACCAACACGCCCTGGACCGCGTCGTCGAAACCGAGCTGCTTGCGCAGTTCCGGCGTCAAGTCCCCGACTTGAATGCCCAGGTTCTGCAGGAAGCGGTCGCTCCGGCCCTCAATCACCGCGTCGGGGGCGCTGGTGTCGAGGATGACCCGCAGCAGCACGGTGCGGCCGTCCCGTATGACCTCGACGTCGACCGGCTGCCCGGGGGTGGTGATGGTGACGAGATTGCGGAACTGCTGGTCGTCGGCGATGTCCCGCCGGCCCCACTTCACCACCACGTCGCCGCGGCGCATGCCGGCTTTTTCGGCCGGGCTCCCTTTGGTCACGGCCTGCACCAGGGCGCCTTTCGGGGACTGCATGCCGAAGGCGTGGGCGAGGTCCTGGGTGAGGCTTTGCGTTTCGACCCCCAGGTAGGAGCTGGTGATTTGCTTGTGGGAAATCAGGCTCTGCATGATGCTTTTGGCCATGTTCGAGGGGATGGCGAAGCCGACCCCCACCGAGCCGGAATTGCCGCTGTTGTTGGAATAGATGAAAGTGTTGATGCCGATGACCTCGCCTTTGAGGTTGACCAGGGGGCCGCCGGAATTGCCGGGATTGATGGCGGCGTCGGTCTGGATGAAGTCCTCCATTTCCAGAACGTTCATGCCCGAGCGCCCGCGGGCGGAGATGATGCCGGAGGTGACGGTGAAGTCGAGGCCGAAGGGGTTCCCCACCGCCAGCACCCATTCGCCGACGTCGACGTTGTCGGAGTCGCCGAGTTGCGCGACGGTGAGATTGTCGGCGTTGATTTTGATGACGGCGACGTCGGAACTCGGGTCGGCGCCGATGAGTTCGGCGGGGAGTTCCCTGCCGTCCAGGAGAATGACGCGGATGGCGTCGGCGTCGCCGACGACGTGGTTGTTGGTCAGGATGTAGCCTTTATGGTCGACGATGACGCCGGAGCCTTGTCCGACCTGGGTTTGGTGGGTGGGGGCGCGCGGGGCTTTGGGGAAGCCGGGCATGCCGGGGAAGCCGGGGCCGAAGAGGTCGGAGAAGAATTCCATGGGGTCGTTGAAACCACGCATGGTCACCCGGCGTTCGACCTTGATGTTGACGACGGCCGGCCGGATGATTTTGGCCACGCCGGAAAAGGCCTTGGAAAAGGTGCGGACCTGGGACAGGGCCGCTTCCTCCTCCCGGGTGAGGCGTTCGCCGGCGGCGTTGGCCACGTTGCAGAGTCCGGCGCAAAGGGTGAAAATCAGGCAGAACAGGATACTTTTTTTCATGGTTGTCTCCGCGGGTGAAATAGACTTTTCCTATTTTGCCCAAGCGAAAAGGCAAATGCAATACCGCAGGCGGCGGCGGGACGTAGCGGACGTTTTCCTTGCCAATTCAAAGCGGGGGCTTTATATTAAGATTTTACGCGTTGAAGCCGTCCCAAGCCGGCGGCGGACGCCAAACCATAACCGGCAACCCAGGAGAATGCCTATGAAGCTAATCCTACTCGGCCCGCCCGGCGCGGGCAAGGGAACCCAGGCCAAATTCATTTGCGAAAGATTCGACATTCCGCAAATATCCACCGGCGACATGTTGCGGGCGGCCGTCAAGGCCGGCACCGAACTCGGCAAGGCCGCGAAGTCGGTGATGGACGCCGGACAGCTGGTTTCCGACGACCTGATTTTGGGTCTGGTCAAGGAAAGGATCTCCCAGCCCGATTGCGCCAAAGGGTATCTCTTCGACGGCTTTCCCCGCACTTTGGCGCAGGCCGAGGCGGTAAATGCCTCCGGCGTGCGCTTGGACGCGATTGTGGAAATCAAGGTGCCGGACCATGCCATTGTCGACCGGATGTCGGGGCGGCGGATTCACATGGCTTCGGGCCGCACCTATCACGTGCAGCACAATCCGCCGAAGATATCCGGCAAGGACGACGTCACCGGCGACCCCCTCATTCAGCGTGAAGACGACCGCGAGGAGATTGTCTTGAAGCGCCTCGCCGAGTATCATAAGATGACCGATGTTTTATCGGGCTATTACCGCAAGGCGGCGGACAAGGGGGGGGAGGCGCCGGTGTTCATCGAGGTGGACGGCACCCAGAAAATTGACAAGGTGGCGGATGATATCATCGGGCGGCTGACGCAACTGGCATAAGCATTCGAAGCACCCTTTATTTTTTCCCCCGAACTTCCGTCCCTCTTTTTTTTAAGAGGTACGAGGATGACCGTTGTGTGAGTTAACATAGTAAATAATGGATGAACAGGGTTTTCTTGCACACAAGGGGAAGTACATGAGTTTTGCCGCCAAATTATTCATCGCCTTCCTGCTCATGGTGGCGATTGGAGTTGGTGCGGGACTTATTGGCTGGTTCGCGGTCGAGATGCTGAACAAAAAACTTTCGGAAACGATTGATTATGAGATGGCGGTCGCCAACGATTTCGGCGCCATCAATAAAGACTTCGAAGCCATCAACGCGGCCCAACGCACGCTGCTGAACACCGACCTACCCATGGCGGGACGGCAAGTTCAATACGCCGAATATCAGGCCAACGCCAAGGATTTGCGGACATCCATCCAAGACCTGGACCAGGTATTGCGTAAGGGCGAGAGCCGCATCGACGGTTGGGATAAACTCATGCCTGCCTGGAAAAAAAGCGAAATCCTCCTCCAGAAATGGGACGCCGCCAACGAAGACCTGATTAAGTTGCACCAAACCTGGGAAGCAACCACCATCCTTAAACCGGACGATCTCCTTAAAATGCTTTTCCAATTCCGTGGCGATCACTACGCCCTGGCTTCGCGCCTGGGCGCCATGGTCGCCAACGGCAATTTCTCCGGCGCGGCGGTTTCCCCCGACGACACCCTGTGCAATTTCGGCAGATGGCGGGTCAGCTTCAACGCCGGCCAGGAAACATACAGCGCCAACGCCAATTTTCGCAAGGCGATGGACATCATGACCGGACCGCACCGGGAATTCCATCAAGCCGCCCATGACCTCCAAACCATGCTCGCCGCCGCAGCCGAAGCCGAACGCGGCACCGTCCTCGCCACCTACCAAAAAGTCCTCAACGCGGCCGATGCGGTAATCAGCACTTTCGACCTGATGGTGAAGGAAGCCGACCAGGCCCGGGCCATTTACAACACCATTTCCCACAAAGCCATGGTCGAACAAATGGCGCTGCAGTCGGAGGTATCGGAAAATATCGCCCAGGTCGTGGCCATGAATCGGGCTAACAGCAAGGAAAACACCGCTTGGGCCATCGAGGACGGCTATAGGGCGGCCAGGAATGTCAAGGCCCTCGTGGCCATTGCGGTGCTTGCCGGCATCATCCTCCTGATCGCCCTGCAATTCACGGTGAAAAGCGGGGTAATCAATCCTTTGGAACGGGCGGTCGGCAATCTGCTCGGGACCGCCGACGAAGTGGTGAAAACCGCCGACGAATTCACCCGTAACAGCGCCACCCTTTCCGAAGGGGCCCAAAGCCAGGCCGCCTCCATCGAGGAAATATCCGCCGCCCTTGAGGAAATCAGCTCCATGACCAGGAAAAACGCCGACAACACCAAAGAAGCCAACGCCCTGATGTCCGACGGCTCCAAACTGATCGGCGAAGGATCGGAGGCGGTCGGACGCATGTCCCTGGCCATGACCGACATCAAGGATTCATCGGACAAGATTCGCCAGATCCTCGGCGTCATCGAGGGGATAGCCTTCCAGACCAATCTATTGGCGCTGAACGCGGCGGTGGAGGCGGCGCGGGCGGGCGAGGCCGGCAAAGGTTTCGCAGTAGTCGCCGACGAAGTGCGTAACCTGGCGCAGCGTTCGGCCCAGGCCGCCAAGGATTCCGCCACCCTCATCAACACCACGGTGGACAACGTCGCCAACGGCGCCTCGATTGCCGCCGACATCAAGGATCGTTTTTCCGGCATCACCGAGACCACGGGCAAAATCGCTTCCATGCTGGGGGAAATCAGCACCGCCACCAACGAGCAAGCCCTGGGCATCGACCAGGTCAACGGCAGTGTGGCGCAAATCGACAAAATAACCCAGGACAACGCCAATACGGCCGAACAATCCGCCCGGGCCAGTGTCGAATTGAATGCCGATTCCCAATCCACCATGCAAACGGTGGAGGAGCTTAACACGGCGTTGGAGCGCATTATGGGGCGTAAGGCGAATGCCCGGCGCAATCGTTCGGCTCGGGCGGCCCTTCCGCAGCCCGGGTCTGGGCGTCTTGCCCTTCCTCCGCCGAAGTGATGAAGAAGACGTCCGGCAAAAAAAGGCGCGGCATTTCCTTGCTATACCGGTATACCGCTACAGCCCCAGGTAAGCCTTCTTCACATCTTCGTTGTTCAGCAGATTCGCGCACGAATCATGCATCACCACCTCCCCGGTTTGCAAAACATACCCCCGCAAAGCCGTGGCCAAAGCAATCTTGGAATTCTGTTCCACAAAAAGAATGGTCGTGCCTTCGGCGTTGATCCGCTTGATGGCGATAAAAATTTCCTTGATTATGAGGGGCGCCAGGCCCAGGGACGGCTCATCCAGCAGGATCATCCGCGGCTTGTTGATTAACGCCCGGCCAATCGCCAGCATCTGCTGTTCGCCGCCGGAAAGGGTGCCCCCCATTTGCGTGCGGCGTTCCAGTAGGCGCGGGAAAAGCCCGTAAACCTCGTCCAGATCCTTTTTGACGCCCGCGCTGTCCCGCCGAAGATACGCACCGGTGTGGAGGTTCTCCTCCACCGTCAGTTTGGCGAAAATGTGCCGCCCCTCCAGGACCTGCATGAGCCCCAGCCCCACCACCTTGTTGCCGCGCATTTTCTGGATGGGCTTGCCGTTGTAAAGGATTTCCCCCCGAACGCCCCGCTGACTCGTCAGGCCGGAAATGGTCTGGAGGGTAGTGGTCTTCCCCGCGCCGTTGGCGCCAATGAGGGTGACGATCTCCCCCTCGTTCACATATAGGTTAATCCCCTTCACCGAGTGGATGTTGCCGTAGTAATAATGCAGGTCCTTCACCTCAAGAAGCGGCGCCATATCATTCGCCTCCCAGATACGCGGTTATGACCTCGGGATTCCGTTGAATTTCGGCCGGTTCGCCGTGGGCCAAAACCGAACCGTAATTAAGGACATAAATATAATCCGCCACCCCCATCATAAGCTTCATGTCGTGTTCAATCATGAGAATGCTGACCCCGGTTTCGAGGATACGCTTCAGGAGCGTGTCCAACTGGGCCTTCTCGCCCGAATTCATGCCCGCCGCCGGTTCGTCGAGGAGAATCAACTTCGGGTCGGAGGCGAGCCCCCGCACGATTTCCAAAAGCCGCTGTTCGCCGTAGGACAGGCTGTCGGCGGCGTCATTATATTTGTGGTCGAGGCCGACGAATTGCAAGAGGTCGTGGGCTTTGGCGAGAGCTTGTTTTTCCTCCCTCCCTTGACCCGGGGTATGCAGGAGGGAGGCCCAGAAACTCTGCTTCAGGCGGGAATGCATGCCGACCATGACGTTGTCCAGGACGCTCATTTTGCGGAACAGGTTGATGACCTGGTAGGTTCGCGAAATGCCCGCTTCGTTAATCTGGAAGCCGCGTTTGCCGTCGATGCGCTTGCCGTCGAAGACGACCGCTCCTTCGTCGATTTTATAGACGCCGCTGATGCAATTGAAGAAGGTGGTCTTACCCGCCCCGTTCGGTCCGATTAGCCCGGTGATGATACCGGGCCGGATGGACACGTTGGCGCGGTTGACCGCGGTGAGGCCGCCGAAGCGGATGGTGACGTTGGTCGTTTCAAGCAGCATGGCCGGTTTCCTCCCCGCCGGGCGTCCCGCGCTTCCCCGCGATCCGGTTGTAGATGTCCTTGACCGCCCCGTACAAACCGCCCGGCAGGGCGACGATGACCAAAAGCATCAGGATGCCGTAGATGAAAACCTGGTAGTCCTGGAAATCACGGAGGGACTCCACCAGGAGGAGCACGGACAAAACGCCGAAAATCGGCCCCAAAAGGGTGCCGGTGCCGCCAAAAAGCAGCATGGTTAGGAACAGGACCGACTGCTTCTGCAGGGCGGCGTCGGGACTGACGTAGCCGACCATGTGCACGTACATGGCGCCGGCGAAGGCGGTGAAGAAGGCGGAGACGGTGAAGGCGACGATTTTGTATTTGCGGACGTTGATGCCCATGCCGTCGGCGGCGTGGGTGTTTTCACGGATGGCGAGGAAGGCGCGGCCGACCTTGGAGTCGACGAGGCAGGTTTTCGCCAGCAGGAACAGGGCGGTGAGCGCGAGGGCGAGATAGTAGAATTTGGCCGGCCGGTCCAGGGTATAACCGAAAATACTGACGAAATGGGTGCGGAGGCCCACGAAGTCGCCGGTGATTTTACCGGGGGAATGGGTGATGATTTGGTAGACGATTTCCCCGAAGGCGATGGTGGAGAGGGAGAGGAAATGGAAAACCAATTTCGAGGCGGGCCAGGCCAGGAGCGCCCCGATGGCGGCGGCAAAGGCGGATGAGACAAGCATGGCGGGGATGACGGGGAAGTCGAGATAATTGACCAGGAGCCCCGAGCCGTAGGCCCCGAGGGAATAGAAGGCGGCGTGGCCGAGGGAAATCTGGCCGCTGTAGCCGAAGACGATGTCCAGGCCGGAGACGGCGATGATGTATATGAGAATAAAACAGCAGATGAGGGCCGGATAATCGTTCCCCACTAGGGTGATGAGCGCCGACGGCAGGAAAAGGGCGGCGACCAGCGCCACCAAGGCGCTCCCGACGTGCCGTTTCCGGCCGTGTTCCGGGAACGGTCGGCGGATGGACTTTTCGGTGGGCTCCAATTGATTGTTCAAACCTTACCCTCCGGTAATATGGGTTTGCGGCGGGTGGAACCGGGCCGCGGGGAAAGTGGAGAAATCAAACGTCCTGAATGGCTTTTTCGTTGAAAATGCCGGTCGGCTTGATGAACAGGAAAGCGATAAGCAGGAGATAGGCGATAAGGTTCTTGAGGGTCGACGAGGCGTAGCCGGCGACGAACGTTTCGGCGAGGCCGAGGATAATCCCCCCCAGCATGGCGCCGTACATGTTGCCGTAGCCGCCGATGACCGCGGCCGAGAAGCCCTTGCGGCCGATGTTCGCCCCCAGCATGGTGTAGACCCCGTAAATGGGTCCGACCAGAATGCCGGCGATGGCGGCGAGGCCGGCGGCCATGCCCCAGGTGAGCCCGGTGGAGAGGGAGACGTCGATACCGCAGGCTTCGGCGGCTTTGGCGTCCATGGCGGCGGCGCGAAGCGAGGTGCCGACTTTGGTCTTGGTCATGAAGATGTGAAGGATGATCATGCAAATGGCGGAGAGGATGACGCAGAGGACCATTTCCGGCTGAATGCGAACGCCAAGGACATTGACGAAAAGGGCGGTGAAGACGGACGGCACCGGCAAGGGGATGCCGCCCCAGATGAGTTGGGCGCCGTTTTGGATTATATAGGAAATGGCAATCGTCGCCAGGACCACGTAGATGGCCATTACATTTTTATTTAATAGTTTGCGAATAGCCCCCTTCTCCAGGAGAACCCCGAAAAGAAAGGCCGCGACCGTGGTCAGGGCCACGGAGAGGATGAAGGAGCCGACGTGACTCTCGCCTTTCTCGCCGGTGCCGAACAGCGTTCGGAAAAAGGTAAAAAAGGTGAGGCCGAGGAAGGCCCCGAGGGTCATGATGTCCCCCTGGACAAAGCTCATCAGGCCCGAAGCTTTGTAGATTAGGCTGTAGCCGAGGGCGATGAGACCGTAGATGCAGCCGAGCATCAGCCCGGTAAGGGCGAGACGCCTAAGTTTGATGGGGGCGTGGTATTGCAGTAGGAAGTAGACGACCGCCAAACCCGCCAGGGCGAGAATGGCCAGCGCCAGCCAATTATATTTCCGCATGCGACACGTACCTCCGTAGGTTGGAACGAATGCCGGTAAAACCCCATTCGGCCCGGCGCTGGGCCGGGCCGAAAAAGGGGAGGGGATTATTTAGTATTTGTTGCCGGTTCTCTTCTTGTAATCTTCGTAACCGCCGCTTCCGATCCACTTGTCCAGGAGGATGTTCTTCTGCTTGATGAAAGCGAAGAGATTGAACTTCTTGTAGCCTTCGCCGGAGCCGCTGGTGAAGTCGAGTTCGCCGCCGAGACCGGGCATCTTGACCTTGTGCAGGGCGGCGCGGACGGCTTCGCGGTCGTTGGCGCCGGCGATGCGGGCCGCTTCCTGGATAATCATCATGGTGTCCCAGGCGCGGTAGGCGGAGTCGGTTTTGCAGGGGTGGCCGTACTTGGCCTGATACTTTTCGAGGAAGGAGCGGACGATGGGAATGTCGCAATCGGCGAGGTTGTCGTAGGTAACATAGGGATTGGGGAAGAGGATGTCGGTGGCGGCGTCCTTGCCGGCGATTTCCACCTGGGCGACCATGAAGGATTCCTTGTAGAGGATGATGCCGGTGTAGCCGAGTTGGCGGAGCTGCTTGACGATGACCGGGCCGGCTTCGCCGATGACGGAAAGGAAGACGGCGTGGGGCTCGGAATCGATGATGTTGGCGACTTGGGCGCTGAAGTCGGTGTCGCCAAGATCATAGCTTTCGTCGGCGATGACTTCATAGCCGCGTTTCTTCACTTCGTTCGTGAAGGCGCGGGCGGTGGAGAGGGAGGCGTCGTCCTGCCCCTTGAAGACGGCGACCTTGCTCATGCCGAGGCGCTGCATGATGTCGACGACGAGAAGGGCGGAGAGGCCGTTATTGTATGAGCCGCGGAAGATGTAGGGCCAGCCTTCGGCCATCCAGGTGGGGGAGGTGCCCAGGCCCAGGGTGGGGACTTTGGCGTCGTTGAGGTAGCGGGCGGCCGCGAGCACTTCGTTGGAATTGACCGAACCCACGACGACATTGACCTTGTCGACGTCGATCAGCCGCGAAGCGATCTTGACCGCTTCTTCGGCCGAGCCTTGGGTGTCGTAGGGAATGAACTGGATTTGCTGTCCGTTCAGGCCGCCTTTGGCGTTGATTTCATTGACCGCGAGTTCCAGCGAATTCCTGGCTTCAAGCCCATAAGCCGACATGCTGCCGGTCAGCTGTAGAAAAGCGCCCAGCTTGAACGTTTCGCCGGCGGACACCGTCGCCGTCAGGCAGAACAACGCCGCGAAGCAGGCGCACCACCACTTTTTCCCTCTCATAGTAGCTCCTTTCAGAAGAGTATCCCCGTTCCGCGGCCATGCGGCCGGTACGGAACCCGGTTTGGGCAAGCAAAAAAATCTTGTACAATAATTTGAAATTATGTCGACAGTTTACAGCTTGTCCCCGCGCCGCGCCAGTGTTTTTGTTGCGAAATTTCGGCAAAAACGACTATTCCCGCCAAGCGTGGATAAACTTTTGCGTCGCCGCCGCCTCGGCCAAATCCTTGACCACGATAAAAAAGAACAGGCCGACGGGAGCGAGGTTTTCACGGAGACACGCCAAATCTTCCAGGGTGAGGTCGCCCCAAATTATGAGATTTTTCCTGGCGGTGATTTTCTTGAATTCGGGGATCATCTGCGGCACCGACGGCCCGCCGACGTCCTTATTGACCTGAATGGCCCGGAGGAAATCGTTTTCCAGCAGATCGTCCAGCATGAAAAACGAGGCGGGATGCAGGTGGACGGCGGTATAGTCGTAGCCGGCGGTGAGAATTTTTTCGGCGGGGCGGAGAAAATCCCGGTACATTTCCGGTGACATGATGGCGGACAAATCCTCCTGATACCACACGGACGGCCCGGGCGTCCAGACATGATAGAACCCCAGGGCCTGACCGCCGTGGAAAGGGGGAATCAGCTTCTTGTGTTCCTTGAGAATCCAACGTTGAATCTCCGCCAGCTTGACAAACATCCGCTGCATGAATTCCGGCTCATCGGCCTGGGCCAGGACCATTTCCGCCTGCCCAAGTAAGGCGCCCATCATGTCGGCGGGACCGCGGGTGATGGGTTGGCCGACCGTAAACCTGCCGCGCGAGAGCTTGACCAGTTTCTCGGTGAATTCAAGGAACTTCAGAAGCCAGGGGTTGTCGGGGCGCACTTCGATTTTTTCGAGCTCGGCCGGATCGTCCAACAAATGCTTGCTGACGAAGGCGTCGGGGCTGCCCATCACTTCGCAGCCGAGCATCGCTTCCATCCAGGGGAGGCTGTTGTACGGTTCGGCCGTCCAGAAGGCGTCCTGGCCGATAGCTTCCGTTTCCTGGAACAAGCGTTCGTAATCGGGGAGAAAAGCGTCGACGACCACCAGATCGGGGGTAATGGTTTTGCCGCTTTTCAGCAGGGGATGGGCGGCCTTGAAGTGCTTGCTAAGAAAAAAATCCGGCGACAGCCAGTAGGCGCACAGCGGACGCGGCAACGGACGCCGTTCCCAATAATCGCGATGCAGGCGGAGGCGTTCTTCGATGGAGGGGCGGATAGGGGCGGAGGGCATTTTTTCTCCTTGTCAATTCCGGGTTCAATCCGGGTGGGACAGCTGATCGATGGATGATTGCAGTTGTTCCGCCATGACGATGCGCGCCTGTTTGCCGTCGCGCATTTCGAAGGCTTTGAACAGAACCAGGTGGTAGTAGATGGCGTCCTTGTAGCCGAAGATGGCGGTCATTTTTTGATGGTGGCGCTGGGTGAGGGCGAAGACGTCCCGCAAGGAGCGCTCCAGCACGGGGTTCTGCGCGGCCTTGCAGATTTCGTGATGGAACGCCATGTCGTGGCGAACGAATTCCTCCGGCCGGCCGACGGCGCCAAGCATGGCGTCGAGGCATGCCTTCAGACGCCCCACCAAGCCGCGGTCGGCGCGTTCCATGGCCAGGTAGCAGGCTTCCGGTTCGACTATGCGGCGGAATTCGAGCATTTTCGCGACATCGCGCGAGTCCTCCTGGGTAACGGTCCCGGACAAGTCGGCGAAGGCGTGCAGGTCGTCGCTGATGACGAAGGTGCCTTTGCCGTGTTTGCTTTCCAGGACGCCGGTGGCGATGAAACGTTGAATGGCGAGGCGGACGCTGGGGCGGCTGACGCCCAGATGCTTGCTAAGCGCGTTTTCGGAAGGGATTTTGTCGCCGATGGTCCAGGCGCCGTCGGCGATGTTTTTTTTCAGGTAGTCGACGACGTGCTGGGGGGCGCTGGCCTTGATGCTTGCCATGTTTGGTGTCCTTCCATGTCAGCATCCTGATGATAGCTCGTATTACAAGTACTTATTTAAATTATCCCAAGCCGCGAAGTTTGTCAAGCGGCGACCGAAGCTTTTTTGCGTTATCCCAAGAAAAAAGGAAGAACGCCGCCGAAGGCATGGGATCGCGTTTTTTATTGCGGGAGAGGAAAATATGTGAGGGGCGACGATAGAAAAACGAAAAAAAAGAAGGGGAAGTACTTGACAAAGCGAATGGCGTGCTTTACTGTACTTGTAGTACTTGTAAATCAAGTTCTTGCCCAACACTCTCCAACCTGCTTCTGTATATATCGCACTCCTTACCGGGCGCATCACAACTTTGTTACGCAACTCCGCATGCTGTTACGCCGCAGCCCTCCCCACGCGTCATTCCGGCGTCTATACATCCAACCGGGGTATAAACAGGCGTTTTAGCCGGAATCCAGGGGGCTGGACCATTGCTATGGCACTTCTTTCTCGTTCTGCAGCGTCATGGCGATTCCACTGCCGTCATG
>JAVBTZ010000234.1:0-5666 GCA_031555915.1 Planctomycetota bacterium
GTATAGCGCCGGGCTTTAAAACTATTTATAAAAATGGGATTCAGGATTAACTTCCATCCGTAGTTTAAGGTGGTTCTCTGTGGTCTCTGTGTTCTCTGTGGTAAAAATTATTTTAAATCATCGCCTCGCAAAGAATGAACCTTATTTCAGCGCCATTCGGGACACGCACGAATCCTCACGTTTTTTCGCTTCAATACCCCAGTTTTTCATCAATCAGCACCACTTCTGTGTGTTCCGCCCCATGCATGGGCCGCATGTGAATGGACATCACTCCGCAAACCCGGGCGGGGCTGTTGCAGTCGTGGCAGCGGCCGTCTTTGACGCAGGGGGTGGCGGCGTTGAGGCGTTTGGCATTGAGGGGCGCGGCGACATTCCTGGCGCGGTCGATGGCGGAGGGGAGGTCGGGGCAAAGCTTGTTCGAACCGACCACGAAATAAACTTTCTTCGGTCCGAACATGGAACAGGCCACGCGGTTGCCGGAGCCGTCGATGTTGACGAGTTCCCCCGTTTCCGCAAGGGCGTTCGCGGAAGTGATGAAAACGCTGCTCTCCAGCTGACGCGCCCGCAGGGACGGGTCGGTCCAATGCCAGAACATCTGGTTGTTCTTCGCCAGGCGGTCGTACAGGCCCATTTCCTTAATGGTCATGGAACCGCCAATGCCGACTTTTTCCCCCTGGATTTTTCCGGCAAGGTACTCCACCGCCTCGGCGGCGGTGGCAAAATGGCTGACGCGAAAACGGTTGTGTTCGAGGTTGGTTTTTACTTTGATTAAATCCATGGCGCCTGCCTTTCTTAAGAGTGTTAGAGCCGGTAATGTGTCCGTCACGAATAAGGTATGTAATGATATTTAACCCCAAACGCAAAAGCTGCGGCGGCAAGCTGGCGGTCAGCGGTGATAAGAACGGCATGGTTTGCCTGAGCTACAGCCAAATGCAATGCATCCGGTCCTTTTAACGGTTGAGTCAATTGGTCGATGAATTTCCTGGCATTCAAAAAATCATTGCTTAATATCGGCAACATAAGATGTCTATCGAGAAACCATCGGTCCAACAGTTCAAGACAAAATTTTGTCTTCTCCCTGGATTGTATCCCGATACGGTAATGTCTTGCCATGGTGCAACTGAATTCCAGTTTGGTCATTTCGGATAAAAGAATCGGCAACTCCCCTTTCAGGGTGTAATCGCTCACAATCCGTTGGACAACTAACGACCCCTCCTCCAAACCAAGAAAAGGAATTATCACCGAGGTATCCAAATACGGGAGCCTTCGCGGGATTACCATTCATCCCTTTCTTCCATCAGCAACTTAAAAAAGGATTTATCCAGGTGAAAAGGTGCGAGTTTTTTCCGCAACTCCGCCATCTCCCTCATCCAAGCCAAACCTTCCAGCGGCGTCCGAAGCCGTATTTCCGGCCGGCTTCCCTCCGCTGGTATAATACCGTCCGGCCAAATCTTCCAAGGATCATTCTCCGGATCCACTTCTTGATAAGGGATGCCCTCTTTTTGGCATTCCTCGGCAACTATTTTACGTTCGGCGACTATATCCTGATACTTAATCGACATGGCGCTTGCCTCCCGCTATTTGCGTTCAACCTGATTTTTACCATTCATTATATCCCGCACCGCCACTCAAGCCAACTGCGTTTTGTAGAGCCCGGCGTAAATCCCGCCTTTGGCCAGAAGCTCCTCGTGGCGGCCCTCTTCTTCGATCACCCCATCCTTCAATACCACGATGCGATCGGCGTTGATTACGGTCGAGAGGCGGTGGGCGATGATGAGAACCGTAGAATTGCGGGTGAGGTTTTCGATGGCGCGCTGCACCACTTCTTCCGAAGTCGCGTCCAGGGCGGAGGTGGCTTCGTCAAGAATGACTATGGGGGCGTTTTTGAGAAACGCCCGGGCGATGGAGACCCGCTGTTTCTGCCCGCCGGACAACATGACCCCGCGCTCGCCAATCTGGGTGTCGAGGCCGTTTTCCAGCGTGGCGACGAAATCGTCGAGGCAGGCGGATTTCACCGCGGCGGACAGTTCGGCCGGGCTGGCGTGGCGGCGGCCCAGCAGGATGTTTTCCCTAATCGTGCCGCCGAAGAGGAAATTATCCTGAAAAACCATGGCGATGTTGTCGCGAAGACTCGTCAGATCCATTTCCCTGACGTCCACGCCGTCGATACGCACCGAACCGGAACTCACGTCGTAAAAACGCGGCAGCAAATTCACCAAAGTCGACTTGCCCCCGCCCGAACTGCCGACAAACGCCACCGTCTCCCCCACTCCAATCGTCAGGTCGATCCCCCTGAGTACCGGCTTCGCCTCCTCATAGGAAAAACGCACCTGGTCGTAGAAGATGCCCCGCTTGATGCCCCGAACTTGCTTGGCATGGGGAGGCGAGACAATGTCAGGCTTTACCTCCAAGGCGGCGAGGACGCGTTCAATCGCCATGAAGGAGGTTTGAATGGCCGACATGCTGGATCCTATTTTTTTGATCGGCGTATAAAGCATCAGCAAGGCCGTGATACAGGCCACGAAATCACCGGGCGACATGTGTCCGGATTTAATCAGGTAGCTTTGCAGCCAGACCGTAATCCCAATCCCCATCGCGGTGGCGGTGTGCATCACCAGAGTCAGGGAACTGGTACGCTGGACGGTTTTGATGTGGAGACGGAACAGTTTTTGCAGGGTTTCGCGGAGACGGTGTTCGACATAATCGTAGAGGTTGTAGGAACTGATCACCCGGTTGCCGCTGTAAGCTTCGTTGAAATGCGTCGCCACTTCGGCCCCCGACGCGACCGTGTCGGCAATATAATGCTTCAAACGCCGCCTCACCCGCGACAGCGGCACCACCGTCACCAAAAGGCACCCCACCGCAACTATCGCCAATATCCAGGAAAAATACAACATCACCCCCACCAGAAATAGCGAAGTCACACTCCGCACAATCAACGTCCGAACATGGTCCAGGAGCCCTTCCGAGGCCAGATCCGCATCGTTATTGAAGTGGATGAGAACTTCGCCGGAAGTGGCGTGATCAAAAAAAGCCGGGTCGAAATGCAGTAATTTTTGGAACAACTCGACCTTGAGGTCGTTTCCGATATGCCGTCCGACCCAAACGGTAAGGTAATTGGCGCCGTAAGTGAGGGAGCTTTCCACAAAAGCGAAAACCACGATTAGCATGGGATAAAAAAGCGAGGAACCGGCGGGGGTACCTGTGCCGGAACCAAAGATTACGGTATCTACATACGGCTTCAACAAGGCGGGAATAACCCCTCCCAGCGCGCCGACGACCCCGGTCAGGACCAAGGCCATTAGCGCGCGGGTACGGTAGGGTCGGACAAAGCGGTAGAAACGGTTGACGTCGGCGAAAGAGGGGATGTATTTCATGGAAACGGTTTTTCCTGGCCGGGGTATTGTATCACCAGTGGCGGTGGCGGTCGCGTAGGATTATTTCCTGGAGGCGGTAGTCAATTCACTGGCGGCGCTCTTGAATTCTTTCAGGCTTTCGCAAGCCAAGGCCAAGTCCGCCAAACGTTCCAGATCATCCAAATCGGTCATGCGCAGTATCTTTTTCTCAAGAGTTGCCGGAGCCGCGCCGAAACGGCTATTCAGGATTTTGATGATCATTCCAGCCCTTCCTTCAGCCCTTCCTTCAGCCCTTCCTTCAGCCCTTCCTTTAACCATTCCTTCATCCCGCAAATCTTCAGCCCAAGTTTTAGCCATTTTATCACCCTCCATTTCGCCAAACGTTTTAGTGTAAGCTTTCCGCACCGAATCCTGGATTTCTGCGACCCGGCAGTGAGCCGCGGCGTAATGCGCCATGGCGTCCATCCGAACCTTCAGGAGCGAATTCTTTTCCGATACGGAAAGATATTCCGCAATTTGGGGAAAGCGTTCGCCAAGCCGCCCCAGCGAAGCCGAACGCAACGCTTCCAAAAGGGCAAGCAAAACCGGCGAACCCTTTATTTTCTCCGGCGGCGTCCGCACCAAATCGACCAGAAGGAGCGGATAATTCAGGACCGGTTGCATCGTCTCCAGGCCGGGCGGTTTGCCAATAAAGTGGCCCATATTTATCGGTCCCTTCCATGGCATTTTACCATGATAGAGGACAATTGCCAAGGGATAGGGAAGCGGGGGCGATGGTTTACCCCTGGCGAAACGGAGAGGAATTTTGCCATAAGAAGCGAAAATATAACCCCCTATCCGCACGGGCAGGCAATAATCCGGTCGGGACTGGTGCTCAAAAAAAACAAACGCCTCGACCGGCTGGCCACTACCTTTGAATTCACAACGGTAACGCAGGTCCGAGAAGCTGGTTTCCAGATCGCCCGCCACGGATTCGGATGTTTCCAAAGTCAATTTGGACAGATTCAACAGCGGGACCAATTTTTTATCGCCGTAATTCAGTAAAAAGTCGGCAAAGAGGGCCGGATCTCCGAGATAAAGTTTGGCGATATGGTCGTGCGGATGACTATGCCTCTTTTGGGTATACGCCATAAAGTCAATCACCCTTACAGAAAAAAGGAAAACCGGTCGAACTGCCATAGTATTCAATTGAAGCGCCCATAACAACCGCTTTTATAAAACCCGGGAAAATTCGCCCCAACTATTTTCCAAAAAAAAGTTTACCAACGTTTGCCCATATATTATATTATCAACATGATCATGCTTGAGCCAACTTGGTTGTGTAATCCAAAGAACAGGAGAAAGTAGATGGGAATTTTCGACAGTCTGGCCAACAAGGCGTTCGGCCAATTCATTGACGTCATCGAATGGGTCGATGCGACACGTAACACCTTGGTATGGAAATTTCCCCGCACGGACAACGAAATCAAGAACGGCGCGCAACTGATTGTCCGCGAAAGCCAGGCCGCCGTCTTCCTGCACGAAGGCGAACTCGGGGACGTCTTCAAACCCGGGCGCGTTACCCTCACTACCAACAACATGCCCATCACCACCACCCTGAAGTCGTGGAAATACGGCTTCAACTCGCCCTTCAAGTGCGACGTCTATTTCGTCAACACCCGCCAATACACCGACCAAAAGTGGGGCACCGCCAACCCGATCATGCTGCGGGACAAAGAATTCGGACCCATTCGCCTCCGCGCTTTCGGCAACTACGCCTTCGCCGTCTCCGACCCGGGCAAATTCATCAAGACCATGGCCGGAACCACCCCCCTCATCGTCTCCGAAGACGTCACCGGGCAACTCAGGAACCTCCTCGTCAGCCGCTTCTCCGACGCCCTCGGCGAACTCGGCATCCCCGCCCTCGACCTCGCCGCCCACTACACCGAAATGGGCGACGAACTCAGGAAAAAACTCCAGCCCGATTTCGACGACTACGGCATCACCCTGTCGAAATTCCTGATTGAAAACATCTCCCTGCCGCCGGCCGTCGAAGAAGCGCTCGACAAACGGACCCAGATGGGCGTCCTCGGCGACATGAACAAATACACCCAGTTCCAAGCCGCCAACGCCATGGAAGAAGCGGCCAAAGCCGGCGGCGCCGGCGGCATGATGGGCACCTTCGCCGGCATCAACCTCGGCGGCATGATGGGCGGCAACCTGATGGGCGCGCAAATGGCCGGCGGCTACCAGCCCGGCATGCAAACCGGCGGCGGCGCTCCGGCCGGCGCCCCCGCGGCGCCAGCCCCGGCCGCCCCCCGCCCCTCCCCG
>JAVBTZ010000236.1:0-35516 GCA_031555915.1 Planctomycetota bacterium
GAACCACTTCCGTAAAAGTAGCATGAGTATAGGGTTAGACAATAATTCCGGCGCTGGCGGCAAAGAACGAAGGTCACCGCAACTGGTTATTCATGCTAGATTTGCGGGGCGGTTCCCGCAAATCTAGCGTTGTAGAGTTAGGGCCCGCATCAGTTCCCGCATGTTTTCACTGTTTCCAGCTTCCGCCAAAGTCGACAGAATAAGCTCGAAACGTTCCGACAGGCGATTCTCCGACGCCGACTGCAAGGCGTCCAAAAGCGCCCGCAAATCAGGCGGTCCCACCAGATTGTCTGTCCGAATCCGCGCCAAATCAATTAGGCAAATCGGGAAATCCAGAACCGGCCGGTTCACCCCGGGAACCGAACCGATCAGTTTGTCCATGGACAACGGTTCCTGCCAGGGTATTTTACCATGATGCAGAACGATTGCCAAGGGATAGGGGAAAAGGCGGGGGCTCCCTTTTCCCCTTTTTTCCAGCGTGGGGAGAAAACGATCATAGGCGCCGATTTTTCAGGCTCAGGTACAACCGGGCCAAACGGTCGTGCGAAAAATAACGTCCGTCTTTGGGATCGTCAGGCATGGCGCTCTCCACACAACAAGCAGGAAAAAAGGCGCTAAATTCTAAACCGCACCCGGTTCACCCGAACGCCCCGGCATCCTTTTTTCCACCGTCCCGGCCGAAAAACCCAGCAAATCGCCAACCTTTCGCACCCGCTCGCCAGCCGCGCCCAGCAACACTTCCGGTCCGTCCGGCTTGATGAGCCGCGCCAGCGGCTTGTCCAGGAATTCCCAGTAGGCGATGCCCAAGCCCACTTCGTGCCGCGGCGCAATTCCCAAACCATCCATGTAAGCCAGAAGCTCCGGCAGGGGAACCGTCGCCAAAGCCGTGCGCGCCGGCTCTTCCGCGGCGGCGAGACGCCGGCGCAGCTTCCAAAGCCCCCTTCCCAGAGCCATGGCCAGGCGGTCCGCCTCGGGATAGCGTAAATGCCGGTTTACCGGGGCGGTCGGCGCCAGCCAGCCGTCCTCGGCATTCACCCCTCCCGTCAACCGCCCCAGCGGCTGCAGCGTCTCCAGCCAGCCCTTCCCCGACAATCTGACGAGCCAATGCTGCAGCTCCATTGCGGTCAGGAACAGGCTGTTGCGAATACTGTCCTGCCGGGGTCCCAAACCGAGTTGCCAGGCCGATTCCCGGGCCTTCTTGACCTTGGCCAACGCGTCATCCCCGAAATCCATGGCCGCAATCGCCGCCATGACTTGATCCGTCATCTCCCCCTCGAAAGCGCGGCGGACATCCTGCTCGATTTCCTCCGCCACGGGAATGCCGTTACGCCGGGCGTTCGCCAGGAAGGGGACGGCGCTTTTGCCATGCTGCGCCGAATCCCTCAGGAGGCGTTCTTCGTCGGCGCTGCTGAAGCTCCGGTACAGGGCGGCGCGAATGGCGACGGGAAAACGGTTCGGCAACACCGCTCCGACCGCACTGATAATGTCGGCCATTTGCGCGCTCGGCGCGTTCTTGATCCTGCCCCGTATTTGATGCAGCCAGCCGAAATCGCCGTCGGGCTTGAGGGGACAGGCGACGTCCCGAAGCGGATCCCCCTGCTCCTCCACGTAGCCGTTCAGGATGACCGCCGTATTTTCGAAGTCTTCCAGGCGGATGTACCAGGCGGCCTTGATGAAACGGTCCAGGCGCGGGTCGTGGCAGACGAAGGCGCCCCACAGAATGCGGTTGCCGTCGGTATCGGTGTAGCGGGTGGTTTCGGTCTTTTCGACAATGCGCCAGGCCAGACTGTCGTCAGGGAATTCGGCGGCCAGGGACAGGGCCATGGCGGCGGCGATTTCCCGGTTGGAATGCCGGCTGGGGAGAACGAGTTCGCGAAACACCTTGCCGCCGTCCCCCCATTGTTCCAGGTTGGATTTGGCCCGGGCGAGGGACTCCTCCAGGAGGGCGGTCAGGTCCTCGTCATGCCAGGGCTGGATTAGTTCGGAGGCGCGCAGGGCGTAACGCAGGTTCTGCACCGGTTCGAGGCCGGATAGTTCGTCGAAGAACCAGCCGCAGGAGGTGTACATGAGGATGGCGTTATGCCGGGCTTCCAGCAGCATCCACAGTTGCTCGACGTCCTGGAGGGAGAGTTCCTTGCGGGCGTGACGCTTGACGAAGTTGCGGCGTTCGTCGAGGCTGGGCTTGAGGACGATGGCGATGTAATCGTTCAGGGCATCGTCGGCGTCGTAGACCAGCCGGGACAGTTCCCGCCCGGTGACTGCGCGTACCCGTTCCCGCACCGCGTCCAGGGCTTCGCGGAGGGGGGTCCGCCAGGCCTGGTTCCAGCCGGGGGGGCAGGGCGGCTTGCAGCCGCAGTCCCTGAACCAACGGCCGACCCCGTGCTGGCAGGACCAGCTGGAACCGCAGAAGTCTCCGCCGTTCCACAGCTTCACTTCCCAGGCCGGGGGATGGTCGCGGATGAATTCGTAGGGGGAGACGACCTTCAGCCCAAGGGCGGGGGCGAGGTCGCGGAACAGGCGGGATAGGGCTTCCTCGCCTTTTTTCTCGTGGTGGCCGTAGATTTCGCCGTCCGTCACGATGGAGACGAGCTGGGCTTCGGGGCTGTCTTTCCGATAGCAATTATCCAACTCCCGCTTGAGGTCGTCGGGGCGGGACAGGATATGATCGAAGGACACCTTGAGGTTCAGGCCGGGGGTGTAGAAGACGACGTCAAGGTAGCGGTCGAAATGGGTGCGGCCGCCGCCGTCGAGGTCGAAGAGCCGGTAGGCGCGGCGGGTGTCGATGGCGCCCATGGAGACGTCGTGCCAGTCGAAGGAGCCGAAGGGCCGGGCCCGGGAGGCCTGGTGGGGCGAGAGGATGACGTATTTGACGTGATGGTCGATGAGGGCGCGGACCGTCTCGGGGTCGATGCCGCATTCGGAGAGCCACATGCCGGGAGGGGTGAAGCCGAAGCGGTGCTGGAATTCCCGGAGCCCCCAGATGATTTGGGTATGGCGGTCGCGGGCGTCGGCGAGGGGTAAAATTAGATGGCTGTAGGCTTGGGCCATGGCGAAGGTGCGGTCGATGATAGTGGCGTCCTGGAGATGGCGGAGGAGTTCGGGGTGGGTCCGCTCGACCCAGGACAGGAGGGTCGGCCCGAAGTTGAAGGAAGTGTGGGCGTAGTTGTTGTAGAGATCGCCGATTTTTCCCTCGTGGTCGTAGACGCGGGAGCGGGCCATGGGGAGGTAGCATTCGTCGGCGATGCGGAGGTTCCAGTTTTCCCAGGGGGCGGCGGAGGGCTGGGGGTCGATTTGTCCCGTCCAGGGGTTTTCGCGGGGGGGCTGGTAGAAGTGTCCGTGAACGAGGAGACAGCGTTCGCCTAAGGCCATAGCGGGTTCTCCGGCAAGGGGAAATAGGTGCGACGGATGCGTACGGCCGGTTTTTGGGCGGGCCGTCACCGATATCATTATAGGCGTTATCCGCTGTTTTGCCAATTGGCGATTGGCGGCCCACTGGCTATTTTTCTTTCTTTGGGTATACTCCGTAAGGTAGCGTTGACCCTTCCCCTCCGCAAAAAGGCGCCGCATCCATGAGTCTCAGGCAAAAAATTCTTTTGAACTTTCTCATGCTCGCCACCGTGAACGGCCTCCTCACCCTCTTCGTCATCGAAGCCGCCTATCTGGCCAAAAGCGACTTCAGACCCGGCCACGACCCCCTCGCCCCAGGTCTCGGGCTGGTCGCCCTCAGCCTGCTGCTTGGCGCTTTCCTGGTTTTTATCCTGCTTTACTGGACCCTCTCCCGGTTGGTCCTGGGGCCTCTGGATGAAATTATCGCCGCCTCGCGCCGTTTGGCGGACGGGGAGGCGGTCACCTTGAACAGCGCCGGCCGCCATGACGAAATGGGGCGCCTGGCCGATTCCTTCAACCTGATGGCGGAGACGGT
The DNA here is from genome assembly GCA_031555915.1 of Planctomycetota bacterium. Lineage (GTDB taxonomy): Bacteria > Planctomycetota > SZUA-567 > SZUA-567 > SZUA-567 > JAJBSZ01. The sequence continues at coordinate 3,923 of JAVBTZ010000236.1, forward strand.
GCTGGAATCGCGGCAGAACCTGGAGGAAAAAATCCGCGCCGCCGGCGAAAAAATCGAGGCGGCCGAACGCGAACTCGCTTTTACGGAACGCCTGGCCGCGACCGGCCGATTGGCCGCCGGCGTGGCGCATGAGATCAACAATCCCCTCGGGGGGGTCATGAACGCCATGGCCAGGCTGAGAAAGGGGGAACTGACGCCGGAGCGGGCGGAGAAGTACTGGCAGTTGTGCGACGACGGCTTGGAGCGGATTAAGCATACGGTGAGACGCATTCTGGACTTCTCCCGAAAACGCCCGGAAGTTACGGCCGTGTCGGTGCCGGAGGCGTTGCAGCAGAGTTTGGATATGGCCCGCCACCTTTTGGAACCGGCGCGGGTGCGGGCGGAATTTTCCCTGCCGGAGCCGATCGGGGAGCGGTCGGAATTGCGGGTGATGGCGGACGCCGGGGATTTGCAGCATGTTTTCCTGAATTTGATTATAAATGCTATTGACGCCATGCCGCACGGGGGGGAATTGCGGCTGGCGGTGCGGCGGGAGGGGGGGCAGGTGGTGACGGAGATAAGCGATACCGGCGTGGGTTTGACGCCGGAGGAATTGTCGGCGAGTTTCGAGTTTTTCCACACCACGAAACCGGTGGGGAAGGGGACCGGCCTCGGCCTGTCCATCGCCCACCACATAGTTGCCGGTTACCGGGGGAGCCTGGCGCTGAAGAGCGAGAAAGGGGTGGGGACGACCGCGGAAGTGACCCTGCCGGCGGCGGTTTTTGCCCCCGACTCAATGAAAATGTGAATTTCACCACAGAGACGAATGGCGCTGAAGTAAGGGTAAACCTTTGCGAAACGGTGATTTAAAATAAGTTTTACCACAGAGAACCACTCCTAACTGCGGAATGACGTATAGCCCCGAGAGTTATTTCCATTATTACCCTGGATCTAAATCTATTTAAAAAATGGGATTCAGGATAAACTTCCATCCGTAGTCAAATGGGGTTCTCTGTGTTCTCTGTGGTAAAATAAACAGTTCACAATTTCAGTCCGCCGTCAGTGTACCCGAATGGTCAATACCAATGGTAAAGCGAAATGCAAGGATACTAGCATGAAAGTCCTCCTCTGCGACGACGAGCCGCTTTTGCGCACCACCCTCTCCGACGATCTGGAAGAGGCGGGGCATGCGGTCGAACTCGCCTCCAACGGCGACGACGCCCTGAAAATCATCGCCAAAGGGAATCACGATTGCGTCGTCACCGACCTCGCCATGCCCGGCGCCGACGGCATGGCCGTACTCGCCGCCGCCCGCGAAAAAAATATGACTGTCGTCATCATAACCGGCCACGGTTCAGTCACCGTGGCGGTGGAAGCCATGCGGGCGGGCGCTTTCGATTTTCTGGAAAAACCGTTTCTCGGCGACGCCCTCGTCAAGATACTCGACCGGGTCGCCGACCAGCGCGCCTTGCAGAAGCGCGGTAAAAATGCCGGATTAGCCGGCCGTAACGCCGGCTCGGACAACCCGGGCGACCTGGCGGGGCAGGAGGGGAAAGGCATCGCCGGAGTCGTCGGCGGAGCGGGACCGGTCTACCACAAGCTCCTGGAAGACGCCCGCCGTTCCGCCGCTTCCGACGCGAGTCTACTGATTATCGGCGAAAGCGGTTCGGGGAAGGAGGTGCTTGCCAAGGCGATTCACGAGGAAAGCGCCAGGAGAAACCGGAATTTTGTCCCGGTCTCATGCGGAGCCATCGCGCCCGGGCTTCTGGACGACGAACTGTTCGGCCACGAGAAGGGCGCCTTTACCGACGCCAAGACCGCGCGGGCGGGACGCTTTGAGGAGGCGGAGGGCGGGACGCTTTTCCTCGACGACATCGACGACATGCGGTTGGACACCCAGGTCAAACTGTTGCGGGTTTTGCAGGAGCGGGAATTCCGGCGTTTGGGGGGGATGGAGTCCAGGAAAATCGACATTCGGGTGATGGCGGCGTCGAAGGTGGATTTGGGGAAGCATGCGGCGGCGGGATTGTTTCGGACGGATTTATTGTATCGCTTGCAGGTGTTAAGGCTGGACATTCCGCCGTTAAGGGAGCGGAAGGAGGACATACCGGATGTGGTGCGGCATTTTTTGGCCCCGCATGCGGAGGGGACGGCGCCGGTTTTGTCGGTGGAAACGCTGGCGCTTTTGGCGGGTTATGAGTGGCCGGGCAATGTGCGGCAGTTGGAGAATGCGGTGTGCCGGGCTTTGGCGATGCGGGTGGGGCAGGGGGAGTTGGGGGCGGAGGATTTTTTACCGGTGGGGAGTATGGGGAAGGGGTGCGTGGATTTCAATTTAGCGGGGGTGGTGAAGGCGGCGGAACGGTTGCATATCGAGAAGGTGTTGAATTTGCATGGGGGGAATCGTTCGCGGACAGCGGAGGCTTTGGGGATTAGCCGGAAGAATTTGTGGGAGAAGATGCGTCAGTTGGGGATTGGGGAGGAGGAGTAAGCATCGTTCCCTTTTTATTCGCCAAGATCCGCGTCGAACAATTGTTGCAACCGCTCCTGCGTTTGCAACAACTCCTCCTCCGTAACCTGCGGCGCCAACACCTCCACCGTTTTCCCCCCGTTTCGACGGTCAAACAAAACCAGACGGTCGCCGTCCTCCTCCCGCTTCATGTCGTCCAGCCTTAACCGCCGCCGCCGCACCAACACCAACGCCAACACATACCGCAAGAGCCGCTTACCCGCCTCCTCCGACCCCTCCAGCTGGTCGAAAAAGGCCAACAACCGCTCGTAATCCACCGGCGGCCGGCGGTCCGGATTCAACGAATAGCCCTTGTTCCGCCAATAGGAAAAAAACACCCCGTGATCCACTTCCGGCCAGGCCGCAGCCGAATAATCCCGCCGCTCGAAACCGTTCTCCCCCTCCAGGAGTCCCGAGTAAAACGGCACCTCGGGAGGAATCTCCTCCCCGCTCGCGGCGCAAACCTTGCTGCTCTTCGCCACCTGCCATAAATCCGCCATCGTCACCGTCCCCGACTCAACCGTTGGTCTGGAAAACCCGCTGCCCGCTGCCGCTGCCGTCCGTCGACACCTTCACCGTAAGCACCTTGCCGCAACGGGGACAACGCCCGACATAAGCCGAGCCGTCCTTGTTCTTGTAAATGTAACTGTAAACGTGGCAGCAGCGAAAATGGATGCCCAAATGCTGCCGGCGTTCCGGTTTGTCGCCAGGCTGATTGTTCCGGTTATTATCCATGATCGATCTCCCGAGCGTTGTCTGTCCCGCGAGAAAAATTGCCGAACGGTCCCGGCCATTCAATAATGGCAAAAGCGCTGTGATCGTGAATGCTCTCCAAGGTCTCCGCCCGCACCTTCAGCCAAACCACCCGCTCGTCATTCCGCAACTCCGCCGCCACCGACCGCACCACGTCCTCGACGAAAGCCGGATTCTCGTACGCCCGCATGGTCAAGGCCCGCTCGTCCTCCCGCTTCAACAAAGGCCGCACCGGCGCGGAACCGGCCCTTTCCGCCACGTCGATAAGTTCCTCAATCCACACCATCTTGGGTAAGCCGCGGCCGGTCCGGCCGGCGCGGATGTCCAGGTCGACGTAACCGCGCTGATTGTGGGCGCCGTAGTCGGAAATGGCCTTGGAACAGGGACAAAGGGTGGTGACAGGCACCCGGACCCCGACCAGATAGTCGTCCCGGTCCTCGCTCGCTTCGGCGAAATAACGGCATTGGTAGGACATGAGGGAGGTCTGACCCGAGACCGGGGCGGAACGGGGAATGAAGTAGGGGAAACGTATTTCCATTCGGGCGCGTTCGGCTTCCAGCCGCCGACGCAGGATGGACACAATCGAGGGGAGGGTCTCCATTTCGATGTGGTCGTGATGCTCGTGCAGCACTTCGATAAAGCGGGACATATGCGTCCCTTTGTAATGGTGCGGCAGGGAGACGGATAGGGAAATCTCGGCTATCGTCCGCTGACGCTGGCGCTCCCGGTCCCGAACGGTAATCGGGTATTGCAGTCCGTGGACCCCGACGAGATCGATGGGGATGTCGCGGGTGTCCTCCTGCGATTGAATGTCTTGCATCACTGGCCTGTCATTCGGGCGGTGGGGGGGGCAACAACCACAACCGCAACCTCAACTACAACCACATGAAACCACAGAGGACACAGAGAACACAGAGAACCACACCGCAACCACGAGAACTACAACCACAACCACAAAATTCTTTTTAATAAATCGGCGGTATAGTTTGTAGTTCTCGTGGTTGCGGTGTGTTTCTCTGTGTTCTCTGTGGTTTCATGTGTTTGAGGTTGCGGTTACGGGCTTTCCTCCGCCATTCTCCGATCATAAAGCACTTCCTGCACCACTTCCTCGTCTACCAGCGGCGCGGATTTGCCGAAGCCGGTGAGGAGGGCGAGGTCGGACATGAAATTGATGTTTCGGGGTACGCCCCGGGCGGATTCGATAATCAAATTCTCGGCGCCGGTGGTGAAAATTTCGTTGGTCCCGCCGGCAATCCCCAGCCGATGCCGCAGATAATGCCGCGATTCATCGGCGGATAATTCCTTTAAATGATACTTCACGGTAAGCCGCTGCGACAGTTGCGGCAAACTTTCAATCCGCTGCCGCAACTCCGGCTGACCGACCAAAATCAGACTCAAAAAAAAACTCCGGTCCGGCTGGAAATTCAAGAGGAGACGAATCTCCTCCAGGGTCGCGTCGTTATGCACCGCCTGGCCTTCGTCGACAATCACCCGGGTCCGGGCTCCTCGCTGATGGTTGGCGAGGAGAAAACCCTCCATCCGCTCCACCATCTCCGGTTTCGTCAAGCCGGCGATTTGAAAACCGAACTGGCGGAGAATCTCCCCCATCAGCTCCTGCGGCTCCAGGTTCGGATAAGGGATAAGCGCGACCTCGAACCGGGCCGGATCGAGCTCGTCCACCAACACCCGGGTGAGGAGCGTCTTGCCGCAACCGCAACTCCCCGTAAGGAGCATCGCCCCCTGGCCTTCCGTCACCACGTATAAAGCGCGCGCCAGTGCTTCCTCATACTGGCGCGCGAAATAGAAGTAATGCGGATCGGGAGTGTTCCGGAACGGATTGTCCAGCAGCTTCCAGTATTTCTCGTACATGGCCCGGCCTAAAATTAGAAGCCGTAATCAAGAACTTCGTAGGAAGGGAATTTGCTGTCGGACGACCAACTCTTCGCCATGCCGCCAATCGGCAGCTTGTCCGACACCCACAGTTTGAACTGGCGGCCGGCCATCCTGTCGTTATTGTCGTCGCCGTCCCAGGCGACCGCCACGGTGGCAACCGGCCGCTCCTTGATGTAAACCGTTTCTTCGCCAATCGACGTCGCCTTCTTCTGCAAATCCGCCACCCGGTCCTTGATCTTCGCCAGGTTCATGTCGTGTTCCTTGCTGTCGGTGACCTTGCCGTCGGCGTCGAGGTGTTCCCTCTTCACGGTGACGGTGCTGTTCTGCACCTTGGTGACGGTGATTTTCAGCTTGTCGCCTTGGTTGTCGCCCGAGACGTTTTGCAGCAACACCCATTCGCCCACTTTAGCCTGGGGAAGACGGTCGGGGATTTGGGTGAAATTGGCGGCGGCGGCGGTGACGGCAAACAGGCCGAAGGCTAAGAGCGTCAGGGCAAGTTTTCGCATTGTTTCTCCTAATGTCACTGATGAAAATAATGTTAAAAAAGATGCCTCTTCGCGGCGCATTCAATATGTGCCGGAAAAGACTCAGGCCGCATCCGAATCATCGGCCTCTTCCTCAACTTCCATGGGATTAGTATCCTCTTCCGGGCCCTGCTCGTCAAGACTCTCCGGAGGAAGGGCGTCAACCCCTTGGCTTTCCTGGTCCTCGAGCATTTGCCGGAGGGCGTTACGCCGCAGGCCCTCGAACGTTTCGTGCTCGCGGATGATGGTGTTCACCGCCGCCGCCGGAGCCACCAGCCGGCCGGTCAGGCGGCCGTCCTGCGAACCCAGGGAAAAGCCGAGACCGTTGCCGTCGGCGGTGCTTTCCCGGGCCATCTGTTCCAGAACCGCCCGGAAAGGGGCGGAATGTTCGTTGCCGAACACGGTCGCCATGTCCTGAACTATCCCGGCCGCAAACAGCTGGTAAGCCTTGGCGGCGTCAATGACGCCGACGGAAATTTGCCTGGGGGACAACGCCTCCAATAGCGGCTTGACGGTGGGGAATTCCAAGAGCGATTCGGCGGGTTTGTTTTGCAGTTCTTCCAGGTGCTGGCGGAATTCCGCGTTGGAAAGTTCCCCCACCGCCAGCGCCAAGGCGCCCGGCACCGGAGCCAGGAAGGCGCGGAAATTCGCATTGATGCGTAACGGGATGACGGCGGTCTCATCGCCTTCCTTCAGAATTCCGTTCACCACTTCCTCCCAACGCGCGGCGTCGGCGAAAACGGCCTGGAACTCCCACCACTGCTTATTGCCGTCGGTCTGCGGCTGACCGACCAACTGCACTTTCAGCCTGGGGTCGGTGACCGCTTCCGAAAGCATTTTGTCGATGATTCCGGCCGATTCGACCAGGACCGGCATGGCCCGCTCGGGGTCGTTGGACTGCATCAGGGTGATATTATACTGGCGTCCTTCCTTCAGGTAATTGGCGACGGCGACGTGACCGGGGTTCAGTTCGAAATAACGCCGGTTGAGGGCGGCGGCTTCGTCGGCCAGTTCGGGGAAGATTTTCCTGACGCATTCGGCATTGAATTCGCTGATTCGGCGGTGGGCGTCGGGGATGATTTGGTTGGCGCCGCAGTTCACCGCCACGGAAAGGGGACCGGCGGGGAAACGTTCCCCCAGGCTGGTATCGGTGGCGGGATGGTTGGCGGTATAGGACGCGATTTCACCCATGAGAGAGCCCGGGCCAAAGGAAGCGCCGCTGTTCATGGCGATCTGCTTGGGGTTCACGTACAGGTCGAAGGCGGCTTCGTGGATCTTGTCGATTTCCTTGCCGGCCAGCGCCACCCACTCCCGCATGAGCCGGCCGAACCCGGCGTAGGCCTCGGGGCTGAAGCCGCTCACCGCCATTTTCGTTTCCATCTTGCCGCCGACCTCGTCCAACTGTTTGACTATGCTCTGCACGAATTGGCGGTTGTCGCCCTTGAGGTCGGAGCGGACGGCCAGGTCGGCGTCGGAAGGATGGGTGGGGAGCCACTTGCCGCCGTCGAGGACCGCGTTGATTTGCTCCATATTTTCGGCGACGGCGGCGCGGCCATTGCCGAGATTGGCCAAGGTGAGGGCTTTCCCGTTGGGAAGCAGTACCGGCCGGACTTCTTCGTAACCGTCGACCTTCTGGCTTTCCCCCAAAACCCATTCGTATTCCTGGAGGGAGTCGACAAAATGGGCAAAGTCCTTGATGCCGAAAACCCCGACAAAGGCGACGTCCCGGGTGTCGGTGGCGGGTAGAACGAGAATCTGGGCCGGCGCGTCGGCGTTCCAGGTATCCATGGGTAGCGGGAGATACAATTGCGAAAGCATGACCAGGAAACCGGGGGGCAATTGGCTGCGGGTCTTTTTGGTGGCGGCGGCGACATAGCCGTCGATGGCCTGGAGAAGCTTGCTGGGCGATTTGATCGACACTTCCGCGATCAGGCTGGACGGGAGCTTGGCGGCGGGGTCGGCCGCAGCGAGGGGAAGGGCGATGGCGAAAGCGATGAGGAGGGCGAGAATAGCGGAGCTGACGGGTGATTTGGCGGGACAACTGGGCATAACTTTCTCCTGGGGTAAAGGTGACTGCAGGGAATGGCGCTGAAATAAAACCCGTGGCTATACGTCATTCCGCAGTTAAGAGCGGTTCTCTGTGTTCTCTGTGTTCTCTGTAGTAAAAAAATATTTTAAATCATCGCTTCACAAAGGCTTAGCTACCCACACTTTCTAAGGAAATCGAGCGGCGGTTGGCTCGATTTCCTTAAAAAGTCAACCGTAGATCATTTCCACACCGCCATCGCGCCGGAATTTTCCGCCTCCACCCGGGACAGCGACTGGAGGAGCGCCTTACCCGCTTCTCCCCCCGCCTCGCCGAACAGTTCCGACAGCGACACCACTTTCTTATAGCCGATAACCCGCATTTCCTCTTCGCCGACTTTTTTCTCCAGCCAGGCAATCGCGTCCTCGATATAGCCAATCGAGTCGATTAGGCCGTCCGACTTGGCCTGATCCGGTCCGAAAATTCTCCCGTCGGCGATTTCACTGACCCGGTCGGCCGCGATTTTTCTGCCCTTGGCGACGATTTCCACGAAACGCTGGTAGGAAATATCGACGTATTTTTGCAGGATTTTCTCTTCTTCCGGGGTCATTTCCCGAAAGGGGCTGCCGATATCCTTGTGGGGGCCGGAGGTGATGGGGTTGACGCTGACCCCGATTTTACCAAGCATTTCCTGAACCTGGAAATAGCGCATGATGACGCCGATGGAACCCAGGGTGGCGGTGGGACTGGCCATGATTTCATCGGCCGCGACGGAAATGTAGTAGCCGCCGGAAGCCATCATGCCGCCGGCCCAAGCCAGGACGGGCAGGCCCTTTTCCTTGAGCAGCTCGATTTCGTGATGGATTTGGTCGCTGGCGGAGAGGCCGCCGCCGGGGCTGTCGACCTGCAGGATGACGGCTTTGACGTTCTTGTCGTTTCCGGCGGCGCGGAGTTGTTGCGACACGAATTCGAGGGTGCCGTCGCCGTGCAGGGCCGAGCCGCGGCCGCCAATGGCGCCGGTGACGGAGACGATGGCGATGGTGCCGGCGCCGTCCTTGCCGGGGCGGAGGGTGCGGGTGCGGAGGGTGCGAAGGTCTTGGTTGGAGAGTTGGTATAATTCGGCGAAGGGGCCGCCTTCCTTCGTGACTTCCTGCATGCCGGAGGCGATGAGGTAGTACATGAGGGTGAAGAGGCCGCCAAGGAGAAGGCAGGGTACGAGCAGGGTGACGCAGCCGGAAATGAGGCAGCTCTTAAAGGCATTGGCGCCGATGGAATTGCAGGGGGGATAGGGGTAGGATGGAGGTGGCTGGGGGGGCGGTGTTCCCGGGGTGCCGTAATTGTAGGGGCGGGAGTTCGGTTGGTTATCGGAGTTGTTTTCCATGGCCGTCTTTCCGTATAGGGGACTTTCCCTCGACTTTTTGAAAAAGCCGAGTAGCCGCAAGCATCGGGTAAGGGTTTGCCCAAAATTAACTTTTACACCTTCAGAATTTGCCCAATGATCCAAACGAAACACCCGGGTTAAACTGGTAAAAGTTATTTTTGGGCAAAGCCTAACCGCCGCCCGCTGGCCGCGAAAGTTTGACCTCTTTGCCAATGCGAATATTCAGCGTTGCAGTATCAGTGGCCTTGTTGACTTTATGGGGCACTGGCCCTGCCAATTCGCGACTGTTTACGCCCATTTCGCGCCGCCGGCTTTTCCACCGCCGCCTTGCCCGCCGCCGAGCGCTTCACCTTCTCCACCGCCTCAGCCCCATTCCCCTCTTTCCCATTCTCCCGCAACAAACCCGACCCGATAAACCTGGACACCAATTTCGGAAACGCCACCGGCAACATCTCCGTTATGCTCTCAATCGGATGAAAACAAATGTCCCGCCGCACCTCCGGCTGCAACTCATCCAAATCATGCACATTGCCGGCCGGAATGATAATGTCCCGTATCCCCGCCCGCCGCGCCGCCAATACCTTCTCCTTGATGCCGCCGACCGGCAAAACCTTGCCCCGCAAAGTTATCTCCCCGGTCATCGCCAGACGGGCCCGAATCGGCGTCTTCGTCAAGAGACTGACCAACGACGCCACCAGGGTGATCCCCGCCGACGGGCCGTCCTTCGGCGTCGCCCCCTCGGGGAAATGGATGTGAATGTCGTTGTTCTCGAAGAAGTTCACGTCCAGCCCCAGCTTCACCTCGCGGGTGCGAATCCACGACAAGGCCGCTTGCGCACTCTCCTTGATGACCTCCCCAAGACGCCCGGTAAGGAGAAGCCCCTTCTTCCCCGCCATCATGCTGGCTTCGATAAACAGCAGGTCGCCGCCGCTCGCCGTCCACGCCATCCCGACCGCCACGCCGGGAGCCTCGGCCTTGGTCGGGTTGGTCGCGAAGAAAGTCGGCGGACCCAGAAAAGTCTTGATGTCCTTCGAACCGACCGTGAAGGGTCCGTTGTCCCCGCCGGCGACCTTCACCGCCAGCTTACGGACAATCGTCGCTATCTCCCTTTCGAAATTCCGCAGGCCCGCTTCACGGGTATAGGAATTGATGACCGTCAGGAGCGCTTCCTTGTCGATGTTCATCTTCCTCTTGTTCATGCCGTGATCGGCCAGAACCCGGGGAATCAGGTATTTCCGGGCAATTTGCAGCTTCTCCTCGTCGGAATAGCCGGCGATGCGGAGTATTTCCATCCGGTCCAACAGGGCCGGCGGAATCGTCTCCAGGGTGTTCGCGGTGGTGATGAACACCACTTTCGACAGATCGAACGGGGCGTCCAGGTAATGGTCGCGGAAATTGAAGTTCTGCTCGGGGTCGAGCACCTCCAACAGCGCCGACGAGGGATCCCCGTGCATGTCGGACACGAGCTTGTCCACCTCGTCCATCATGAACACCGGATTCTTGGTCCCGGCGCGGCGCATGCCCTGAATGATGCGGCCGGGCAGGGCCCCGACGTAAGTCCGGCGGTGGCCGCGAATCTCCGCCTCGTCCCGCACGCCGCCGAGGCTGATCCGTTCGAACTTCCGCCCCATCGCCTTGGCGATGGACCGCCCCAGGGACGTCTTGCCAACCCCTGGGGGACCAACGAAACACAAGATCGGACTCCGCCCGGTCGGGTGAATCTTCCGCACCGCCAAAAATTCGATAATCCGGTCCTTCACCTTGGTCAGGTCGTAATGATCCGCGTCCAGGATTTTCCGCGCCTTCACCATGTCTATCTGGTCTTCCGTTTCCTTGGACCAGGGAAGGGTGGTCATCCAGTCCAGGTAGGTTCGGGACACGGTGTACTCGGCCGAGCCGGTCTGCATGCGTTCCAGGCGCGAGAGCTCCCGCCGGGACTCCTTCAGCGCCTCCTCGGGCATGCCGGCTTCCTCGATGGCTTTCTCGAGTTCGGCCATTTCCACCCGGTCGTCGCCGGAGTCGCCGAGTTCGTTCCGAATCGCCCGCAATTGCTCGCGCAGGAAAAACTCGCGCTGTCCCTGGTTAATCTTCTGCTTGACGTCCTCGTGGATTTTGGTGCCGAGTTCGACAATCTGCATTTCGCGCTCAAGGAGAACGGAGATTTTTTCCAACCGCTCCTTGATGTTCGCGGCGTCGAGGATGGAACAGCGCTCCTCCATCGACAAATTCAAATTCGCCGCCACCAGATCCGCGAACCGGCCGGGATCGGTGATGTTCACCGCCGAAAGCTTGACCTCCGACGGCGCGTGCGGAAGCATTTCCAACAACCGGTTGAACTGATCCCGGACCGATCGGTGCAGGGCGTCCAGGGCGACCCCGGGTTCGATGACGTCCTTGATTTCCATGGTTCGCGCCGAAAAATAGGGCTGGCGCTGGAGAATCGTTTCGATGCGGATCCGCTTCAAACCCTGCACCAGCAGTCTAACGCCGCCGTCGGGGAATTTGATCATCTTCAGGATCACCCCGACGCAACCCTTGTCCCACAGGGCGGCGGGATCGTTGTCGTCGGCGGTCGGACGCACCACCGGCACGAACGCCACAAAGCGATCCTGCAGCAGGACATCGTCCACCAAACGTATGTCGCGGGGGTCCTGAATGACGTGGGTCAGCAGCATGTCGGGGAAAAGAACCGCGTCCCGCAGCGGCAGGATGGGAAGTATGTCAGGGGTGCCGGGTTTGTGATTGGGATCGATGATTGGAGCATGTTCCTCGTGCTCGGCAACGTCGTCCATTTCATCGTCGTGGTCCATATGTGTTCCTTTGGGGTGGAAGCGCGCTTCCTATAGTAACGTTTTTATCCGCAAATTGGTCACCGCGAACACCGCCCGCCGGCCGTAGGGGAGGAATATTTCCAGGACCCCGTCGCGAAGAAAAGCCTGGCAGTTTTCCTCGGCCACGGGCTCGGGGAGAGTGATGACCTTGCCGAATTCCCCGCGGGAAACCTCCATGTGCACATAACGTTTGCTTCGGTTCGGACAAATCGCTTTTCTCACCCCCCTTACCAGCAGCTGCTGGCCGTCCACAATCGCCTCGACCGAGGCGGCGTCGACGCCGGGCAAATCGACCTGCACCAAAAATCCCCCTTCGATTTCCAGCAAATCCGCCACCGGTTGCCATACGTCACGGTTGTCCCCCGCGCCAAAAAAACCGCCTTCGCCGGAAGACATCACCCCGCGGCCGCCGGTAAAATATATCTTGCCAAAGTGGGACATACATCCTCCCTAATCCGCCCTCTGCCTCAGGCTTTCCGAACCTCCCCCGTACCTCTTTGTCGCTTCTTAAAGGATATCTCGCCTCAGCGCAAAAGCAACTGTCGTTTTGCAAAATCCAGGCCGGGGTCGGTCATTGTATGTGGGTTTATAGCTATTGTCATCCTGCCGTATCCACCCTCCTCTCCGCCGCCGCCCGCACCCCCTTCCCATCTTCACGCACCCCGGGATGGGCCGACACGTAGTCCCCAATCAACCCGAGAAAACGCTCCCCATACACTGCCAATTTATGCGCGCCCACCCCATGCACCAGAAGCATCTCCCCCTCGTTCACGGGGAAAAGCCGCGCCATGTCCCTGAGCGAGCGATCGCTGAAAATCACATACGGCGGCGCCCCCTGCTCCCGCGCCAAGTCCAGCCGCGCCCGCCGGAGAATCTGAAACAACTCCTGACAAAACTCGCCCTCGTCCGCCGGCGCCGCCCGCCCGCCCCGCTGATATTCGCCCCGCGAAGCGCCGCCACTTGCCTTGCCCGTCTCCCTGGCCTTGGCCTCGGACATTTTCAGCATTTCGAAGCGGCTCTGCCCCTTCAAGACTTGCCAGCCCTTTTCCGTTATCCTCGGCGTCGGATACTTGCTATCGTCAACCTCGGCCAAACCCTTCGCCACCACCGCCTCGATGACCCGCCGCCAATATTGCTTCGGCCTGTCCCGGCCCACGCCGAAAGTCGGCAGGCGCTGGTGGCCGTTCTGGCGGATTTTCTCGCTGTCGGCGCCAATCAGGATGTCGGCGAGGTAAACCGCCCCGAAGCGGTTTCCCGTCCTGACCATGGCCGAAAGCGCCTTCTGGGCGGCGACGGTCGCGTCCTCCCGTTCGGCCAGGCCCAGGCAAATGTCGCAGCCGCCGCAATTCTTCTGCGGGTAAATTTCCCCGAAATAGGCCAAAAGCTCGGCCCGGCGGCAGGAGTCGGCGCGGGCGAAAGCGATCATGCGCTGCAACTGTTCCGCGGCTACTTCGTGGGCGACCGGGTCGGCGATGCCGTCGTTGAAGCGGAGAAGCTGGGCGATGTCGCCGGGGCTGTGCAGGAGGAGACAGGTGGCGGGCTCGCCGTCCCGGCCGGCGCGGCCCGTTTCCTGGTAATAGCCTTCGATGTTTTTGGGAAGATCCCCGTGCACGACAAAACGGACGTTCGGCTTGTCGATGCCCATCCCGAAGGCGATGGTGGCGACCACCACCTGGCAGCGGTCGTGGCGGAAGTCGTCCTGGGCCCGGGCGCGTTCGGCGTCGGCCAGGCCGGCGTGGTAGGAGACGGCGGCGATACCGTGTTTCTTGAGGAAAGCGGCGGTGGCTTCGACGGATTTACGGGTGGCGCGGTAGACGATGCCGGGGTCGTCGCCGCGATTTTTCAGGAAGGCGAGGAGTTGCTGGTCGGGGTTGTCCTTGTGCATGACGTGATAGACCAGGTTGGCCCGGTTGAAGGAGGCGCGGGTCAGGTGGGCGCCGGTGAGCCCAAGGCGTTGGACGATGTCTTCGGCCACCCTGGGGGTGGCGGTGGCGGTGAAGGCGGCGACGGGAACCTTGGGGAATTCCCGCTTCATCGCCGAGAGGGAGAGGTAGTCGGGGCGGAAATCGTGGCCCCAGGCGGAAATGCAGTGGGCTTCGTCGACGACGAAACAGTCCAGGGCGAAGGTGCGGAGGTAATCCAGGAAGCCGGTCGAATTGAAGCGTTCCGGCGAGACGTAGAGCAGTTTGATGTCCCCGGCCCTGAGGCGCGAGTTGATGTCCCGCCGTTCCTTTTCGCCGATGCTGGAGTTGAGGCTGGCGGCGCCGATGCCGTTCGCGTTGGCGGCGTCGACCTGGTCTTTCATAAGTGAAATGAGGGGGGAGACGACCAGGGTAAGGCCGGGGCTGATGCTGGCGGGGAGTTGGTAGCAGAGGGATTTTCCGCCGCCCGTCGGCATGACGGCGAAGACGTCCTGTCCTGCCAGAATGCATTCGACGATCTCTTGCTGGTGGGGTCGGAAGGAGGCGAAGCCGAAGGTTTTTTCGAGAACGGCCTGAAGGTCTGGGGGCATTTTGCGGCCTATTCCGCCGGCGGGGAGGGGGCGAAGGCGACGGCGAACTCGAGCTGGGCCAGGAGTCCTGCGTCCGAGCGGACCTCCCCTTTCATGAAGAAGGCGTTGGCGAGGCGTTCTTGAAGCTGGGCCCGTATTTCCGCTTTGGTCCCGGGCCGGAGCATTTTTTTGAACTTGACGTTTTGCAGGCGGGTGACCACCGGCACGCCGGCAAGGTTTTCCTGTTTGGCCGTTTCATAAGCCAGGACTGCCGCGGCCTGAAGAACCATTTCACAGAGGAGGACGCCCGGCGTGATGGGGTCCTGCGGGTAGTGCCCCGCGTAGACGTCCCGCCACAGGGGGGCGTCGGGACGCGGGGTGTAGGCGGCGCGGATGGAGTCCCCGCTAAGTTCGAGGATTTCATCCAATAACAGGAAAGGCGGCCGGTGCGGTATGGCGGCGGCGAGATCGTATTCCAATTATAGCCCCCCCGTGACTTCCAGTACGGCGCCGGTGATGTAGGCGGCTTCCTTGGAGGCAAGGAAAAGAATGGCGTCGGCGACTTCCTTAGCTTTGCCAAAACGCTTCAGCGGCACCATTTGTTGGTAGCGTTTGGCCTGGTCTTCGGGGAGGTCGCGGATGAAGTCGGTGTCGATGAAACCGGGGGAAACGCAGTTTACCGTGATGTTCCGGCGGGCGACCTCCTTGGCGAGGCTCGCGGAGAGGGCGACCATGCCGGCTTTGGAGGCGGCGTAGTTGGCTTGCCCTTCGAAGCCGATTTTACCGGAGGGGCTCGTGATGTTGATGATGCGACCGTAGCGTTTTCCAGACATGGTTTGCACGGCGTATTTGGCCATGAGGAAGGCGCCGGTGAGGTTGACGTCGAGGACGCGCTGCCAGTCGTTTTCGGGGAGCATGGCGACGACGGCGTCTTTACGGATGCCGGCGTTGTTGACGAGGATTTGCGGATGGAGGTCATCCTCTTCGAGTTTTCGCCAGAAGGCTTTGACATCGTCTGGATTGGCGACGTCGAGTTTTTGGATTTTCAGCCCGGAGGAATTTTCGTGATCGGCCTGCATTTGTTGGGCGGCGGTTTCGTCGTGCGAGTAGAGGCAGATGACGTCGGCGCCGGCGGCGAGGAACGCTTCGGCGGTGGCGCGGCCGATGCCGCGGGTACCGCCGGTGACGATGGCGGTTTGGTCGTAGAAGTCGAAGGTCACGGGTGGCTCCTGTGGGGCAATAATACCGTATTTCTGCGTGGCGCCTTACCGGTCTCGTATAGGCGCCGGCTACTTCCGGTCAAACAACGGGTTCTTCCCCGACACCGAGAGCGGAAATCCCAACGCCGCCTTCACCCCTTCGGGAAACCAACCCAATTCCAAACCGGCATAGCCAATGGAAAACATCATCCGGTTGTCGATATGCTTGTCGGACAATATCGCCGCCGCCACTCCCGAGCCAATGCCCAAATCAATCACTCCGAAGGCGCAAGGAACTTTCGGCTGGGCGTTCTTCCCTTCGCAAGTGGGAAAACCGCAGAATCCGCAGTTCAGCCCGTAGGCCGGCGCCTTCATGCCGATAAGAAGCACCGCCGAAGCCAAACGCACCCCGCCGGCATCGCGGGTGAAAGTGGGGCGTTTGCCGCCGGAGAGCTTGTCAACTTCTTCCATCTTCGCCGCGAGCTTTTCCTTTTCGGGGCCGTCGACCACGAATATTGACATATTGTCAATTCCCCGCGTTTTCGGACTGGTCCGCACCGCCAGCATCACCTCCTCGGCCGCCCGCTTCACCGCCGCATCGCGAATGTCCTCTTCCCGCGTCAACATTATGCTCTCCTTTTTTTCCCCGGCCGCCGGAATATCCCCGTCCTCGACAATGCCTCTCAACAAAACCCCGAGAATCCCAATCACCGCCGCCAGAACCGGCAGCGCCAAACGCAGCGCAATGACAAAAACCACAATCGCAAAAAGGAAAGTCATGCGCTTACGCCTTACGCAAATTGCACCCCAACGCCCCGCCTCATCCCAAAAACGCGTCCACCTTCCCCGCCGCCAGCGCCCCGCAATTCGCCGACCCCAACCACCCCGACATCAAAATCCCCTGGGACCCGCAATGATACAACCCCTCTATTATCGAAGGAAGCCGCTCCGCCGCAAGGTAGCCGGGGAATTTGGTGCCGAAACTGGCCCCCCGCCAATGCCCGGTAAAACGCTCCAACGTCCGCGGCGTCGCCACCTCGATGTGATCCAGCTTCTCCCTAATCCCCGGAATATGCCGGGACAAATCCGCCACCACCGCCTCGGCCAGATGCGCCTTCTTCCGCTCGTATTCCTCGTGCGACAAATTCTCCCAGTCGGCGTAATCCGCACACATCGAACCGACAATCTCCGTGCCGTCGTAATCGGGACGGATATGCCGCGGATAATAAAAGGAATAACTGATGCTGCGGGGAGGATAAGCGCGAAGAGCCGGCGCATTGTAATGCGGCTCACAAGAGGAAAACAAAATATCCGCAATTTCCGGAATCCGCTCGCCCGGCCGCACCCCCATATACACCTGCGCCACCGACACGCTCAGGGGAACCGCCCGCACCTCCTCGGCAAACGGCGGATACAACGCCGCCATGTCCACCAGTTCCAAACAAGTCGCCTTGAGGTTGGCGTTCGACACCACCGCCCGCGCCGCCACGTTCAGGCCCCCGGCCGAAACGCCGGCCACTTTCCCATCCTCGACCTCGATGGCGTCGACCTTGGTTCGGAGAAGAATGTCCACGCCGGACTGGAGAAGCAGCCGCTGCATCTCGTTCAGAAGGAAATCCGTGCCGCCGCAAAAAGTGTGGGTGCCCTTCTGGGCGAAGTTCGAAAACACGATGGCGTACACCATGGCCGGGTCGTCCAGGTTGGCGCCGGTGGCGTAAGTGACCGTCTCCAACAGGACCCGCATCACGTCGAGGCGGCCGGGGAAATACCGCTCGAAAAATTCGCGGGTCGTCTCCTTCACCCCCTGGTGATATTCCATGTCGCGGGCGGCCCGGAAAAAAGCTTCGCTTTGCGCGGCGGGGATGTTGAACTTCTCGCTTAATAGCTTCTTGAAGTCCCCGGCCTCGAAAGTGGTGGTGAAGGAAAATTCCGGATTCTCGAAGCGGATGCGCCGGAGCGGGATGACCCGCTCCCCCAATTCCCGGCTCCAGTATTTCCTGAGCGTCTTCGCCATGCCGGCCGGAAACGCATGCAGGGCCACGTCAAATACGTGGCCCTTTCGCTTGAACCAGGTGGCGTAACCGCCCAGCCGCGTATAACTTTCGATCAGAAGGACGCTTCGCCCGGAATCGGCCAGCCGCTTGGCGGCGGTCATGCCGCCGAGGCCGCCGCCGATGACAATGACGTCGTATTTTTCCGCCGCCTCCGACATGCTTTTCAGTAACATCGTCAGGACGCCTTCGCCGGTTTCGCCTCGCCGGAGGTGGAAGCGCCGGAAGAACCGGAGTCCTTGGCCGGGGAGGGGGAGGCGGACGCTTCCGAAGAAGAGGAAGAAGTGGCGGCGGCTGTTGCTGCTTCGCCTGCCGGCTTCGGCTGATCTTTCCGCTTGTAATCCGTCTCGTAGAAACCGCTTCCCTTGAAGATAATGCCGGCCCCGGCCCCGATGAGGCGCTGCAACTTGTCTTCGTGGCACTTCGGGCAATTCTTCAAGGCGGCGGCGGACATGGACTGGAATTCCTCGAAGGCGTGGCCGCAGCCTTCGCATTCGTACTCGTAGGTTGGCATCCCCGACCCTTTCGTTGTTAATAACTGAAGTTTTGCAAAGTGGCGATTAAACCGCCAATCGCCACTTTGCAAAAATCGTTTTTTCCCGTATTTCAAGGGTTTTTGCTTTTACAAAATCGCCATTCGGCGGTTTGAATGGTGATTTTGCAAAACCCCAGTTAATAAATAAAACCTCACGCCTCCGGCGCGCGGCTCACCACCACCCGCGCCGGGCGGAGGATGTAATCGTCAAGCTTGTAGCCGTTGTCGTAAATTTCCATCACCGTGCCCGGGGGATAATCCGCGGACGGCATGGTCACCATCGCCTCGTGGAGGTTCGGGTCGAAGGGCTTCCCCAGGGCGTCGATTTTCTTTACCCCGGCCTTGGCCAGGGTGCGCCAAAAATTTTCCTCCATGATCCGCACGCCGGTCGCCAGGGAGTCGAAGGAATGGGTCTTCACGCTTTCCTGGAGGACCCGGTCGAGATCGTCCAGGGGGCCGAAGAAATCCTTCAGGAAATTGGCCAGACTCTCCCGCTTGAGCTGTTTCATTTCGCGTTCCATGCGTTTGCGGTAATTGTCGAAGTCGGCCCGTTCCCGGCGCGCCAAATCAAGGTAGGAATCGCGCTCGGCCCTGACCTCGGCCAGCAACTCGGGAGTGACCTCCTCGGGAAGGACCCCGTTTTCCAATCCCTTCTCGCCCCCCGCCGCTTCGCCGGCGCCGTTCTCCCGGGGAGCGGCCGAAGCCCCGTTCTTTTTCCGAAAATCGTCCAGCATCGACTCGTCTCCTGGCGGCGCCGACCCTTCGCGGCGCCTGTGCATTCCGCTCATGACATAACAAGTGTAAAGCCGCCGCTTTCTGCCGGATTTCCCTCGTTCCAAAACACGCATCGCCGCACCTCCGCGATTGGGGAGCCCATTCTCACCCCTCACTTCGAATCGGAGAAATAGTCCTTCCAGCGGTCCATGAAGCCCTTCCGCTGCGGAGACACATACGTCTCCTCCAGAGTCGCCATTTCCCGGAATAATTCCTCCTGCCTGGGAGTCAACTTTTTCGGCGTCTCGACAATCACCTGGACAATTTGGTCGCCCTCGGTTTTGTCGCGGAGCCGCTTGAACCCCAACCCGCGCAGACGGAACACCTGGCCGCTCTGGGTGCCGGCGGGGATTTTCACCCGCGCCTTATTCTTTAGTGTCGGCACTTCGAGTTCGGTCCCCAAGGCCGCCTGCGAGAAAGTGATGGGAATCTGACAAACCACGTCGTCCCCCTGGCGATTGAAAAAGTCGTGCTCGGAGACGAAAATGTAACAGTACAAATCGCCTCTGGGACCGCCCGTATCCGAAGGCTCGCCTTCGTCGGGGATGCGGAGGCGGGTTCCGTCCTCGATGCCGGACGGGATGGTTACCTTAATCCGCACCACCTTCGACTCGCGGCCGCTCCCTTTGCACTGGTTGCAGGGTTTGTCGATGAAAACGCCTTTGCCGTGACAGGTGGGGCAGGTTTGGGCCACGGAGAAAAAGCCCTGGTTACGGTAGATTTGCCCGCGCCCGCTGCAGCTGGAGCAGGTGCGGGGTTTGCTGCCGGGGGCGGAGCCGCTCCCCTGACAGGCGGAACAGATTTCGTTACGGCGCAGTTCGATGGTTTTGGTGGTGCCAGAGGCCGATTCCTCAAAGGTGATGTTGACCCGGCACTTGAGGCTGGCCCCGGCCCTTACCCCCTGACCAAAGTTGCCGCCGCCGAATACCCCTTCGAAAATGGAACCGCCCTGTCCCCCGCCGCCGCCGCCGAAAATATCGGCGAAATGGCTGAAAATGTCTTCGAAAGAGGAAAAGTTGGGGGCGCCCTGCCCGCCGCCCATGCCGGACAGGCCCTCGTGGCCGTGCAGGTCGTAGCGCTTACGTTTTTCCTCGTCGTGCAATACCTCGTAAGCCTCCGCCGCCTCCTTGAAGCGTTCCTCGGCCAGCTTGTCGCCGGGGTTGCGGTCGGGGTGATATTTCATGGCCAACTTGCGGTAGGCCTTCTTGATGTCGTCCTGGGTGGCGTTTTTCTCCACCCCCAGCACCTGATAGTAATCGCGTTTTTTCGCCATAGGTCATGCCTTCGAACGTCGTGTGACTATCTTTTCGATTTTAACTGGAGTTTTGCAAAATCACCATGCCAACCGCAGAATGGCGATTTTGTAAAAGAAAAACCCCCGAAACACAGGCAAAATTCGCAGTTATGCCTGTCGCGTTTGGTATACCAGAATAACGCCGAAGCCATTTTCAACCGCTTGACGAAAAATGTCAATACTAACTAATCCTAAAGAACCGCCAAGAGTTACCCGGCCCCGGTAAACCGGGACCGGGTTAACGTGATCAGCTTAAATCGTACTCTCAGGAAACCGCCCCGGCCAAGGCGTTCTGCTTTTTGCCGTCCTTGATTTCCGTCACCATCGTCTCGATGGTCAGCAGGAGCGAGGCAATCGAGGCCGCGTTCTGGAGAGCCAGGCGGGTCACCTTCACCGGGTCGATAATCCCGTACTTCAACATGTCGCCGTATTCGCCGGTAAGGGCGTTGAAGCCGAAGTTCTCGGCCTTGTTTTCCTCGACCTCGGCCGCGACCACGGAACCGTCCAGGCCGGAGTTCTCGGCCAGGGTGAGGATGGGGGAACGAATGGCTTTTTCAATGATCTCGCAGCCGATTTTCTCGTCGCCCTGCGCCTTGGCCTTGACCGCCTCGATAGCCGGCAGACAGCGGAGAAGCGCGACCCCGCCGCCCGGGACCACGCCCTCTTCCGCCGCGGCGCGGCTGGCGTGCATGGCGTCCTCTACCCGGGCTTTCTTCTCTTTCATTTCCGCTTCGGTCGCCGCGCCGACCGCCACCACGGCCACGCCGCCGGAGAGCTTTGCCAGGCGTTCCTGGAGCTTTTCCTTGTCGTAGTCGGAGGTGGTGGTGTCGATGCGGTTCTTGAGATGCTCGACTCTGGCTTTAATGTCCTCTTTCTTGCCGGCACCTTCGACGATGGTGGTGTTGTCCTTGTCGATGGAGACCAGCTTGCAGCGGCCGAGTTGTTCGAGCTTGACGTTTTCCAGCTTGATGCCGAGATCTTCGGTGATGGCCTGGCCGCCCGTGAGGATGGCGATGTCCTCCAGCATGGCTTTCCGGCGGTCGCCGAACCCGGGCGCCTTTACCGCGCAAACATTGAGGGTGCCGCGCAGGCGGTTGATGACCAGGGCCGCCAGGCATTCCGTTTCCACTTCCTCGGAGATGATGAGGAGGGGTTTACCGGTCGACGCGGCCTGTTCCAGAATCGGCAGGAACTCGCGGAGGTTCGAGACTTTCTTTTCGTAGATGAGGATATAGGGGTCCTTCATTTCGCAGGTCATGTTGGCGGTGTTGGTGATGAAGTAGGGGCTTTGGTAGCCCTTGTCGAAGCGCATCCCCTCGACCAGTTCGACCGTGGTGTCGGTGGTCTTGCCTTCCTCGACCTGCACGACCCCGTCGGCGCCGACCTTGTCCATGGCCTTGGCGATGATGTCGCCGATGGCCTTGTCGTTGTTGGCGGAGATGGCGGCGACGTTGGCGATGTCCTCGATTTTCTTGCACGGTTTGGACATGGATTTAAGCTTTTCCACCACCGCTTCGACGGAACGGTCGATGCCGCGCTTGACGTCGGTGGCTTCGGCGCCGGAGGCGACGGCCTTGAGGCCGGCGGTGAAGATGGCTTCGGCGAGAATCGAGGCGGTGGTGGTGCCGTCGCCGCTGACATCTCCAGTCTTATTGGCTACCTCCTTGATGAGTTGCGCCCCCATGTTTTCAAAGGGGTCCTCAAGTTTGATCTCTTTAGCAACAGTAACGCCGTCCTTGGTGATGGAGGGGTTGCCGAAGCCTTTTTCGAAGATGACGTTGTGACCGGTGGGGCCGAGGGTGGATTTCACCGCCCTGACCAGCTTGTTGACGCCGACCAGGATTTTCTGGCGGGCGTCTTGACCGTAGATAAGCTGTTTTGCGGGCATTGTATGGAACTCCTGTTAGGAAGAAAATAAAGAAAACCGAGCCAACCACCGCTCGCTTTTCTTTATTTTTGCTCGTGAAAAGTAAACGGCGAAACCGCCGCGGTATTGCCGAAAAAATTTAGACAACCAGTCGATTGGCGGTTTACGCGACTGGTTGTCCAACTTCTTACAGCTTGGCGAGGATGTCGTTCTCGCGCATGATAAGGAGCTCCTGGCCGTCGACTTTCACTTCGGTGCCGGAGTATTTGCCGAAAAGAACCTTGTCGCCGGCCTTGACGTCGGGGCTGACGCGCTTACCCGAATCGAGCAGTTTGCCGGGACCGACGGCGATGACTTCGCCGCGCTGGGGTTTTTCCTTGGCGTTGTCGGGGAGGATAATACCGCCGGCGGTCTTTTCTTCGGCGTCGAGCCGCTTCACCACAATCCGATCGTCGAGAGGCTGCAACTTGGCCCCGCACCCGCATCCGCATCCGCATTCTTTGGACATCTCACGTTCTCCTGAAAACATTATTTGAACATTATTTAAATGAATACATGCTCGGTGGTAAACAAAGGCCCGGCTTAGTAATCCATGTCGTCCATGCCGCCGTGGCCGCAGGAACCGCCGCAGCTTCCGCCGCAGCACTTGTCGTCGTCCTTCGCCGGAGCTTCGGCGATCATGCATTCGGTGGTGAGGATAAGCCCGCCGACCGATGCCGCGTGGCGGAGAGCCGTCACGACCACCTTGGCCGGGTCGAGAATCCCCATGGCGATCATGTCGCCGAACTGGCCGGTGCGGGCGTTGTAGCCGTCGTTCACTTTGCCGGCCCGGACTTTCCGCTCGATCACGGCGCCGTCGACGCCGGCGTTGGCGCAAATCTGGCGGAGGGGGGAGCTGGCGGCCTTCTTGACGATTTCGACGCCGGTGGCTTCGTCGCCTTTGAGGTTCAGGCCGGGGAGGGCCTTGTCGGCGGCGCGGATGAGGGCGACGCCGCCCCCGGGCACGGTGCCGGCCTCGATGGCGGCGCGGGTGGCGTGGAGGGCGTCCTCGAAGCGGGCCTTGATTTCCTTCATTTCGCTTTCGGTGGTGGCGCCGACGTGGATTTGCGCGATGCCGCCGGCCAATTTCGCCAGGCGTTCCTGGAGTTTTTCCCGATCGTAGTCGGAGGTGGTGCCGGCGATTTCGTGGCGGATTTGCTTGATGCGGGCCGAGACGTTGGCGGCGGCGCCGGCGCCATCGACGATCGTCGTGTTGTCGGCGTCGACGATGATTTTCTTGGCGCGGCCGAGGTCTTTCAGTTTGACTTTTTCCAGCGGAATCGCCAGGTCCTCGAAGATGGCCTTGCCGCCGGTCATGATGGCGAGGTCTTCCAGCATGGCTTTCCGGCGGTCGCCGAAACCGGGCGCCTTCACGGCGCAGACGTTGATGATGCCGCGCATCTTGTTGACGACCAGGGTGGCGAGGGCTTCGCCGTCGATGTCTTCGGCGATGATGAGGAGGGGTTGGGCCGCCTTGGAGACTTCCTCAAGGAGGGGGACGAGGTCCTGGGCGTTGGAGATTTTCTTTTCGTAGATGAGGATGGCGCACTTTTCGAAGACGCATTCCATGGCTTCGGGCGAAGTCACGAAATGGGGGGAGATGTAGCCGCGGTCGAACTGCATGCCTTCCACGACGTCGATGACCGTTTCGGTGGATTTACCCTCGTCGACGGTGATGACCCCGTCGGCGCCGACCTTGTCGAAGGCGTCGGCCAGGAGCTTGCCGATTCTTTCGTCGTTATTTGCAGAAATGGCGGCGACGGCGGCGATGTCGGCTTTTTTGCCCTTGACCGGGACGGCCATTTTCTCGATTTCCGCCGTTACGGCGCGCACGGCCTTGTCGATGCCGATTTTGAGGGCCATGGGGTTGGCGCCGGCGGTGACGTTTTTCATGCCGAGGGTGACGATGGCTTCGGCCAGGATGGTGGCGGTGGTGGTGCCGTCGCCGGCCTTGTCGGAAGTTTTCGAGGCCGCTTCCTTGACCATTTGCGCGCCCATGTTTTCGTACTTGTCCAAGAGTTCGACCTCTTCGGCGACCGAGACGCCGTCCTTGGTGACGGTGGGGCTGCCCCAGGATTTGTCGAGAATGGCGTTGCGGCCGCGGGGACCGAGCGTAACTTTCACCGCCCGGGCGAGCTTTTGCACGCCGTCACGCATTTTCTCCCGGGCTTCGCCGGAGAATACCAGCTTCTTAGCTGCCATGGAACGTTCCTCCTGATGCTTTCTTCCAGTAAAAAAACACTTCGTAAGTGTGTAAATTCGTTAGGGCATGAAACTGTTTGTTCGCTATACAGCAATTCCTCTGCCAATAAAAAAACTCGGCAGCGTTCCGCCGATGCGGACGCCGCCTGGAATCACCCTAAGATTCACTATAGTCAATATTTGTAATTTTGAAAGCGAAAAGCGGCCAGAAAACCCGGTCTAAGACTTTTTCCTTCGACCAGCCGGCTTCGGGTCGTTTGGGGAAAACCCCGTGTCATTTTGACAGACCGGCTAAAAATCCCGCACCGCCCTCAAACTCGCCTCCTTACGCCCTTCGCTATGCAAAAGAAAACCGACAAAACCGTCATATTTCAAGCGTTCGCGGAGCAGCCGGCCGATGGCGGCCAAACCCGCCAGATTGCTGTCGCCCACCCTGACGTAGCCGAGAATGTCGGCATAACGCTCGGCGATTTTCACCAGGGCGTCGGCGTCTGAGTTGGAGACGGTGGTGAAGGGGCTGAAGTTCAAACACAACCGGAGAGCCGGCGAAGCGATGGACCGTAAGAGGGCGGCCGCCTTCTGGGTGGCGTCGGCGAAAGCCGCCGCGCCGGCTACATGGCTTAGCCCCTCGGGAGACATCGGCTGCAGGTACAGGGTCACCCCCGATCGCGCCGCTTTCTCGCCGGCCGACTGCAAGAGGCGCTTGGCGTGGGACAAGGACGCCTCGCCCTGCTCAACGCCGGCGGCGGGGGGGAAGCCCCCTTCCAGCATGACGTTGGTACAGGACAGGAAAATGCCCACGGCTATGGTTTGCGACAAGTTTTCCAGAAAAAAATTATGTTTCCCCGCGTCGCCCAGATCCGGCGCCCGCCCGCCCAGCAGGCTGGCAAGACGCAACTGGTTCGCCGCCAGCGCCTCCTTGACCCGGGTCAAATCCAGCTCGGTCCACTGCCCGAATTCCACATACGTTTCCGCCGCTTCGCGCGCGCATGGGAAGCGTTCATAAAAATCGACGTCGCCAAACATTGTTTCCATCGACAGGGATTTTTTCATAAACCGGCCTCTTGACTGAAGTTTTGCACAGATCGCTTTCTTCGCCACAAAGTCGCAAAGTACCAGGTGAACCGCGATTTGGTTGATTGCCCAAAAATGTGGTTCTCGGCGTTCTTAGCGTCTCGGTGGTTGATAATTTTTCCGCGCTTTAATTCCGCGGTCAGTATACTATCGGCGGAAAGCGAAAATTCCTGAAACAAACCTCTCGACCAACCCCCCGGGTAAACATTATAATGAAAGGTTCGGGATCGGCAACCCTCTCGCCCCCGCGAGACCGGCGCCATTTCCGTCGAGGGGCAACAAGGCATAGTCCAAAACCAGGGAAGCCGAGCTAAAATGACCAGTAAAACCAGCATCTTGTCGATTATAGATAAATATAACGCCCTCACCGTTCCGGATCAAACCGTCCTCCAGGCCTTGTCGGCCCTGTACGAACCGGCCGCCGCCCAAGTCGTGGCCAATTGCCTCGCCGGCGCCGGCTGCCGCGAATCGCACCTGCGCGCCTTCTCGCCGCAAATCGTCGCCACCCGCCTGTCCCGCCTCGCCAAAGCCGGCTTCGTGCAGGAGCAAAGCGCCGAAAACCGGGCCCAGAAAATTCTCCTCTGGCGCGTCCGCGCCGAAGTGGGAGAAGTCGCCATCCGCCACGCCGTAAGGGACGGACGCTTCCTCCCCATCGCCAAAGCCGCCCTGGCCGAAACGCACGGCCGCGACTGGAAAGGCGAAGGCGCCGACGACAGCCCCCAACGCCGCTTCCACCTCGCCTTCCACGCCGGAGACTGGCGCCTCGCCCTCCAGGCCATGGGGAACATCTCCCAAACCGCCCCCGGTTCCGGCGGAACCTTTCTCGCCAACCTCCTGCGGCTTCAACCCGACGACTCCTGGCGCCGCACCGCTTCGCCGGCCGCCTTCGGTCCCATTCTCGCCGCCGCCCTCAGGGACGCCACCGACGGCTTGGCCGACCCCGGGCCAATGCCCGCCCTCGCCGCGGAAATTCTCGAAAAGGAAACCAAAAACCCCGCCACCACGGGAGATTTACCCTTCACCCTGGTGGAAAATTTGACTCTTCGGGGAAAACTTCGCGAAGCCTTCAAGATAGCCCAAATGGTCGCGGCGGAGCATTCCCCCCTCGTCACCCTTCCCCCCGCCCTGGCCGAAGGCCGCTCCGACGCCCCCGAATTGGCCGAAAACGCCATGGCCCGCCGCCGGGGAAACAGCTCCGGCGTCCTCCCCCCCGATTCGGGCGCGGTCTGGATTGCCCTGGCCATAATGACCGGCGACCTCCCCGATTCGCTCGAAGGCATGATTCGCCGCCTAAGCGCCACCAGCATGCAAAACCACCCCGACGCCGGCGCCCTGTCGGCCTTGCGCCACGCGTTTCTCTTCATGGGCGGCCAAGCCTCGGCCGCGCGGCTCCTGTCCGACCGCCCCGCCGACCCTAAAACCCTGACCCAGCTTTGCCACGCCCTGGCGCTCCTACGCATCGACCCCTTCCGCCTGGAAAAAATCGCCCCCGATCTGGGGGAAACAGCCGCCCTAGCCGCCAAGTCCGGCTATCAATGGTTCAGCCTGCAGCTGGAGTCCCTGGCCGCGATCGGCGCAGGGAGACCCGAGCCGGAAGGCCGCTGGCCCCTCCTCACCCGGTTCTTCAAGGAAGAGGATTCCTGGCGCCGGGGCCTGAAAGCGTTGGAGGATTTGACCCGCGAACCCGGGGACGACACGGTCCCGTCAGGTAAACGCCTGGCCTGGCTCGTCAATTTCCCCCCGCATCCCGAAGACATCTTCATGCCTTTCGAAATCCAGCCGATCGAACAAAGCCTGGGAAAGGACGGACAATGGTCCAAAGGCCGGAACGTGGCCCTGAGGCGGATTTTTCAGCACGCACCGGATTTCGATTACATCACCGACGCCGACCGCATGGTCTTCGCAACTCTCCGTTATGATTTCGACGGCGTGGCGCAAGGCTTCCATTTCGACACCGGCCTCGCCCTTTCCCACCTGATCGGCCACCCGCTGGTATTCCGCGGCGACGACTCCGGCGCCCGGCTGGACGTCGAACCCGGGCGTTTTGAACTCTCGGTCACGGACCAGGAGGGCGGCTGCGAGATAGCCCTGGAACCGGCCCTGGCCGATTTCGTGCCGGAAGGCCATTCCGGCGAAGAACTGCTGGACGCGGCGCGGGGGGACAAGCTGGTCGGCACCCTGGCGCGCATGGAGACCCCGACCCGACTGCGGGTCTATCCCCTGAACGAGCGGGAGCGGCAGCTGGCGCGGGTGGTGGGGGATGGGCTGACGATTCCGGCCCGGGGCCGGGACGAGGCGCTACGCACCCTCGGCAAATTATCCGGCCTGATCCATATGCATTCCGACATCCCCGAACTGGCGGGCGTTGGCGAGATGGTCTCGGCCGACAGCCGGCCGCGCTTCCACATCACCCCGCAGACGGTGGGGGTGCGGGTGGAGGTTTGGGCGCATCCCCTCGGTGACGACGGCCCGGCCTACCGTCCCGGCCGGGGCGGTAAAATGCTGACGGCGGCGGTGGACGGCAAACTCCTCAAGACCCGCCGCGACGCGGCGGCGGAAAAAACCCGGGCGGCGGAAGCGGTGGCGGCGTGCGGGGCGTTGTCCGGGCGGGAGGACGGGGACTTGTCCTGGCGGCTGGAGGACCCGGAGGCGGCGTTGTCGTTTTTTGCCGAGACGGAGGATTTGTAAGAGCGGGCGGTATTTTTGTGGCCAAAGGGGGGGCGTTACCGGGTCAGGCGCCTTCGCGGTTTCGGCGGCTTGAAGCTGCGGGTGAAGAGTTCGGCCGATTGGTTCGAGCTGGAGGGGGGGTTGGAGGTCGACGAAAACCTGGTGGTGGACATCGGCCGGTTACTCGCCTCGATGCGGCATTCGGGCGGCAAATTCGTGGAAATCGGCGAAGGTGAATTTTTGGCGCTGACGAACGAACTGCGGCGGCAATTAGGGGACCTGGAGGCGCTGGGCGAATTCCACAACGGAAAATTCCGCCTGTCGGATTTGGCCGGTTCGGCGGTGGAGGCGCTGGAACAGGCGGGGGCGGAAGTGGCGGCGGATGCCGATTGGCGGCGGCAATTGGAACAACGGCGGGACTTGGCGACCTTCCAGGCGGATTTGCCGGCGGCCTTTAACGGCGAACTCCGCGAATATCAGCTGGAGGGATATCGCTGGATGGCCCGTTTGGCGGAATGGGGGGCGGGGGCCTGTTTGGCCGACGACATGGGCTTGGGGAAGACGGTGCAGGCGCTGGCGTTGTTGGTGCGGCGGGGCTCTTTGGGGCCGGCGCTGGTGGTGGCGCCGACGAGCGTTTGCCACAACTGGATGGCGGAGACGGCCAGGTTCGCGCCGGGCCTCAGAATGCTGTCGTTCAAGGACGGCAACCGGGCGGAACAGGTGCAGCAGTTGCGGCAGGGGGACGTGCTGATCCTCAGCTACAGCCTCCTTCGGCAGGAGGACACGGCGCTGTCGGGGGTGAAGTGGGCGACGGTGGTCCTGGACGAGGCGCAGGCGATCAAGAACGTTTCGGCGAAGCGTTCGAAAGCGGCGATGAGTCTGGAGGCCGGTTTCAGGCTAATCACCACCGGGACGCCGATTGAGAATCACCTGGGCGAGTTGTGGAACCTGTTCCGCTTCATCAATCCGCACCTGCTGGGATCGTGGCGGAAGTTCCACGAGCGTTTCGCCGCGCCGATCGAGCGGGAACACGACGCGGAGGCGAGTGAACGCCTGCGGCGGATAATCCGGCCGTTCATCCTGCGGCGCACCAAGCAGCAGGTTTTGGATTCGCTCCCCCCGAAGACGGAAATCACCTTGTCGGTGGAATTGGCGCCGAAGGAGCGGGCGTTTTACGAGTCCTTGCGGCGGACCGCCCTGGAGCGGCTCGAAGCCGAGCCGGCGGCGGCGGAGAAGAAGCGGTTCCAGATTTTGGCGGAAATTATGCGTCTCCGGCGGGCCTGTTGCGCGCCGCAGTTGGTCGCCGGCGGGGAGGGGATAGGGTCGGCGAAGCAGGATCAGTTCAAGACCACCTTGGAGGAATTGGTGGAGAACAAGCACAAGGTTTTGGTGTTCAGCCAGTTTGTGGACCACTTGTCGATTATCCGCGCCCATTTGGACAAGGAGGGGTACAGTTACCAATACCTGGACGGCTCGACCCCGACGCGGCAGCGCAAGAAGGCGGTGGAGGATTTTCAGGCCGGGATTGGCGACGTGTTTTTGATCAGTTTGAAGGCCGGCGGTCTCGGCTTGAATCTTACGGCGGCGGATTACGTCATTCACATGGACCCGTGGTGGAATCCGGCGGTCGAGGATCAGGCGTCCGACCGGGCGCACCGGATTGGCCAGGACAAGCCGGTGACGGTGTACCGCTTGGTGGCGGCGGGGACGATCGAGGAGAAGATCGTCCAATTGCATCGGAACAAGCGGGATTTGGCCGACAACCTTCTCTCGGGGGCGGATCAATCGGCGGCGTTGGACATGGAGGAGATTTTGCGTTTGCTGCGTGATGACGCGTAGACTGGCGCCCCGCGGAAATAAGCGGAAATCAAGGGCAAAATGCAACAAAACGTTAAAAAGTTATTTTTTTGGTAACATTGCCAACTTTCCGCCACCACCATACATAGCCGTCTTGTTGGACGCCGAACGGCGGTCTGCCTGACGAAAAAGGATTAAACCAATAAAGGAATGGCGCAGAGCAACAATAAGTTGGTCAGTTTTATTCAACCACAGAGACACAAAGAACACAGAGAACCGCAACCGAAAAACTTGATAATGCCAAAAATAAAAGATGGTTTGTGGTTGTGGTTCTCTGTGTCCTTTGTGTCTCTGTGGTTAAATAAACCAGGTCAACTTATTTCTGCGCGGCGCCTAACGGGAGAACCCCCCATGGATAGACGCGATTTTTTGAAAAGCTGCCTGGCAACCGGCGTGGGCTTGGGCATGGGATCCTTACCGGGCATCCCGCTGGCCAAAGCAGCGGGGCAGGCATTTGGCTTCGAAGGACCGGGGAATCCCGACATCGTGGCAGTGCGTAATGGCGAACCGGAGGTGATGTTTGACCGGGGCATGGCGGCTATGGGTGGGATGGGCCGTTTTGTCAAACCGGGCCAGAAGGTGGCGATTAAACCGAACATCTCCTGGGATTCGAAGCCCGAGTTCGCCGGCGACACCAATCCGGCCTTGGTAAACCGGATTATCCAGCATTGTCTGGAAGCGGGCGCGGGCAAGGTGGTGGTTTTTGATCATACGATAGAGCATTGGAAGCGGTGTTGGGAATCGAGTCAGATAGCGGCGGCGGAACAGGCGGGGGGAATTATGGCGCCGGGCGATGCGGAGCGTTACTACGTCAACCGTCCGGTCCAGGGCCGGGAGTTGAAGCAGGTGCAGGTGCATGAGGCGCTGTTGGAGGCGGATGTATTGATTAGCGTGCCGATCCTGAAACATCACGGCGGGGCGGGGATGACGGGGAGCATCAAGAATTTCATGGGGGCGGTGTGGGACCGGCGGTTTTACCATCGGACCGATTTGCAGCAGTGCATTGCGGATTTTCTGACCGTCAGGAAGCCGGATTTGACGGTAATGGACGCATACCGGGTGATGACCGGCAATGGGCCGCGGAGCGGCAACTTGGCGGACGTGAAGTTGATGAAGATGCAGATATTGTCGACGGACATTGTGGCGGCGGATGCGGCGGGGGCGCGGTTGCTAGGCAGGAATCCCGAGGATTACTGGCATATACGTTATGCGATGGAAATGGGGTTTGGGGTGATGGATCCGCAGCGGTTGAATTTCAGGCGGTTATCGTTGTGAGTAGACGTGGTGAAAACAATAACCGCGCGAACAAATATACCGGTATCGGCTTGAAATGGTGATTTTGTATTTTGTGGACATGTACGAAATTACTCAAACCGCCGAGTAATTTCGTACATGTCCCGAATGGCGCTGAAATAAGGGTAAAACATTCCTCCTTGCCCTGTTACGCTGTCCCCTCCCCGCACGTCATTCCGGCGTCTTAAACGGCTGCTGCATCCCTCACGGGCGGTTAAGCCGGAATCCAGGGGGCAAAACCTTGACGGCATGCAAACTCGACCGTCACCGCTTCATAGCAATGGTCCGGCCCCCTGGATTCCGGCTTAACCGCCCGTTTATACCCCGGTTGGTTGTATAGACGCCGGAATGACGCGTG
>JAVBTZ010000191.1:0-4705 GCA_031555915.1 Planctomycetota bacterium
GGGGGAAGGAGTAGTGCACCAGGGTCTTGGCGCCCATTTTCTTGGCTTTTTCGGCGATGTTGCGGCCGCGCTCGGGTTGGTCGGGCTCATAGAGGATGTCGGCGGTCTTGGACATCATGAAGGGCTCTTCCTGGACGGTGCCGAGAATGAACATCAGGTCGTCGCGGAGTTCCTTCGATTTCTTGATGGCGGCGGCGGTGCCGGGGACGGCTTGGCAGATGACGATCGCCTTTACGTCGGGGTCGGCGGCCATGGAGGTGACCTGGGTGATGGTGGTTTCCTGTTCGTCGTTGAACTTGTCGGGATAGGTGACATGGATGACGCGGTCGGCGCCGTATTTCTTGACCATTTCCTCACCGGCACGGTATTCTTCTTCCCCTTGGGATACGGTGCCGGTCATGATGCCGATCTTGGTGGCCGCCATGGCGGTGGACACCGAGATGCATAATGCTGCCAGCATCAGGAAAAATACGAATTTCTTCATGTTCGTTGCCTCCTTTGGTTGGCAAAACAATGGAAGATCTGCGGTTGGCCGCAGGACTGTCATGTAGGGGATGCATTACGATGGAGTTGACTTTTTGAGAAAATCGAGCCAACCGCCGCTCGATTTCCTCAGAAAGTGTGAGTAGCCAGGATTAGCGATATAATTTGGTCAACTCAGCCTGTGCCTTTGAACTGCCGAAAATAAAACCCTTATCCGCAAAGATGTTAAACTTTCGAAGAAAGCGAGCGGCGGTCTGCTCGATTTTTTCGAAAAGTCCACATGGAGCAAAAGATGAATGTCGGGGCCGGAAAGCGAACAAGCGAATCAAAAAAGTATAACCCATATTTTTACACACCGCAATCAAATTTTTATTTTGCCCTTTCCGGACCAGGCAAAAAAATCCCCCGGCGGGCCCCGGGGGATTTTTGTCCGGAACAGTTGCCGGCCGGGTCATTTTTCCAGGCTCTTTTCCAAATCTTCATACGACTTCCGCCCCAATTCCACCAACTTATCGTGGTGGAGAGCCACCTCGTCCTGGTCCAGCTCGTAGGATTCAAGAATCTTGCCCGCCGTTACCATGAAGGCCGGGTACTTCTCCGCCGAGGCCGCCGCAATCGCGTGCACGCCATAACCGGAATTCTTCGACGTCCCGGCCCAGCCCAGGAACTCCTCATTGTTCGACTTGAACATGAAAATGCAATAATAGGCCGGAATGCCGTCCAGGGTCCGACGCTTTTCCTCCATGATTTGGCCGCCGCCGAAGCTTTTCGTCAGCGCCTTGACGGACAATTGGGTATAATCCTTCAGATCGTCGACCTCGGGGTTCGGCGGCGCTATCACCAGGGTGCCGCCCTTGCCGTCCGGTTCCGAGAAGGTCGCGGTATAGTCGTCGGCGCTGACCGTCACCCGCCAGTTGCCCGGGGCTTCGACCGAATACACCCCCTCCAACAACGGCACCCGAACCATATCCATATCGACACCGGCCTCGCCCGCCCGCACCCCAGCCCCGCAACCCACCGTCACCGCCGCCATCGCCGCCACCACCAGGATTACGCCACGCAGGATACGCATATCGACCGCCTTTCCGTTGAAAACCCCGCCCAGCGGGGGCAAATAATATACCGCCAACACCCTTCCTTCTACGGTCACTGTAAGTCATTCGCGGCGTTTTGCCAAAGGAAAAACCGACCCCTCGCAGCACTTTTCCGCTAACGGTTGGCGGAGTTGATAAACCAACGGAACGGCTAACGTCCATGTCGGTTTGGGGTTAGGGAATGTACGCTGAAAGTTGAAAAATCTGATTGATAATGTAGCAGTATACAAACTAATATAATGTGTTTAAATTTTGGGATTAAATGAGGTAAGTAGGTTTTTATCCCCACGATGGGACACGTGTTAAATAAATTTACGCGATTTGTTGAAGCAAAGAAGCTTTTCGCCGTTGACAACGCTTCGAAAGAAGGTAAGATCCCTCTCACTTTAGGAACCTCCGCTTCGGAAAAACGGCGCATCTTGTAGGCTACGGCCGGATTCGCCCGGTTTTTCCACGTCATGAGGACGGCCTCCGCCCTCGCCACTCCTGCGTCTACATACAAAAACTCAGTGTACCTTTTTCGCATTTCCCTCATAGAGGGAAAAGGGGGGTCTTTTGTCTTTAGTCGAGACGGAGCTGTCGGCCGCGCTCCATGCCCAGTTGCAACAACGTCTGCCGCAGGCGCTCTACGAACAGTGGTTCGCCGGCGCGGAAATCATGGCCTGGGACGGGCGCGGTCTGGAATTGGGAGTAAAGAACCGCTTCTTCAAAAACTGGATCGAAACCAAATATTACGACGTCCTCAAGGAGGCAGCCGGCACGGCCTGCGGCGTCCCTGACCTGGAAATAAAAATCTCCGTAAGCGCCAACCTTTATGCCCCCTTCCGCGAAGCCCAGGAACGCGACCTGGCCGCCGCCAACGCCATGGAGGTGGGGATTGTCTTCGCTCCGCCCCCAGGGAGCGAGGAAACGGCGGCGAAACGGGCCGCGGCGCGTCCGGCCTTGAACTTGGGCATGGATTTGCACCCCGATTTCACCTTCGCCAATTATGTCGCCGGCGCCGCCAATCGCCTGGCCCAGGCGGTCGGTTTGAAGGCGGTGGAAAGCCCGGGGTTGTACGGGCGGATTTATCTGTGGGGCGAACACGGGGTGGGGAAAACCCACTTGCTCCAGGCGATTTGCCATGAGACCCTGAAGCGAAAACCCGGCGCGCGGGTGTTGTATGTGACTTGCGAACGCTTTGTCGCCGATTTCCTGAAGGCCCATGCCGAGGGCGATTTGGTCCGTTTCCGTGAGCTTTACCGTTCCTGCGATTTGCTGGCCATGGATCAATTGCAGGTGTTGGGGCAGGGCAACAAGGCGGCGACCCAGGCCGAACTTTTGGGCATTATCGATCACTTGGAAGCGCGCGGCAAGCAGATGCTTTTCGCCGGCGTGAGCGCTCCCGGTGACGTCAAGGGGGTGGAGGTGCGGCTGCGCGACCGCTTGGGCTCGGGGTTTGTCGACCGGATGTTGACGCCGGATCAGCCGATGCGGCGGGAGATTATTGCCCGTAAGTTCACGGAACGCGGTCTGTCGGTGCCGGAGGAGGGGATTGAGTTGTTGGCCCGCGAGTCCACGGAAGGCATGCGGCGGCTGGAGGGCGCTCTCAGCCGGCTCCTGGCCTTGGTCGAGGAAGGCGGCATGGAGCCGGGTTTGTCCTGCATTCGTATGGCTTTGGACGGCGGCCGGGCGGTGAAGCGGCAGGTGTTGTTGGCCGAGGACATTGTCAGGGTGGTGGGCGAGGAATTCGGGGTGGGGGGGGAGGCGTTACTGGGGAGGGGCAGGTTGAAGGCGCTTTGTCAGCCGCGGCAATTGGCGGCGGTGTTGTGCCGGCGTTTATTGGGGATGCGGTATGCCGAGTTGGGCGAGTTGTTTGGGGGGAGGAGTCATGCGACGATGATGTCTCTCGTCAAGAGTCTGCCGCCGGAGTTGACGCTTCCAGGGTTGGGGAGTCGGCCGGTGGAGCGGGTGTTGTTTCGGTTGGGGGTGGGGTTGAAGCCGGAGGAATTGGGGGACAGCCAGCGCCGCCTTTTTTAAACTACTTTTTACCGCTGTTTCCCTTGGGCCTATCTTCACCCCCAAACAACGTCGTCCCGCCACTCTCGCCAGGCAGGTCCCCCCCAGCCGGAACCGGACTGTCGTGAATCACAATGCTCGACGGAAGAGTCGGTACAGTCGCAAACATGAATTGCAAGAGCGGTTGGTGATTCTGCAAACTCACCCTTAATGCCAATGTCTTAATCCCCAAACGCCGCATAGCCGCCGCGTCACCAGGAAAATCATCCGGCGTATAAGTGACCGGCCCCTGTGCCAAAGCCTTGATGAATTCGCCAAAACCCTTGTCGCCGCCATAATTCTTGTAAAGGGTCAAGGAAGGAAATTCAAACCGGATGGCGGCGGTGGCGGATTTGTCCATCTTCCATTCGAAAGTGGTGGAGACGAAATAGTTCTGGTAGGAAAGGCGTTGCTCTTCGCCGCCTTCGGACTTCTGGAACCAAACGGTTTGCGGACGCTCGTGGGCGTCGGGGTTGACGCTGACTGCGTCGACCCGGAAACCAAGGGCGATTTTTTCCGGGCGCTTGATCCGGCCCCGCTGCACCATGGCGCCGCAATAATCAAGGAACGCCTTGGAGAAACGGAAAGGGATGCCGCCCCACTCGGCATTGGCCAAGGCGCCGTTTTCCCAGTGCCACAACCCCTGGGCGACCCCGCCCATGAAAGTGTCTATCGCGCCGCCCTGGCCGAAAAGCTGGGCGGCTTTTTCGTCTTCGCCGCCGCTGGCCATCAAGGACGGATTGTAGACTTTTTCCAGCCACAGGTAGTCCAAGTAGCTGGCGGCGCGGCGGACGGCGAGGTAACGCATGAAATTATAGGTGGCGAGAGGGGCTAAGTTGTGCCAGGCGATACTGTCGGTGAGGTCGTAGAGAAGGGCGTCAAGATTGCTGGCGGCGCGGAAGGCGCCGGCCAGGGGCGCTGTGCCGGTAGCGGCGGGCTGGGCGCCCTCACCGGTCGCGGGCGGGGCGGGGGCGGCGCCGGGATTGGCGTTTTGGATGAATTCCTGGCGCACGGCTTCGAGGAAGGCGTCGCGGGAATTGGCGAGATCGTTAATCTGTTTGAGGCTGGTGGCGAGGCGCTGCCATTGGGCC
>JAVBTZ010000142.1:0-14015 GCA_031555915.1 Planctomycetota bacterium
TTGTCTTCGTTGATGATGTACTGCCAGCAGAGGCCGTCGCAGTCCTCTTCCTGCACCGAAGCGACGACCAGGGCGGTGTATTTGTCGGAGAGGAGGCCGAGGTCTTTCATGATCTTGGCGCCGTAGACGGCGGAGACGATGCCGCCTTCCTGGTCCGCCACGCCGCGGCCGCCGATTTCTTCCTCGTTTTCGTAGCCTTCGTAGGGGTCGAACTTCCAGTTGGCCTTGTTGCCGATGCCGACGGTGTCGATGTGGCCGTCGAAGCCGATGAGGGTTTTGCCGGTGCCCATGTAGCCGAGGAGGTTGCCCATCTTGTCGATTTCGACCTTGTCGAAGCCGAGCCGGCGCATTTCGGCGGCGGCGCATTCAATCTTTTCCTTTTCCCCGCAGCTTTCGCCGGGGAATTTAACCATGGCGCGCAGGAACTTGGTCATGTCCGCCTTGTAGCCTTCAGCCGCCGCTTTGATCTTCGCAAAATCGATAGCCATTTGTCTTCCTTCCGGAAAAAATCCACATACTTCGCCGACTCGCAGGGATGACTAATCGGGACAATCGCGTCCCTACACAATTTCTTTATTTAGGGTTGGTGTATTACCAAGAAGCGCAAAGGGAAACAGCGCCGGAAAACCGCCGCAAATTTCAGAGTGAACCCGGTACAAGATCCAGCTCCGACGCAACTTCAGCGCGTCTTAAGTTATTGTTAATGGTATAGATTGATATGTCAAAAATGGGGTCTCAGTCTTCTGACCCCATGTAATTGTAGAGGGTATATTTTGAGATGTCGTAGTGCTTGGAGACTTTGTCGCCGGCTTTTTTGACCAGAAATGCGCCTTTGTCGTTCAAAAACTGGATGGCGCGGGTCTTGTCGTCTTTGGTCATGCCGACCACGGGCTTGCCGATATATTGATCCGCTTCGAGAATCAATTGGTCGAGAAGATCGTTGACGTTGTTGGTGATGGTGTTGATATTATTCTTGTCCCGCGGTTCCTGGGTGGAGACGGCGGCTTCCAGGGCGTGGCGGGCCAGCATGAGATCGGTGATGTCGTAGTTTATCCCGAAGAGATATACGGGCTTGCCTTTTTTATCACGGATATAGATGGAACTGGATTTGATCATGCGGCCGGTTTTGGTGCGGGCGAGATAGTTGAACTCGTCTTCAATTTTCGCGGCGTCTTCCTTCAAGGCCCGGAGGACCATTTCGCTGGAACCGTCGCCGACCCGCCGCCCGCTGACCTGACCATTCTCGATGGCGATAATGGTGTTTTCGTAGCCGTGCTTGAGGTCGTGGACGGTGACTTCGCAGTTTTCGCCAAACAGGCTGGCAATGCCCTTGGCGAGCCGTTTCAGAAAGCCTTCAGGGGTATCATCACTCATCGGCGGATGACCTTACTTTTCGGCGCTAAGGACTTGCGGGTATTATAAGGTAAATTTTATTTTTCCGGACAACCGCAGTATACCATATTATTTTTGTGTTTCAAATAATTTTTAGGGAAAAATAAAAATTTTTAGACAAAATAATATTTTTTAGCTTCCGGAAATTTTGTTTTCGCCTCCGCTATGCTTAGGCGCGGCGCCTTAATGAGTATCTATCGACCGCCAGCCCCAAATGGTTTAGTCGCAACCATATTATTCAAAAGAAAATTTTTTTTCGCTAAAAAATTGTTGAAAAATGCCCCGCCGTAGTTTAAACTACTTAATATAGGAAATATTTCCCGCACCCCACGATCCTCCGCTCACGTCACTCTGCCACCATGCCCCATGCCGACCCGCCGCCGTTCTTGCACCAGGCGCGATTGGTAAAACCGCGCCGCCGCGATCCCCACCGATCATATAAAACAGGCCGTCGCCTGAATAAACATCACTTATTAAGGGAGTTCCAGCATGAAAAAGCGTATCGTTCTCGCCCTCGGCGGCAACGCCCTCGGCAACAACCTGGTCGAACAGATGGCCGCGGTCAAGACCACCGCCAAATCCATCGTCGGGCTTCTTAAGGGCGGAAACGAAGTCGTTATCGCGCACGGCAACGGCCCCCAGGTCGGCATGATCAACATCGCCATGGAAGCGGCCCACAAGTCGGAAGTGAAGACCCCCTTCATCCCCATGTCCGTCTGCGTCGCCATGAGCCAGGGTTACATCGGCTACGACCTCCAGAACGCCCTTCGGGAAGAGCTCCTCGACCGCGGCCAGGACATCCCCGTCGCTTCGATTATCACCCAAACCCTGGTGGCGGCCGACGACCCCGCCTTCAAGAAACCGACGAAACCCATCGGCTCCTTCTGCACCGAAGCCGAAGCCAAGGAAATGACCGCCCGCGGCTACGACATGATGGAAGACGCCGGCCGCGGCTGGCGCCGGGTCGTTGCCAGTCCCGTCCCGGTCGACATCGTCGAAAAAGGCATCGTGAAGACCCTTCTCGCGGCCGGCAACCTGGTCATTGCCGCCGGCGGCGGCGGCATTCCCGTCGCGGCCCAGGGCAATCACCTCAAGGGCATGTCGGCCGTCGTCGACAAGGACCTCGCCTCGGCCAAACTCGCCGAAATCATCGACGCCGATTTCCTCATCATCCTCACCGCAGTAGAGAAGGTCGCCGTCAACTTCCGGAAACCGAACGAGCGTTGGCTGGACCGGATGAACCTGGCCGAATGCAAGCAGTACATCAAGGAAGGCCAGTTCGCGCCCGGGTCGATGCTCCCCAAAGTCGAAGCCGCCATGCAGTTCGCCGCCTCGAAGCCGGGCCGCAAGTCCCTTATCACTCTCTTGGAAAAGGCCGAAGAGGGCATCGCCGGCAAGACCGGGACGGTGATCGAGCAGTAAGCATTGCCATTTCGTGCGCAAATCATTACGTTGCATTGTCGAAGATAACGGAACAATTGTCATTCCGAACGGTAGTGAGGAATCCGACGGTCGCAATGGCTGAGTAGGAACGTTTTACATTTGGCTCGTCTCGGTAATCGCCAGCATTCCGCACCGAGGCCATGGAGTGGAAACACCGAGCCGAATGCAGGAGTATTACTCAACTACCGCGAGCGCCGGATTCCTCACTACCGTTCGGAATGACAGTTGTCCTGTTCTTAGCAAATGATTAAACGCGGCGATTATCGTACTGATTTGCGGCGTTTTATTCTCCATGACCGCTATAAGCATAAAGGAGACCCCCATGCTCTTAATCGGGAACGGCCCCGTCATCACCCGCGATCCCGCCGCCCCCTTCTACAAGAACGGCGCGGTTCTGATAAAGGGAAACCTCATCGCCCAGGTCGGTGATTGCCAGACCCTCCGCGACGCCAACAAGGGCGCCCATTTCATCGACGCCAAGGGCGGCATCATCATGCCCGGCTTCATCAATTCCCACATGCACTATTACAGCGCCTTCTCGCGCGGCTTCGGCGGCGCCGCGCCGTCCGACAATTTTGTCCAGGTTCTCGAAAACCTTTGGTGGCGGCTCGACAAGGCGCTGCTGCTTGAAGACAGCTATTATTCCGCCATGGTCTGCCTGATCGACTGCATCAAGAACGGCTGCACCACGGTGATCGATCACCACGCCAGTCCGAAAGCGGTGACAGGGAGCCTCTTCAAAATCGCCGAAGCGGTCCAGAAAACCGGCATCCGCTCCTGCCTCGCCTACGAAGTCTCGGACCGGGACGGCCAGGACATCATGAAGGAAGGCATCACCGAGAACGTCGACTTCATCCGCTACGCCGAAAAGGACGAGTCCGGCCTGCTCGCCGGCATGTTCGGCCTGCACGCCTCGATGACTTTGTCGAACGCGACCCTGGAAGCCTGCCAGAAAGCCATGGGCACCCTGGCGGCCGGTTACCACGTGCACGTGGCGGAAGGCCCCGGCGACGAAGTCGATTCGGAGGAAAAATACAAGAAGCGGATTGTCGAACGTTTCCACGACTACGGCCTCACCGGCGACAAATCCATCTTCGTGCATTGCATCCACATTAACGACCGGGAAAAAGAAATCCTCAAGGCAACCGGCACCGCCGTCGTCCACAATCCTGAATCCAACATGGGGAACGCCGTCGGCTGTTCGCCGGTTCTCGACCTTTACAAGCGGGGGATTCTTCTGGGGCTTGGCACCGACGGCTACGTCTGCGACATGCTTGAATCGTATAAGATGGCCAACGCCCTCCACAAGCACCACAACCAACACCCGAACGTCGCCTGGGGCGAAATTCCCGCCATGCTGTTCCAAAATAACGCCGCCATTGCCCAACGCTACTTCCCCACCCCCACCGGCAAGCTTTCCCCCAATTACGCCGCCGACGTCATCGTTTCCGATTACCTCCCCCCCACCGCCCTGTCCGACAAGAACATCAACGGCCACCTTCTCTTCGGCGCCTGCGGCCGGAGCGTCGTGACCACGGTCGCCAACGGCAAGATTCTCATGCAGAACCGGAAGCTTACGGAGATTGACGCCCAAGAAGTCAACGCCAAGGCGCGGGAATGTGCGAAGAAGGTTTGGGAACGTTTTTAACTGCTTGAAATTACCCCTTTTTCACCACAGAGGCACAGAGGACACAGAGAACCGCTAAAGTATTTATTAGAAAATCTGGAATTCAGTGGTTGTTTGTGGTTCTCTGTGTCCTTTGTGTCTCTGTGGTGAAATAACGCGGTGAACCGCTTTTCATAGGAGAACGCATGTCCCACCACATGAGGCCGCAGTCCTTCAGCAAATTGATGAAGTGGATTTTGAACGAATACCAGGAAAACGAAAGCATCTTCGGTATTCACAAGTCGCTTTTCTACCAGCCGAAAGCCGGCTCCCCCTTCGCCGGCCGCCTGTTCGGGGACGCCCTGGGGACGCCCATCGGCCCCGCCGCCGGCCCGAACACCCAGCTCACCCAAAACATCCTCGCCAGCTGGCTCACGGGAGCCCGGTTCATCGAACTGAAAACGGTGCAGATTCTCGACGAACTGCAATTCGGCCGCCCCTGCATCGACATGGAGGACGAAGGCTACAACGCCGAATGGTCGCAAGAACTGAAGCTGGAAAAATCGGTCCTGGAATACATCAAAGCCTGGGTCCTGATCCCGGTCGTCCGCCGCCTCCTGGGTTGGCCCGACGACCCCGCCGACGGCACCATCTTCAACCTTTCGGTCGGCTACAACCTGGAAGGCATCCAGACCCCCCGCATGCAGAAGTTCATCGACACCATGCTGGACGCCTCGGAACAAATCGACGACTACAAATCGGAACTCGTGCACCAATTCCCCGAATACGCCGACGTCGACGTCCCCACCAGCCTGACGAACTCCTGCACCCTCTCGACCATGCACGGCTGCCCGCCGGATGAAATCGGCCGCATCGCCAAATATCTTCTGGAAGAACGCGGCTTCAACCTGACCGTAAAACTCAACCCCACCCTGATGGGACCGGACTTTGTCCGTAACACCATCAATAAAACCCTGGGTTACACCAAGATTGTCATTCCGGACCCGGTTTTCGAGCACGATCTGAAATACCCGCAAGCGCTCGAAATCATCAAGATGCTGAAGAAGTCCGGAGTCGAGCACGGCAAATTCTTCGGGGTGAAGCTGACGAACACCCTCGCCATGCAGAATTACCGCAAGATTATGCCCGGCGACGAAATGTACATGTCCGGCCGTTCCCTCTACCCCATTTCCATCAATCTCTGGAACAAGCTCAATAAAGATTTCGCCGGCGACCTGAACGTGTCGTACTCCGCCGGCGCCGACGCCGAAAACATCGCCACCCTCTTCGCCTCCGGCGCCCTCACCGTGACTATCGCCTCCGACATCCTGAAACCGGGCGGCTACGCCCGCTTCCGCCAGTGCCTCGCCAACCTCAAGGAGGAAATGGACAAATTCGGCGCCAAGGACATCCGTTCCTTCGTCGGGGCCGACAACAAGGACCGCCGCCTCGAACGCGCCGCGGCCGAAGCCTTGGAAAACCCGCGTTACAAGAAGCAGTATTTCCCCGGCTCGCCGAAGGTCGATTCGAAGCTGGATCTTTTCGACTGCATCACCGCCCCCTGCATGGCCCAGTGCGCGGTCTGCCAGGACGTCCCCTCCTACTGCCTCCAGACCGCGCGCGGCGACTTCGACGGCGCCTTGGAAACAGTTCTCCTGAAGAATCCGCTCCCGGGCGTCACCGGCCACATCTGCACCCATCTCTGCGAAACGCGCTGCACCCGCGCCAACTACGACGAGGCGGTCGGCATCAGGGACATCAAGCGTTTTGTCGCCGCGAAGGGTAAGGCCAAGCTGAAGAAAGCCGCCCCGACCGGCAAGAAAGTGGCCGTCATCGGCGCCGGCCCCTCGGGCCTGGCGGCGGCGGCCCGGCTGGCCCTGTCCGGGGTCGAGGTGACGGTTTTCGAACAGCACTCCCGCGCCGGCGGCATCATGGCCATGGCCCCCAGCTTCCGCCTGCCGCATGAAGTCATGGACGCCGACGTGCAGCGGATTAAGGACCTCGGGGTGGAATTCCGCTTCAACTGCCGGATTACCGAAGCGCCCGAGAAGCTGCTCGCGAAAGGCTTCGACGCCGTCTACCTGGCCTGCGGTTTCCCCAAGGACATGCCGCCGGAACTGGAACACGAAAACGCCCCCGGCATGTGGACCGCGCTGGATCTTCTGAAGCAGGTTGCGGTCGGCGAACGTCCCAATCTCGGTAGGAAGGTGCTGGTCATCGGCGGCGGCAACACGGCGATGGACGCGGCCCGCACGGCGCAACGCCTCACGGGCCAGCCGACCACGGTGGTGTACCGTAGAACCCGCGAAGAAATGCCGGCGATCGAAGAAGAGCGGAAGCTTCTCTTCGAGGAAGGGAACAAGCTGGAGGAACTGGCCGCCCCGGCGAAGATTGTCCTGAAGGACGGCAAAGTAGCCGGTCTCGAATGCGAGCGGACCAAACTCGGGGAACCCGACGCCAGCGGCCGCCGGCGTCCGGTGCCCACCGGCGAGAAGTACGTCATCGAAGCGGATTCCATCATCGCGGCGATTGGCCAACTCTCCGACATGGCGGTCTTCGCCGGCCACAGTATCGATCTGGACAAGGGCGGCCGGGTGAAGGTCGGCCCCTTCGGCCACACTTCGGCGACCGGCGTCTATGCCGGCGGCGACGCCGTGACCGGGCCGGCGATTGTCATCAAGGCTTGCGACGACGGGCAAAAAGCCGCGACGGCGATTTGCAACGAACTGGGGCTGAAGCCCTACGTTCCGCCGACGCCGCCGCAACCTGTGGCGGGGGAACTGGCGGAAGCGCGGGCGGCCCGGGCCTTGAAGACCAGGCCGAACCGCGAGAAGCATCTGGCGCTCGAGCGGCGGCAGGGCTTCGATTTGGTCGAACAGACTTTGGCTGAAAACGAAGCGGTCGCCGAGGCGAAGCGTTGTCTCCAGTGCGCCTCGATGTGCGGCAAGTGCGTGGAGTGCTGTCCCAACCGGGCGAACTACACCTATTCCATTCCCCCCTTCCAGGTGGAAATGCCCACCCTCGCCGTGAAGAACGGCAAGCTGGTGTCGGTCGGCATGGAAAAACTGGGCGTGACCCAAGGGAGCCAGATCGTCCACATCGACGACTTTTGCAACGAATGCGGCAACTGCGCCGCCTTCTGCGTGCACGAGGGGAAGCCTTACCTGGACAAGCCGCGTCTGTGCCTGAACGACGAGGACTTCCGTTCGCAGCAGGATAATGTTTTCCGCATCACCGGGAAAATC
Source organism: Planctomycetota bacterium (assembly GCA_031555915.1). Classification (GTDB taxonomy): domain Bacteria; phylum Planctomycetota; class SZUA-567; order SZUA-567; family SZUA-567; genus JAJBSZ01. The sequence goes on from JAVBTZ010000142.1 coordinate 7,687, forward strand.
ATCCGCCGGAAGGAAGGCTCGCGGGAGGAGACCATGACCTTGCGGAATTTCGGCTGGTCGTATGTGAACGACAAGGTGCGAATCCAGTTCGACCGGGGTTTTGTGGTGCGGGAGATGGAGTTGAAGCGCGAGTTCGAGGGAGAAATGTCCTTGCGTAGCGCGGTGGAAATGGCGACTTTGTACCGTGGGATGCGTAATTCCATGCCGTGGCTGGTGTGAAGCGGTTGGCGGTAAGGGTGCGAAAATGACGCGGGATGTCCGCGCAAGTTTATTTTACGGGACGCTTTGCCTAGCGGAGAAGAAGGGCCCGGCCCAAGCGGGATTCGCCCTTCTTCTCACCAGGCAGGCCAAAAACCCTAGAGAGGGGGATAACACTTGGCAACAGACGACAGTGCTCGGACGACAGCCCTATCCGAGGCGGAAAAGCGGTCGCAATTGGTGTATTCGCTGTATGGCAGGCCGCCGTTTTTCCAGGCCCTGCCGCTGGGTCTCCAGCATGTGCTGGCGATGTTCACCTCGAACCTGGCGCCCTGTTTCATCCTGGCCGGCGTGGTCGGTCTCGGCGACGCCGACCGGATCATCATGGTGCAGTGCGCGATGCTGGTTTCCGGTTTTACCAGCTTCCTGCAGCTGTACCCCCTGAACGTATTCGGCAAACAATCCACCCTGCCCCGCATCGGCGCGGAATTGCCGATTGTCATGGGGACCTCCTTCGCCTTTGTCCCGACCGCCATCACGGTCGGGAAAGCCTACGGCGTCCCCGGCGTTCTCGGCGGGGCCCTCCTTGGCAGTTTGATTGAATTTGTCATGGCCTTCTTCATCAAGCCGCTGAAGCGCTTTTTCCCGCCGCTGGTCATCGGCGCCGTCTTGATCGCCATCGGCATCAACCTGCTGAAGGCCGGCACCAATTATTTCCTCGGCGGCGTCGGCGCCAAGGATTTCGGTTCCCCCCAGAACATCATTCTCGGCTTCATCGTCTTCCTGACCATCCTCATCTGCCAGCGCTTCGGCAAGGGCCTGATGCAGCTGTCCTCGCTCCTCGTCGGCATTATCGTCGGTTATGCCGCCGCCGCCATAATGGGGAAGCTTTCCTTCGCGCCGGTGGAAAACGCCGCCTGGTTCAGCGTTCCCATGCCTTTCCATTTCGGGATGGAATTCCATCTCGACGCGGTCCTGACTTTTGCCGCCCTGTATATCGTGTCCGGCCTGGAAACGATTGGGAACACCTCCGGCATCACCGTCGCCGCCTTCAACCGCGAAGCCACCACCAAGGAAACGGGCGGTGCGATCATGGCCGACTCCTTCGGTTCGATGCTGGCGGCGATTTTCAACACCCTCCCGAATACCGCCTTTGGCCAGAACGCCGGCATTGTCGCCATGACGAAAGTCGTGAACAAGTTCTGCGTCGCCACCGGCGCGGCGACCCTGATGCTCTGCGGCTTCTTCCCCAAGATCGGCGCCTTGTTCGCGATGATGCCGGCGGCGGTTCTTGGCGGCGCGGTCATCAGCGTGTTCGCGATGATCACGATTAACGGAATTAAGCTGATTGCGAAGTCCGGCTTCTCGCACCGGAACATCGTCGTCCTCTCCACCACTCTCGCCATGGGCATGGGCTTGGGCACGGCGAACCCCGGCGCTTTCGCCCAGATGCCGACTTTTTTCCAATATCTTTTCAAAGATTCGGTGGCAACCGTGTGTGTATTGGGTATACTGCTTAATATCATCTTCCCGCCTGATCCACAGCAGCACAAGGAATCCGCGGTAATCGAAGTGGATTGAACCGCGGCGCTTGGTTTGGAACCGCTCCGAACTACCTGCCTGATGCTTCCCGCCGCTAACGCTTGGCCCCAACCGGGCGTTAGCGGCGGGGAAGTTTGTGTGGCGTTAGCGAAAACTTGCCCGGGAGGACTCAGCCTATGGCCTAAACCCGCACATCCTAGCTTCGACTCGTATATATCCGTAATCGGTCGGATGTTTCTACCAACTACCGCAAATAGTTGACTATGGGTCTTTCCTGGAAAGCGCCGCGCCGGGGAGGATATCATTTGGCCAACTGGGGCGGTTTTTTTTGTGCCCCCGCAACGCCTCCCAAATCCCCTCCTCCCGCCCGCGTTTTCCTGCCGAAAAACCTCATGCCGCATCGCGTATAACGCAAAATCCGTTACGGAGGAAAACAGCGATGGAAAACAGTTTTGTCCTGAAAGGCGACATCTGTTACAGCCAAAGCCCCACCACCCTGGCCACCCACCCGAACAGTTATCTGGTCTCCGAAAACGGCTGCTCCGCCGGGGTTTTCGAACGCCTGCCGGAAATTTACCGCCAGCTCCCGGTCATCGATTGCGAAGGACTCCTCGTCATCCCCGGTCTCGTCGACCTGCACTTTCACGCCCCCCAATACTCCTTTCGCTCCCTCGGGATGGACCTGGAACTCCTGGACTGGCTGAACACCCGCACCTTCCCCGAAGAAGCCAAATACGCCGACCTAGCCTACGCCGAAAAAGCCTACGCCAAGGTCGTCTCCGACCTGAAAGCCGGCCCCAACACCCGCCTCGTCATCTACGCCACCTTGCACTCGCCGGCGACCATCCTGCTCATGGAAATGCTGGAGAAAGCCGGTTTCGTATCCATGGTCGGCAAAGTGAACATGGACCGGAACGCCCCCGCCATCCTCTGTGAAAATTCGGTCGACATCAGTATCAAAGACACCAGGCGCTGGCTCGAAGCCGTCGCCGGCCGCTTCCACAACACCACCCCCATCCTCACCCCGCGTTTCATCCCCTCGTGCTCGAACGAACTGTTCCGGCGGCTCAAGGAAATTCAGCAGGAACTGCAGCTGCCCGTGCAGTCGCACCTGTCGGAAAATCCCGGGGAAATAGCCTGGGTCAGGGAGCTTTGCCCGGAAAGCAAAAACTACGGTGACGCCTATCTCCGCTTCGGTTTCTTCGGCGGCGACGTCCCCACCATCATGGCGCATTGCGTCTGGTCGGGGGACGACGAAATCGAATTGATGCGGAAGCAACGCGTCTTCATCGCCCACTGCCCGCAGTCGAACATCAACCTCTCCTCCGGTATCGCCCCGGCCCGGCGCTTCCTCGACCGCGGCCTCAAGCTGGGCCTCGGCTCCGACGTGGCGGGGGGGGTGCACGCCTCCATTTTCCGGGCCATGTCCGACGCGGTGCAGGTCTCGAAGCTCCGCTGGCGTCTGGTGGATCAGGGGGAAAAGGCCCTGTCCCTGGAAGAGGCGTTCTACCTCGGCACCAAGGGCGGCGGCGAATTCTTCGGCCGCGTCGGCTCCTTCGAGAAAGGCTACGAACTGGACGCCTTGGTCATCGACGATCTGGATCTGCTGCCGCCGTTCGAACCGACCCTGGCCGAACGCCTGGCCCGGGTGGTTTATCTGTCGGACGATCGGGCGATTGCCCGCAAATTTGTCAGGGGAAAGGAAATAAAATATACCGGTATCGGCTTGAAAGGGTGATATGAGAAAACCCTTGTACCCAAACAGGATACAAGGGTGGAGTTTGATTGGTTGCCCCCCAGGGATTCGAACCCCGACGTACAGATCCAGAGTCTGTTGTCCTGCCGTTAGACGAGGGGGCAGAGGAAAGAACATACATTATGCATTGGGGAAAACTTGTCAAGAGAAAATCGTGCGTTTTATCGGCCGACTTTCACAAATCCAGAAATCCCTGGCTAGACGCGACCCTCAAGGAAGAGTGCGCAACGCCGAACCCACATTCTCCACCGTCAAGATATCGGGAAGAACCTGCGCTTTACGCGTCCCGGGAGCGTACAAAACATTCACCGGAACCGCCGCCTTGTCGAATTCGTTGCGTAACGTCGAAGTAATGCGTTCGTCGTACTGCGTCCAATCCGCCTTGAGAAGCGCGACGTTCTTGTCCTTGATTAGGCCGCGAAGTTCGTCGTTCGAATAAATGCGCTTGTTCACCTGGCAAGTCGCGCACCAGCGCGCGGTAAAATCGATAAACACCGGCCGCCCCTCGTTACGGAGCATCGCCACCGTCTCCGGAGACCATTCCTCCCACTTCAATTCGTCGGAACCCTTCGGCATCCCCAACCATATCCCCGCCGCCAACGCCGCCAGCGCGCCCACAAACAGCATCCGCGCCATCCGCGGCCGCCGCAGCTCCGCTTTCTGCATCTTGCCGTAAAGCCAGCAAGCCATCGCCGTCAATACCAAACCGAACAGCAGCATCAAAAAGCGCCACTCCTCCATCATCGCCTCCATCGTCCAGAACAGGTAGGCGGTGGTGGCAAAGAGAGGGAAACACATCGCTTGCCGGAACGTGTCCATCCATGGACCAGGCTTCGGGAGCTTTTTCAGCCAGTTCGGGAACAGGGACAACGCCAAATACGGCAGCGAGAAACCGAGGCCCATCACCGTGAACACACCCAGCGAAAGAAGCGGCGGCAACGACAACGCATACGCTAAGGCCGTACCCAAGAACGGCGCCGAACAAGGGGTAGAGGTCAAGGTCGCCAATAGACCGGTGAAAAACGAACGCTTCAAACCTTCCGAACCCGAGAGCGAATGCCCCGCCGACGAGACCCCGGTGCCGACGTCGAACACCCCAGCCATGTTCATGGACATGATGATGAATATGTAGCACATCGCGAACAGGAACCAGTCGGACTGGAGCTGCGCCCCCCATCCACGGCCCATGGTGATGACCAGGAACGACAGGGTCCAGAAACAAATCAGCACCCCGGCCGTATAAGCGAGGCCGTGCAGGAAAACCGCCCGGCGGTCCTTGTGGGCCTGTTTGGCAAAGCCCATAATCTTCAGGCCGATCACCGGGAATACGCAAGGCATGACATTCAGGAGGAGCCCCCCCAAGAAAGCGAAGGCCAGCAGCACCCAAGCCCGGCGTTCCACCGCCAATTCCGCTCCCTGCGGCAAACCCGCCCCTTCGCTGGCCACGGGCAGGTTCAGGGCAAAGGCGGCGGGGGCGTTTTCACCCTTGAGCCAGCCGTTTTCGGCGGTGACGATGCCGGTGAGGTTTTCGCCTTCGCGGGACGGCCCCGGCAGGCGCGGGAGACGCAGACGCCACTTGCCTTCGACCTTTTCGACGGTTTGCGCTTTTTGGCTGTCGACAAAGGGTTTGGCGGTGGAGTCGTAGAAATACAGGGCGCCGGGGTCCTGATTGGAATCTTCCTCGGGATGCATGTCCAGGACCAGCTCGCCGTCATAATCGGCCGCGACGAAACGCCACTTGCTGGGCGGCAAGGGAAGCGACGCCAGGGCGGTGGCAAAGCCGGGACTGATTTTTTCGGGGGGATTTTCCGATGGGTTTTCGGAGGAGCTTGCGGCGGTTGCCGCCTTCGCCGCCGTCGCGACCATTCTGGCGCTGGCGCTTTTCTTCAGGGGCATGCAGGTGCGGGTGGTGCAGACCTGGGTGTCGACTTCGCCTTTTATTTCGATGTCGACGCCGTCTTCGAGGTGGGCCGGCGGGGTCAGGGTATAGACCAGCGCCACTTTCCCCTTATAGACGTAGAAGGTCATGCCGCCGTTTTCATACTGCTGGGGGGTGGGCCATTCGGGTCCGCTGATGCTGAAGCCGGGGGGAAGGGTCCATTTGACCTTGGTGGCGACGCCGGGTCCGCCGGGATTGACCCAATAGGAATAGGCGCCGGGTTTGTGGTCGAGGGTCAGGAGGAGGCGGGTGGAGGTGCCGGGACGGACGGCGTTTTTTTCGGGGGCGAGGTGGAAGGAGAGAAGGCCGTCGTCCTTTTTGGCGGCCCCGGCGAAGAAGCTGCTTTCCGGCGAGGAAGGAAACAGGCTGTCGCCGGCCGGGGGAAATTCACCAAAGGGGAGAGCGTCGAGGGTTCTATCGCCCGCCGGGGTTTTAATCGCCGGGAGGGTCATGACGGCCAGCAGGGCCAGGAGGACCAAAGCGCGCGCATTCCGCATAGCAGATTTCACTCCGGATGGGTGCGGGGTTTTTAGGGCATATTCGCAGATTGAATTTTTTTAGGCGACTTTATTTTTTGTCGCCGCGCTGCGGAAAACCTTTATTATTATCGACCGATTTCCGGCGAAGGTTGAAGTAACAACGCAAAAAAAAGTTTGTAATCCGGGGGGCAAAACCTTGACGGCATGCAAACTCGACCGTCACCGCTTCATAGCAATGGTCCAGCCCCCTGGATTCCGGCTAAACCGCCCGTTCATACCCCGGTTGGTTGTATAGACGCCGGAATGACGCGTGGGGAGGGGTCCGCGTAACAGGCTACGGAGGAATGTTTTGCCCTTATTTCAGCGCCATTCGTACATGTCCCCGAATTACAAAAGCACCATTTCAAGCCGATAC
>JAVBTZ010000217.1:0-19570 GCA_031555915.1 Planctomycetota bacterium
AAAACGCTGCCGCTACGCCCTTCCTCGTCTGCGGGCAAAATAGCTATTTTTAGAGGTGCCCCGTAGCCAAATGGGGACGGTTTATACTCAGCTACTGCGACCCCTGGATTCCTCGCGACCGCTCGGCATGACAAGAGATTCGGTTTTTCCCTAGGGCAATTGTGGGGATAGCCGACAAGAACTTTCACCATTTCGCAGCGTTGTCGGTATAAAAGCGGTCCCCGGTTTCACTCCCTGCTCCCCGAATTCGGCACAATCCCATCCCAACCCCACCCCAACTTCTCCCTTAACAACCGATACCTTCCCCGCGCCTCAAAAAGAAAACTCACCCTCCGGCCCGATATCCGCAAGGTCAAATCCCGACCCTTCTCCAAATCCAAACAATAACGCCCGTCCGCCGTCACCTCCACCGGAAACTCGCCAAAATGCCGCAAGGTAAGAACCTCGCCCGGACTCAACACCAACGACCGGTTCGCCAATAAATGCGGACACAACGGCGTCAAAATCATCGCCTCCAATTCCGGGCTCGCCACCGGTCCCCCGGCCGACAACGAATAGGCCGTCGAACCCGTCGGAGTCGCGATAATCATCCCGTCGCCGCGGAAATCCATCAAGGCCTCGCCGTCAACCCGCACCGACAACGCCAACTGCCGCCGCACCTGGCGGTAACTGAGGACAAATTCATTCAAGGCATGGTCCCGCCAGCGCACCTGGCCGTTGTCCGTGCTGGCCTCAATCATCATCCGCCGGCTCGCCAGAAGTTCGCCGGCCAAGGCGGAGGCCAGGATTTCCTCCATCCGGCTGGCCGGATTTTCCGCCAGATAACCCAAATGCCCCAAATTGAAAGCGAGAATCTCCGGTATCTCCTCCTCCCGCCCAAACCCGGTCACCGCACCCAATACCGTCCCGTCACCCCCAAACACCACCGCGAGCTCGGCGTGATAGCGGGACAAATCGTCATGCCGGTGAATGGAAACGAAAACCTCCGCCCCGAGCCGGCGGAGCTCCTGCTCCGCCTTGGCCGCATACTCCAAAGCCTGCGGCTTGGCGCTGTTGGCTATGATGAGAATTCGCCGCACCTATTTCCCCATTCGTTTATCGAGGCAGCTTTTCGCGTAAGCGACCGCCCCCATGCCGACCGCGTTGTCCCCCAGGGCCGACAGGGTGATCTTCGAATCCTTGAAGGAACTGCGGGGGAAAGTCCTCAGCCGCGCCGCTTCCTTGACCTTCGGCAACAACTCCCGCCCCAGCGCCTCGAAAACCCCGCCGCCGATGACGATGAGATCCGGCCCGAAAATGTTGATGTACGAGGAAACGCCAATCCCCAGATATTCCGCCAACTCGTTCAAAGCCTCGACCGCCACCGCGTCCTGCTTCCGGTACGCCTCCTGCAGGACCGAGGACTTGATCGTCGCGAACTTGCCGTCCGGCGCCGCCTGCGCCAACACCGACTGCCTCCCCTCCATCAGGATTTCCCAGGCGATCCGCCGGGCCATGCCGGTTTTGGAGGCGTAGGACTCCAGGCAGCCCCGGTTGCCGCAGCCGCAAACCCGCCCGCCCTCCTGCACCACGATATGCCCCAGTTCCGCCGCCATGTGGTTCTCGCCCACGATCAACTGATCGTGAAAGACAATCCCCCCGCCCAACCCGGTGCCGACAAAGAAGCCGATCAGGGTCTTCGCCCCCTTCCCCGCGCCCCAAAGGTATTCGCCGAAGGTGCCGAGATTGCAGTCGTTCTCGCCGAAACAGGGACGGTTGGTAAGCGTTTCCATGGTCTTGATCAGGGGCGCGTTTTTCCAGCCCGGCAGGTTGGAGCCGGCCGGCGTGGTGCCGTCGTCCAGAACCGGCATGGGAACGCCCACGCCTATCGCCGCCAGATGATCCAGGCTAAGACGCTCCAACTCGACCGCTTCGCGAAGCGTTTCGGCCGCGCGTTCGCAAACCAGCTTGAAGCCGCCCTCGCCTTTGGTTTTCTTCTTGGCCGTGGAAAGAACCGCCCCGTTTTCATCCACAACCATGGCGAGGATTTTCGTGCCGCCTACGTCAATTCCGCCGAACAGGCGGGGCGTGTCGCTACCGTTCTTCTTGGCCATGCTCTCTTCCCCCGGGAAAAATTGGGCTATCACGCCTCACTTCGCCGCCTTCGCCGCCGCCACAAAGGCCCGGAACAACGGATGCGGCGCAATCGGCCGACTCTTGAACTCGGGATGGAAAATCACCCCCACAAACCAGGGATGCTCCGCAATCTCGAACGCCTCCACCAATTGCGAATCCGGATTGAAACCGGAAATGATGAGGCCGGCCGCCTTCAGCCTGTCCACCAACAGCGGATTCAATTCATACTCGTTCCGGTGCCGCTCCCGCACAAACTCGGCGTCGCCATAGGCCGCGCGCAACTTCGACCCGCGTTCCAACGCACAGGCGAAGAGACCTTTCCTGAACAGGCACCGCTCCAAACATGGGTGGCCGTCCCGGTCCAGGTGGGTCAGGAGGGCGTCCCGAAGCGGCGGGTTGTCCCGGTCCGGCGCGCCTTGGTGATAAACCGTCGGCAGTCCCGCAACGTCGCGGGCAAACTCCAGAGCGGCGAACTGCGCCCCCCGGCCGATCCCGAAGAAGGGAATCCTCTTCTCCCGCGCGTGACGAATGGCGGCCAGGATCGGCTGGCACATTTGCCCCCCGTCCGGCAGGACAATCCCTGAAATCCCCGCCAACTTCTCCGCCACGTTCCCGGGGGTCAGCAGGTTCGCGTCCACCTCCCGCCGCTCCACCCGCACCCGGTTGGCGATGCCGCCGTGAAAAAGCGATTCCGACACCGACTTGTAGCTGTCCGACATCGCGTGGTTGACCCCGATGACGGCGATTTCCACCGTGTCCCCGGGATTGGCCGCCGCGTGGAGCATTTCCTGCCAGGCCTGGAGATCCGGCTCCGGCGTGTTCAGCCCGAACCGCTCGCAGATTATGGAGTCGGTCCGTTGTTCGTGAAGAATGATGGGAACTTCGTAGACGGTCAGGTCGGCGTTACGTTCGTCGATGACGCAGTCGCGGCGGACATTGGTGAACATGGCGATTTTTTCTTTCACCGCGTCCGGTATCGCCTCCTCTGAACGGCAAATCACCAAGTCGGGCTGAATCCCGTACTCGCGCAGCTTCTGCACCGAATGCTGGGTCGGCTTCGTCTTAATCTCCCGGCTGGCCCGCAAAAACGGCACCATCGTGATGTGGATGAAAACCGTGTCGTTGTCGGCCCGTTCCAGCGAAAACTGCCGGAACGCCTCGATGAACGGCAGGCCCTCGATGTCCCCGACCGTGCCGCCGAGTTCGACCAGGACCACGTCGACCTCCGGCCCTTCGAGACGCTTGAACGTTTCCTTGATGGCGTCCGTGATATGCGGCACCACCTGTACGGTGCCGCCGCCGTAGCCGCCGTTACGCTCGCGGGTGATGACCGACTGGTAGATCCGGCCGGTGGTGATGTTCGAGCGCCGGTTCAGGGTCACGCCGGCGAAACGTTCGTAATGGCCGAGATCCAAATCCCCTTCGGCGCCGTCGTCGGTGACGTAAACCTCGCCGTGCTGCAGCGGATCCATGCTCGAAGGGTCGACGTTGATGTAGGGGTCCAATTTAAGCATGGCTATGCGCAGCCCCCGCCCCCGCAGAAGATAACCAATCGACGCGGAGGCGAGGCCCTTGCCGACGGAGGAAACGACCCCGCCGGTGATGAAAATGAACTTGCTCACAACTTGTCCTTTCCAAGGCAGGTCTAAAAATAGCATTTTTAGACCTGCCCTCCAGGTTAACCTTTCCAGGTGACCGACATCGAGCGCACCCGCGCCACCACTTCCGGCATGCTCTTCAGCAGCGTGGCGACGTCGGCGGAGGTGGTGAAGTGGCTGAGGGAAATGCGAATCGAACCGTGGGCGAGTTCGACCGGGACCCCGCAGGCCAACAGGACGTGCGATGGTTCGAGGCTCCCCGAGGTGCAGGCCGACCCGGACGACACCTGGATGCCGTACATGTCCAGGTAACCCAGAACCGCCTCGCCTTCCGCCCCCTCGACGCATACGGAAAGCAGATTGGGGATGCGGTCGGTCGGGTGGCCGTTCCGACGGATTTTCGGGATAGCCTTTTCGAGGCCGGCCCAGAGTTCCTCGACCATCCGGCCCTGCCGCGGCGCGTCGGCGAGATATTCCAGGGCATACTCCGCCGCGGCGCCCATTCCGACCCCGCCCGGGACGTTCGAGGTGCCGGCGCGGCGGTTCTTTTCCTGGCCGCCGCCGTGCAGGATGGACGCCAGCCGGGAGCCTTTACGCAGGTACATGGCGCCGATCCCTTTCGGGCCGTGGAACTTATGCCCGGAAAGGCTCAGCAAATCGACCTTGAGCTCGTCGACTTTCACCGCGATTTTCCCCACCGACTGGGTGGCGTCGGTGTGGAAGAGGGAACCGTTGGCGCGAGTGATTTCCGCCAGGGCCGGGATGTCCTGCAGGGTGCCGATTTCGTTGTTGGCGTGCATGATGGTGACGAGGCCGGTGTCGGGGCGGAGGGCTTTCTTGAGATCGTCCGGGTTGACTTTGCCGGTCTTGTCCACCGGCAGGACGGTGAAATCCCCGTAGCCGTTTTTCTTGAGCCATTCCAGCGGGGCGGAGGTGGCGTGGTGTTCGATGGCGGAGGTGATGACGTGCTTTTTTTTGCCGCCGAGGACGGATCCCTGAATCGCCCAGTTGTTGGATTCGGTGGCGCCGGCGGTGAAGTAGATTTCGTCGGGCGCCGCCCCCAGCAGTTTCGCGAGTTGCCCGCGGCCCTGCTCCAAGGCGGTCCCGGCCTGGCGCCCGAGTTCATAATATTGCGAGGCGGAGTTGCCGTATTTTTCCGAAAAATAAGGAAGCATTTGTTCCAGCACCCGGGGATCGGTGCGGGTGGTGGCGGCGTTGTCCAGATAAATGGGAGAATTTTCCTGCATGGCAAAATCCTTTCATGTTGACTTTTAAAGAAAATCGCGCAAACTGCCGCACGACTCCCTTTAAATAGGCGTTTCATTTGGGTTGTCTCACCCGGGCAGGCATTATCGCATATCCCGCTTGTCCCCGCAAGCGTAAAGGTGGCAATCGCCTAGACAGGATAATCGACCCATGTACAACCACATTCGCGGCATTCTGGTCCACAAATCCCCCTCGAAAGTGATTGTCGAAGCCGGCGGCATCGGCTACGAATTGACCGTGCCGCTTTCGGTGGGAAGACGCATGCCGGCGGTCGGGACCGAGGTGAAAATTATTACCCATTTGGTGGTACGGGAAGACGAACTCCGCCTCATCGGCTTCGCCGACGACGAGGAGCGCGAGTTGTTCCGCCGGCTGATTGATTTGTCCGGGGTGGGTCCGTCGATGGGTTTGCAGATTTTGTCCGGCATGTCGCCGCAGGAGTTCCTCCTCGCCGTGGAACGCCAGGACGCGGCGGCTTTGCGGAAAATCAAGGGGGTGGGGGAAAAAACCGCGAAGCGGATTATCCTGGAACTGAAAGGGGCGAAGACGGTTCTCCCCGGCGGCGCGGAAAACCTACCGGAAGGCTCCGCCGCCGAGGCGGTCGCCGCCCTTATGGCCTTGGGCGTGCCGCAGAACGAGGCGCTGCAGCGGGTCGAAAAGGCGGCCGCCAAGGAACCGGCGGCCAGTGTGGAGGATTTGATCAAGGCGGCGCTGAGGTAGGCGTTACAGCGATAATTCAATCCACTACAGGGCACCTCTAAAAATAGCCATTTTGCCCGTAGACGAGGAAGGGGGTCGCGGCAACGCTTTTGTAAAACGCGGTGGGGGTTTGTTTTACAAAAGCGTGAGAGCCACGCCCTGACGAAGTATACGGGCAAAAGGGCATTTTTAGAGCTGCCCTCCATTAAACTTTCTCGCTCACCTTATCCTTTTTTCTCTTTTTGCTTTCGTCAAGTTCAGCCTTGAACTGGCGCAAGCTGCCGCAGATGGTGGCGGACACGATCAGCCGGTCGAGAACCGCCGTATCTGTACAGGCGTATAACCATTCTTTGAGGGAAGTTGAAATCTCGCCAAAGCGGACGGTCAACACACTGATAACCGCTTCAGCTTTGCCTTCAGCTTTGCCTTCAGCTTTGCCTTCAGCTTTGCCTCTCGCTTTGCCTCTCGCTTCGCCTTCTTCAAGCAGCTCCTCTAACGCGGTTTTTGCCATCTTCTCTCCTTCCGAAGTACCGAATACCAATTTAAATCCTTCCGAAACGGTTTTAAGGCAGTTCGGTGCATTGCGGCTTACGCCAAAGCAATAATGCGCGATTCCCTGCATTTTTATAGAAAATCCCAGAACACATTCCGATCGCTGAAGAACAGCCGGGCGAGGTTATCGTGAAAGGGTTTGAACTTTTTGTCCGTCTGGTTGGGCATGGTTTTCCTTTCAACTCAACCCTGCCGCCCCTGTCCGCCCGGTGTGGAAACGTTGCTGCCGCCGACCGACTCCAAGGACGGCGGATCCTCCTCCTCGGGGTAGAACGCGCTTTGATAACGGGTATGCAAATACATGAAAAGCGGCAGGAGAAGAAGGCACAGCACGCATAACGCCCCATACGCTCCACCTGCCGACCAATGCCCCGCCAGGTACGCGCCAGTGAGGGGCGCCGCAATCCAGCCCACCGAACGCACCGTCGCGGCCCAGCCCATCGCTCCGCCTTTCTTGGCGTTCGGGGTCATCCTCCCCAGGACCACCACCAACGCCGACGCCAGGCCGCTCACGAAAAACAGGAACAGGCAGCGCCCGAGGCACAGGCCCAGAAGATCCTTCTCCAGGCTCATCCACAAACAGCCGCCCGCGCACATCCCGGCTATGAGCGCCCACAGCCAGGTGGATAATTTCCGGTCCATCAAGACCCCCGCCGCAATCGAACCGCTCATCGCCGCCACGCTGGACAGGGCCGACACCCAGCCGATTATGCCGTAAACCTCCCGGGTGATTGCGTCCTCGGCGAGGCGCGGGCCGGCCAGGGCCGCCTCGCCGTTACGGTACAAATCGTCGATGTAGAGGGAAATGTAGGGGCTGTCGTAAGTGGAGAGGAAGGCGATGAAACAGATGGCGATGAAAATCGGCAGGCCTTCCTTGAAATTGCGGATTTGCTCCCGCCGCCGGCGGAGACGCACGCTCGGGGTCAACGCCGACGGTATCACCGGCTCCGGCCGCACGAAATTCTCCCGCACCAGAAACACCACCAGCAAAGTCGACAGGAACATCATAATCCCGCCGATTTTGAACGAGGTCACCGGGCCGTAATATTTGGCGCACATCCCGCCGAAGTAGTTCCCCGCCATGTTCCCCGCGTTCACCGCCGCCATGATTAGCCCGATGGCGAAGCCCTGGTTCTTGTCCGGCGTGTTGGCCGTCACCAGGCTTTGGGCGGCCGGTATCGTACCCGTAAACGCGCCCTGCAGAAGCCGGAGCACCATCAGGCCCTCGAGGTTGTCGATGACCCCCATCAGGTAGAGGACGAAGCCGCCGGCCAGGTTGGCGCGGATAAGCATCATCTTGCGGCCGTATTTGTCGCCCAAGGTGCCCCACATGGGGGAAAAAAACATCATGCTGACTGACGCCAGGGATATGAGTATGCTAGACCACTTCGCCACCTCCCCGGCCGGCACTATCCCCGATTCCCTCAAGTAAATCGGCAGAAACGGCAGGCAGAAGGCGAAGGCCGCCAGGGAAATGAATTGCGAAGCCCAAATGGAGGCCAGATTCACTTTCCAATTCACCGGCGCTTTAAGCGTTTGGCTTTTGGGTGACCAGATCATTCCTGCCCTTTTCCTATAAAATATACCGGGACAGGTCTTCGTCCCCGGCAATCGACTCCAGGCGGCCCCGCACCGTGTCGCCCGTGATCGTCACCGTGCGGCCTTTCAGGTCGGGGGCGTTGAAGGAGACGTCCTCCAGGAGTTTTTCCATAATCGTATGCAGCCTTCGGGCGCCGATGTCCTGGGCCGATTTGTTGAGCCTGGCCGCGTAGTCGGCCATGGCGTCCAGTGAATCGGGGGTGAAGTCCAGGCTGAGTTCCTCCGTCGCCATCAGGAGTTGGTATTGTTTGCAGAGGGCGTTTTTTGGATGGGTGAGGATGCGCTTGAAGTCCTCTTTCGTGAGGGGGGACAGTTCGACCCGAATCGGGAAACGGCCCTGGAGTTCGGGCATGAGGTCGGACGGCTTCTTGCCGTGAAAGGCCCCGGCGGCGATGAAGAGGATGTGGTCGGTTTTCACCGGGCCGTACTTCGTCACCACCGTCGCCCCTTCGACGATCGGCAGGAGATCCCGCTGCACGCCCTCCCGCGAGACGTCGGGGCCGTCGCCGCGGTTGGAGCCGATGACCTTGTCGATTTCGTCGATGAAAATTATGCCGCTTTGTTCCGCCCTTTCCACCCCTTCCCTCTGGATTCCATCGTCGTCGACCAATTTTTCCGCTTCTTCCTGGGTGAACATGGCCAGGACCTCCGGCACGCTCATGCGGCGTTTCTTGCGTTCGCGGGGCATCATTTTGCCGAGCATTTCCTGCATTTCCATGGCCATTTCGTCCGACCCCACCGCCCCGAAAATCCCCGCCCTCGGCGGGGAGGAGGCGATGTCAAGTTCGATTTTCTTGTCGTCGAAGCCGCCGTTGTGGAGTTGGGCCCGGAGTTTTTCCCGGGTTCGGTGGTGGCGTTCCAGGGCTTTACGGCCTTCCTCGGTATCCTGGTCGGCGTCGACTCTGGGGAGAAGCAGGTCGAGGACCCGTTCCTCCGCCGCTTCCTTGGCCATTTTCCCCACCCGGTCCATGGCTTCGGACTGGACTTGGGCGATCCCGGCTTTGGCGAGGTCGCGAATCATGCTCTCGACGTCGCGGCCGTGGTAGCCGACTTCGGTGTATTTGCTGGCTTCGACCTTCAGGAAAGGGGCGCCGGTCATGTCGGCGAGGCGGCGGGCGATTTCGGTTTTGCCGACTCCCGTGGGGCCGATCATGATGATGTTCTTCGGGGTGACTTCGGAGCGCATGTCCTCGGGGATATGCTGGCGGCGCCAGCGGTTCCTGATGGCGATGGCGACGGCTTTTTTGGCTTCGTTCTGGCCGATGATGTATTCGTCCAGTTTTTCGACGATGCGGGCGGGGGGCAGATCGTCCATGTATTTTTTCGTTTCGCCGGCGAGGACGTCGGTGTTTTTCTTGTCAAGGCTGGGCATGAAAACTCCTGGGTGAATTATTGTTTTCCCGATGTTTCAAGGGTTTTTTACTTTTCTTCGAGCGGTTGTTCCCCAATCGGCCGGCCGAAAACCACCGAATAGACAAACGCGTCCCGGGCGGCCTGGGGGTTTTCACGGAGGTGCGCGACAAAGTCCAGGCTATGGTCGGCATTGGCGTTTCCGGACGCGTCAAGCGGGGCCAGACTGCCGAGATTTTGCTCATTCCTGAATTTGTCCAATTCCTCCTGGGCCGGCGTTTCCTCGTGCCGCGCCGGGCGGACCGCCGGCGCCGCCCGGGTTTTGGCCTTGGCTGGCGTTTGCGGCCGGCGGCGGGGAGGCGGGGCTTCCTCGCGGGGGGGGCGTTGTTCGGCCGGCCGGGCCGGCCCCTGGTTGGCAGTGTCGTCCCAATCGTCCACGCCGGCCAGTTTCCGAACTATATCCTCGAGGGTGAGGGTTCGCCGGACTGGGGGGGCCGGTTCTCGCGACGACTGCGAAGGATAGGCAGGGTCGTCCGGGTCGGCCCGAACCGTTTGGCCGCCGAAGGTGTCGACGACTTGTTTTCGCGGCCGGGGACGGTTTTGCCCCGCGGTGTTACGCTGCTCGCGGGGCTGGGGGTTGAACAGTTCCTGCAAGGCATCGAGTATCATATCTAACATGGCGGTCACCTGTGGTTTGTGGTTTTGGTTCTCTGTGTCCTTTGTGTCTCTGGCGTTAAATAAAACGAACCAAACCCTACTTCTGTTTGCCGCCATTATCCTTCGACCCCGCGCCGCCAATCGACGAACGCATGTCCGTATCCGCCTTGATATTGTTCATCCGGTAGTAATCCATAATCCCCAGGTTGCCGCTCCGGAACGCCTCCGAAATCGCCATGGGAATCTGCGACTCGGCCTCGACCACCTTAGCCCGCATCTCGGCGATGCGCGCCTCCTGTTCCGCCTGGCTGGCGCGGGCCTCGGCCGCCCGCTTTTCCGCCTCGGCCTGGGCCACCTGTTTCTGCGCCTGCGCCCGATCGATCTCCAACTTCGCCCCTATGTTTTCGCCGACATCGACGTCCGCGATGTCAATCGACAAAATATCAAATGCCGTTCCGGCATCCAAACCCTTCGCCAAAACCGCCTTCGAAATCCGATCCGGGTTTTCCAAAACCTGCTTGTAATTCACGCTGGAACCAATCGCCGAGACAATCCCTTCGCCGACGCGGGCGATGATGGTCTCGTCGGTGGCGCCGCCGACCAGTCGTTCGATATTGGTCCTGACCGTGACCCTGGCCTTGACCTTCAATTGAATGCCGTCCTGGGCCACGGCGTCGAGGGTGACTTTGTTGGTCATGCTTTGTCCGCTTACCGACGGGCAGTCGATGACCCGGGGGTCGACGGAGGTGTTTACGGCTTTGACGATATCGCGGCCGGCGAGGTCGATGGCGCAGGCTTTGTCGAAGGGGAGGGGGATATTGGCGCGGGAGGCCGAGATGAGGCCGCGGACGACGTCGGTCACGTTGCCGCCGGCGAGGAGGTGGGCGGCGAGGCTTTGCGGTTCGACTTTAAGGCCGGCCTGATTGGCCATGATCAGGGCTTGGGAGAGGACGGGCACGTTGCCTTTGGCGAGGTAGTGGGCTTCGAGGAAGTCGCGGGAGACTTTGAGGCCGGCTTTGTGGGTCATGATCATGGAGTTGACGATGGTGTTGGAATTGACTTTGCGGATGAACATGCCGACCAGGTCGATGAAGCCGATAGGTACGCCGGAGGCGCGGGCCTGGAGCCAGGTTCGCCCGAAGGAAAAGACGATGAAGAAGATGGCGACGACGAGGACCATTACGCCGAGGGCGATTAGGCCCATGATGGAGGATGGGACTTGATTGAGGACATGGTTCATGGATGAATTCTCCTATGGTTGATGATGGCGCCATTTGGATAAATGGGCCGCTAAAATTTCGTTGGTTGGAATAATTCCCGCGTTTGCAATCAGGTTCTGTCCACCGCCACCACGATTTTCCCCGCCCCGCCGCCGGTTTCAATCACCTTCACCCGCCGCCCCGCGTCGACATACACCCCGTCCGTCACCACGTCGATAAGTTCGCCCGAATCCAGCCGCACCTTCCCCGCCGGGCGTAAAGTCGTTTCCGCCACCCCGGTCTGTCCTTTTAAAGCGATGGCCTTGCGCCGTTCCGACACGTGGGTCGGCTCCTCCTGCGTCTCGGGGTTCGGGTTTACCCCCGCCGGCAGGGCGTCCGTCATGAAAAACCGGCCGATGTACGGGATGTGCTCGCCGTATTTCGTAAGCAGCCAAATCACCAGAATGGTGCCAATCAAGCCGAAAAGCAAAAGCAGGGTGAACGACCCCACCTCCTGCCACATAAAACGGTGCATGTATTCGGAACGCCAATCCGGCGTAAAAGCCAGGAGAAGTCCCCCGAGAATCCCCAAAATGCCGAGAATCCCCGCCACCCCGAACCCGGGCAGGACCATGATTTCGACCACCAGGAGAATTATTCCCAATAGGAATAGGGCGATCCCCAAAGGACTGCCGCGATCATGCATGAGGAGAGTCGCGAAGAAGCAGACAAAGCCGATTATGCCAATCGCCAACGGTATCCCGCTCCCGGGCGCGTGGTACTCGGTCGCCACCCCGGCAATCCCCACCACCAAGAAAACGCCCAAGAGCAATATCACCCAGGTCGGCAGGCCCAGGTCGCCCAGTTTGGGGATAAGCTTCTTCAAGTCAAATTCACCGGGAGCGATGTCCGGCCGGACGATCTGGCTGTCGGCAATTCCCCTCTGGCGGTAAAACTGCTCCGCGTCGTCCACCACTTCCGAGGCAATCCCGAATTCCAGGGCCTGGCCGGCGGAAAGTTCCAGCAACTTTCCCTCCGGCTTGAGGATTTTGGTGTCGGAGATGCGGCGTTTGTCGCGGCCGCGTTCGATGTTTTTCTCCAGCACCTCCAGCTCGTGGCCACTCAGATATTCCTTTTCGCCGGAACGGAAATGCACCTGGTAAAGGGAGGACGACCGGCTCACCATCGCCTCCATCACCGCTACGGGACGCTTGTAGTGTTCGGCGTAAACTTTCAGGATGGTGCGGATGTCGACCTCGATTTTCTCGGCGGTGCGTTCGTCCATCTGTTGCTGGCTGCCGGTGATTGAGGCGGACATGGGCTGGATGTCCCCCATCCGCGCCGCCTTGGTCATGACGATGTCCTTGGCCGCCGATGCGACCATGGCCCCGCCGGAGACGGCCTTGTGGAGTATCAGGGATACCACCGGCGTTTTGCTTTCGAAAACGCGTTTCGAAAGTTTGTCGCAGGCGCCGACTTCGCCCCCGGGCGAATCGATTTCCAGCACGATCAGCAGCGCTTTGTCCCGGTCCGCCTTGTCCAGGGCTTTCTCGACCTGTTCCGGCAAATCCGAAAACGGTTTGCCGACAATCGCCCCCTTTACCGGGATCGCCACCACCTTGTCTTCCCAACTGCCGCCGAAGGGGTCGTCCGCAGTCGCGGTGGCAGTGATGCTGGGAAGGGGGGATGCGGCGCCCGGTACAATCAACGGTTCTTCCTTGGCCGGCGTCTCCGGTTCCGCCGCCCGGGCGAGCGGCGGGATAAGCATAAAAAATATTGCCGCAAAAGCCACCAGCAAGGAAAAACCGCGGCCGGCCGGCGCTCCTAAATTATGCACGTTCATAAATCGCGGCTTGGGCAAGGGAAATCCTCCTGGACAGTACAGTAGAATGATTATGGCTATCTACACCATAATGACAGACAACAGGGGTTACGGATCTTAAAGCGTGTTAGCCACTATACCGTAACCCCACCCCCCGGTCAATCTAGGGGCGAAACAACTTTGGGGCGAAAAAGAAGTGGCGTCTCGCCCGGCGGATAGGTCTAATAGGTATTGTCATGTAGACGGCAAAATTGCCACAGGGCATTTCCAAAAAAGGTTTTTTAACCATATAGACCCTAAATGATAGACCCTAAGGAGAAAAGATGGCCGGCAAAGTTAAGGAACTCACCGACAGCACCTTCGACATGACCACCGGCACCGGAGTGACCCTGGTCGACTTTTGGGCGCCGTGGTGCCCCCCGTGCCGGGCGCAGGGGCCGATTGTGGAAAAGATCGCCGAATCTTTTGCCGACAAGGCGGTTATCGCCAAAATGAACGTGGACGAAGAGGGCGAGGCGGCGACCAAATTCGGGGTGTCGAGCATCCCCACTTTGCTCATCATGAAAGACGGCAAGGAAGTGAAGCGTTTCGTCGGTTTACGGCAGGAAAATGAACTCTCGGACGCCTTGAAGACGCTTTTGGTATGATTCATTTTCGGGGGAATGCTAAAATGAGCGGAGAAATTCTGGAGCTTACCGACGCCAGCTTCAAGGAACAGATCGGCAAGGGCGTGGTGTTGGTTGATTTTTACGGGACCTATTGCCCCCCGTGCAAGCAACTGGAACCGGTGGTGGCGAAGCTGGCCGAAGACTTCGCGGGGAAGGCGCGGATCGCCAAAGTGAACATCGACGAACATTCCGAAGCGGCGGTGGATCACACGGTGGACGACATACCCACCATCGTCATCTTCAAAGAAGGCGTGGAATCGGCGCGGCTGTTCGGGGCGCAGAAGTACGATACCCTGGCGGGGGAGTTGAAGCGGATCTTGGCCTGAGGGAGGTTATGCCGTTGACCGGCCTGGGGCGGAGCGGTATAATGGGGTTTTCATGAAAATATGAAACTGGGTCGCTTCGGCGCCCCGGTTTTTTTGTATCCAAGAAACAGCGAAGAGAACGCGAACCGTCAGGAGACAGCCAGTGCAAGAACTCATGTCCGGCAATGAAGCCATCGCCCGCGGCGCCTGGGAGGCGGGGGCCACCGTGGCCTCGGGCTATCCCGGCACCCCTTCCACCGAAATCCTCGAGAATGCGGTCGCTTACAAGGAGGACCTCTATTGCGAATGGGCGCCGAATGAAAAGGTGGCTTTCGAAGTCGCCGCCGGAGCCGCCATCGCCGGAGCCCGCGCGTTCTGCACCATGAAGCACGTCGGCCTGAATGTCGCGGCCGACCCCCTCATGACCCTGTCCTACGTCGGCGTGGTCGGCGGGTTTGTGGCGGTGGTAGCCGACGACCCCGGGATGCATTCGTCCCAAAACGAACAGGATACCCGGCAGTACGCCCGCTTCGCCAAAATTCCCCTGTTGGAACCGTCCGACGCCCAGGAGGCGAAGGATTTCATGAAGAAGGCGTTTGAAATTTCCGAGCAGTTCAACACCCCGGTGATTCTCCGCTCCACGACCCGCATCAGCCACGCGCGGAGCCTGGTGGAACTGGGCGAAAGGGTCGGGCATGAACGCAAGCCCTTCGAGAAAAACCCGCCCCGCTTCGTGCCGATTCCGGCTTGGGGCCGGAAGATGCGGATTCGGGTCGAGGAACGCCTGCACGAAATGCGCGCCGGCGCGGAAAAGAGCCCCCTGAACCGCATCGAACTCGGCAACACCTCCTACGGCATCATCACTGCGGGGATTGCCTACCAGCACGCCAAGGAAGTGTTCCCCGAAGCCAGTTTCCTGAAATTGGGCTGGTCGTACCCGTTCCCCGATTCGCTGCTTCGCGAATTCGCCGCCAAGGTGAAACGGATTCTGGTTATCGAGGAACTGGACGATTTCCTCGAGGAGCACATTCGTTCCCTGGGGATCAGCTGCGAGGGGCGGAATCTGGTCCCCGGGATTGGCGAACTTTCCCCGGCCCGGCTGACGACGGTCCGCGAACGGATTATCGGACGCGACAATACCCTGATCGCGCCCCCGCTGGAAGCGTCCGACCTGCCGGCCCGGCCGCCGGTCCTGTGCGCGGGCTGCCCGCACCGGGGCGTTTTCACCGCTTTGGCGAGGTTCCCCGACGTCATCGTCACCGGGGACATCGGCTGCTACAGCCTGGGGGTAATGCCCCCGTTGTCCAGGATTGACACCATCCTTTGCATGGGGGGGGGAATCACCCTCGCCCACGGCATGGCGAAGGCCGGGGAAAAGAAGCCGATTGTCGGGATGGTCGGGGATTCGACTTTCTTCCATTCGGGGATTACCGGACTCTTGGACATCGCGGTAAACCGCTCGAACGTGGTCATCGCCATTGTGGATAATCGCACGACCGCCATGACCGGCCACCAGGACCACCCCGGCACGGGGAAGACGCTGATGGGCGAGAAAACCGTCGCGGTGTCGATTGAAGGGATGGTGAAGGCCTGCGGCATCGACCGGGTCCGCATCGTCGATCCCTACGACATTCCCTCGACCTACGACGCCTTCAAGGAAGAGCTGGCGGCGCCGGAGCCGTCGGTGATAATATCGCGGGGACCGTGCCTGCTGGCGGAGAAGAAGACGCTGGGGAAGCCGTTCCAGGTAGACCCGGTGAAGTGCAGGAAATGCGGGGCGTGCCTGCGGATAGGTTGTCCCGCCCTGGAAGCGGTGGACAAGCAGCCGTTCGTCAATCCCGATGCCTGCGTGGGTTGCTCGATGTGCAAGCAGATGTGCAAATTCGGGGCGATTTACCGGGACGAACTGGAAGCGGCGCGGGCGCTGACGTGACGGTTTTCGTTTTCCAGACCGACAGTTTGTTTGGGTGGACTTTTGCAAAATCACCATTCAAACCGCCGAATGGCGATTTTGTAAAATTAGAAACCCTTGAAATTCAGGCAAAAATGATTTTTACCAAGTGGCGATTGGCGGTTTAATCGCCACTTGGTAAAACTTCAGTTGGAAAGGAGCCATTATGGGCATGGAGCTTCTCGATATAGAAGAAGTCAAAGCCGATCCCGGCAAAATGGTGGCAGAAGCCGCGAAAGGCAAAGCTTTCCTGGTCATCGATGGCGGCCAGCCGCTCTTCAAGGTGTTGCCGTACGAGGAGCCTCCCATACCACCGGGCAGCGCTCTTCTCATGCCTCAGGACCCGGCCTACCGGCCCGTCCCGCCAGGGGAAAAACGTAAGATCGGGTTTTTGGAGGGCCAGTTGCATATTGGCGACGATATAAAAAAGGTTGGCTCCGAGGAGATTCTCAAGCTGTTTGGAATCGATAAATGAGAATACTTCTGGATACCAATATGATTGTTTGGCTGTCCTCGCGCATGGGTTTGCTGCCGCCCCAGGCGCGTAAACTGGTGGAGGATGACCGAAACGAATTGTTTTTCAGCGCGGTAAGCATTTGGGAGATCGCCATAAAAGATGTTTTATTGCGAGACGATATCGGTGGCGACGCCAAAATGGTTCGGGACGGCTTATTGAAAAATCATTTTGAGGAACTCGCTCTCTGCAGTAGGCATGCCTTCGAGTTGGGCAGCCTTCCCGATTTGCACCGCGACCCATTTGACCGCATCCTTATCGCCCAGTCCCGAGCCGAACACATGACTCTCCTGACTTCGGATGAAACCATCGCCCGTTATCCGGGCGACATCACCTTTGCCAAGAAAAAATAATTTCGCAGGCGCGACAGACAGCACAGGCGCAACAGATAGCATAGGAATATCCATATGTCCATCATCAACAGCGTTCTCCTTACCGGCGTCGGCGGCCAGGGGATTCTTCTCGCTTCGAACATTCTCGCCCGCGCCGCGCTTCTGGCCGGGCATGACGTGAAGACCAACGAAGTCCACGGCATGGCCCAAAGAGGCGGCTCGGTGGTGGCGGAGATCCGCTACGGCGCGAAAGTCTACAGCCCCCTGATGCCGCCGCTGGGCGCGAAGGTGTTGGCGAGTTTGGAGCAAATGGAGGCGCTCCGTTACGCGCATTTTCTGGCGCCGGGCGGCTTGGCGGTGGTGTCGCGGCTGCGCCTGATTCCGACCACGGTCTCCTCCGGTGCCGGCAAATATCCGGCCGACATCGAGGAACGGCTGCGGAAGACTTTCAAAAACATCAAGTACATCGACGCCGCCGGGGCGGCGGAAAAGGCCGGGAGCGGAAAAGCTTCGAACCTGGTCGTCCTGGGCGCCCTCTCGACCGCGCTGGATTTCCCCGAAGGGCTGTGGGAAAAGGCGATCGCGGAATGCGTCAAGGCGAAGTTCGTCGACCTGAACGTCCGCGCCTTCAATCTGGGCCGGGAATTGGTGGCTTGAGATGCGCCTGGTTTTTTTCGGCAGCGGCGATTTCGCCATCCCCACCCTCGAAGAACTCGCGGCCGGCGGCCACCACCTGGCGGCGGTGGTCAGCCAGCCGGATCGTCCGTTCGGGCGGGGCGGAAAAACCAAACCGACCCCGTTGGCCGAGAGGGCGGAGGGAATGGGGTTTGCGGTTCTGAAACCGGAAAAACCGAACACGCCGGAATTTGCCGAAACGTTTCGGGGATTCAATCCCGACCTGGCGGTGATTGTCGCGTATGGGCACTTAATCAAGCCGCTTCTGTTGGGAATTCCCAAACTGGGGTTTGTCAATCTGCATGCGTCCTTACTCCCGGCGTACCGCGGGGCGGCGCCGGTGCCGTGGGCGATTCTCAAGGGGGAGACGGTGAGCGGGGCGACGGTGTTCCGCCTGAACGAAAAATTCGACGCCGGGGCGATTCTCGCCCGGGTCGAACTGCCGATAGATTCTGGTGACACCTCGGGGACCTATTTGCATAAACTGGCGCCGTTGGGGGCGGTCCTCATGCGGGAGACGGTCCAGGCTTTGGCGGACGGAACGGCCCGGGCCCAGCCGCAGGATGAGCGGGCGGCGTCGCCGGCGCCGAAATTTACGAAGGACGACGGCCTTATCGACTGGGCCCGTCCCTTTGCCGAGATTGAACGGACGGTTCGGGCCTTGTCGCCCTG
Organism: Planctomycetota bacterium; assembly: GCA_031555915.1. Classification (GTDB taxonomy): domain Bacteria; phylum Planctomycetota; class SZUA-567; order SZUA-567; family SZUA-567; genus JAJBSZ01. The sequence goes on from JAVBTZ010000217.1 coordinate 17,975, forward strand.
GCCCATGGGATTTACGACGCTACCCACCGCTAAGGGGGGGGTGCGGGTGAAGCTGGGGAAAATCGTTGCGGCCGGTAGTATTGAAAATTTTTCCGAAAAAATGTGGGAAAACATGAAACATTCCGCCGCCGGGGTTACTAGAATGTATGGCCCGGGCGAAATCCTCGCCGCCGACGCCAAGACCGGTCTGGTGGTGATGACCGGGGACATTCCGGCGCGGTTGGCGGTAATTCAACCGGAAGGCAAAAAGGCCATGCCTGACACGGATTTTCTTAGAGGCACGGCGATCCGAATCGGGGCGGCGCTGGCATAAGGCCCCTTACTCCGGACGCTTTGCCGCGGCAATCTTAGGCAAAGGCAACGCTCTTCCGCCCGGTTCCGGCGGAAGAGCGTTTTGTTAAAATCGTTTTCACCCGAACAGCAACGGGGACCTCTGAAAAACAGAGGTTCCCATAACTTCAGTTAGGGAGAGTGGACTCATGACTACGACTCTACAAGACCAAGACCTCTGCACCAGCAAGGATCCCTATTTATATCTGTTGCGTACCACTCCTGTCCGCACCGTGTGTCCGAATTTTTATCTTTTGGATCATGCCCGGGGCTGCAACTTCAATTGCAGTTATTGTTTTCTCCGGGACACCGAATACGGCCGGAAGGAAAGGCGGATTTTCACCGATACCGAGCGTCTTTTCAAGGAACTGGGCGAATGGCTGAAAGAGGACGATTTGGAAACGTTCCTGGCCAACACCGGCAACATGACCGACAGCCTGTCTTTTGAAAAGGAACGACCGCTCTGGGGAGAGCTTATCGAGTTCATTAGGGAAAACGCGGAGCGGAAGCAACGTCCGCATTGCCTGTTGGTGGTAACAAAAAGCGGGCTGGATAACTGCGAGGCGTTTTTGACCCACGCGCCGTGCAAGAATATCATCGTCAGTTTTTCCCTTAACGCCCCCAAGGCCGCGGAGGCGTTCGAAGCCGGCGCCGCCTCTACCCCAGACCGCCTGGCGGCGGCCAGGAAGCTGAAAAGTTTGGGCTGGCGGGTACGGGTGAGACTGGACCCGATGATTGACGGTTACGATTATGCCTGGCTTATTCGGCAGGTGAAGGAGTTGGCGCCGGAACGGGTCACCTTGGGGACCTTGCGGGCAGACCCGACGCTTTTGCCGGAAGTTGGGGACGTGAGCATCTTTCAGGCGCTGGAAGCGCCGGAGGAAGGTTCGATCGGCAGATATCCCCGGCAGGTGCGGATGCGGTTGTACCGGGCGGTGGTGGACGGCTTGGGAAAGGGGATGTCGATTGGGCTGTGCGAGGAGACCGAGGACATATGGGAGGAACTCGGCCTTGACGCGGTGAACAAAACCTGCAACTGCAATCCGGTATAGAAAAAACGTTTTTCCCGCCAGGCGACTTCACCTGTCGTCTCCCTGTAAAAACTCTTTGCAACCCCCCCTTTCAAGCGCTAAGATAATAGATTGACAAGGATTCGACCCGGGGGGGGGGGCGAAAAAAAAAAAAGAAAGACCAGGGGGGTTTTTTTTTTGGGGGGGGAATGGTGAAAAAAAACCCCCACGCGGCCGCAAAAAAATAAAATTATAA
>JAVBTZ010000144.1:0-5056 GCA_031555915.1 Planctomycetota bacterium
CGCCAATAGCCGGCGTTACCATCTCCGACTTCGGCGGCCTACCGTCCCCGCCGCCCCTGCCCGCCGAAGCGCATTGGATTTGGTACCTGCTCTTTTCTTCCCCCGCCATGTTCATCGGCCTGCAGCTGCTTAAGCTCTTCAACCTCTGGCTGAAGCAACGCGAATTCGCCAAGGAATACCGCTGGGCCGCCGACCTCATCGACTTCGCCTCATGGGGCGTTGACGTGGCCTGGAATGCCGGCGTTAAGACTGCCGAGCGGGACGCCAACGGCAAACTCACCCCGGCGGCCGTCCTCAAGGCACAAGCCGACTGCCGCGCCGCCGCCGTCGCCTTTGCCAAAACCCGAGGGGTTGACCTGATGAAAAAGTACGGCCCAGAAATGTTCCAGCTGGTGGTCGAATACGTGATTGGCCTGCGTAAAGGCCGTCAGGGGACAGTGCCGGTGGCCGGCCCTTTATCGCCGGTCTTGTCCGAACTCTTGCCCTTAATGGAATCCGGGTCGGCCTTGGCCAAGCCGGAATCGACCATCGCGGCCTGTGGATAAACGACCCCGACACCGGCACCCGCCTCCGCATCGGCCTGAACAGTATCGAAATGGCCGGTTCGTTGGCCGAACTCAACAACCCCCGCGCCGCCCGCGAAGCCCTGACGCCCCGCGCCGGCGTGTGGTTCTCGAAAACTTTCTGAAAGGACAAACATGAATATCAACCCGAACATCTGTCGCCCCGGCGACCCCGACTGCGTCCCCGCCGCGCCTGTTATCAACTCGCCCACGCTCCTTGAGCGCGAAGCCGCCATCCTCCGCAGTATCGCCAGCGGCAACAACGCCTGCGGCACGCTGATGACCGCCGGCGGCGTCCTGAACGAAGCGTTCATCCGCCAGGCCGTCCGTCCGACCCTGATAGTCTACGAGCAGGAAGCCGCCCATCTTCGGAACGACAACACCACCCTCCGCGCCGACAACAACGAACTGTGCTGGTTCTTGAATTTCTTCAGCGCCAACCACCCGCACCTCCTGGAACAAGCCCGCCGCGAACGCGCCGCCATCGTCGGCAAGAATTAAACCGCCGCGTCTCTCCTCCGGCCCCGCCCCGCGAACGTTACCCGTCTCCGGCGTTCGCGGGGATTTTTCTGACGATTGGCATGCCTGACATGGAAAGAACCCCCGCATGGAAGCCCTGATTGTGAAAACCGCCAGTGAATACGGCGTTTTGGGAGTGGTGACCGTGGTGTTCGGTGTGGCGGTGGTGCTCCTGTTCCGGCACAATACCGCCATAACCCAAGGCATTATCGCGCGCAATAACGCAATGATGCAGCGCATCATCGACAAACTGCAGACTTCCCTGGACGCCAACACCGCCGCCATCAAGACCCTGTCCGAAACCTGTATGCGGAACTCCATCCTCCTCGACCAACGCCCCCGCCGTAGCGACGAGGACCGGGGAACGAAGATGCTTTTGAAGGAGTGATCTGAGATATCGAGGCAAGGAAATTTCCGAGGAAAGCCGGCGGCTTGAGTGTGCAACCACTCTGCCGGAAGAGACCGTCAACCGGCTCAGCCGCCGACCATCCCGACTATCGACCGAAAAGAGACCGAGAATGCAGCGAAATTGTGAAAACCGATCTGAAGGTCATCCTGTGTGATATTGACACTATCCACCCCTATCCCGGCAACCCCCGGAAAACCGCCGCCGCCGTCCTGCCCGTCGCCGAGTCCATCCGCCAATTCGGATTCCGTCAGCCCATCGTGGTCGACGCCGACCGGGTGATTGTAGCCGGCCATGTCCGCTATCAAGCCGCGTTTACTCTGGGTTTACAAAAGATCCCGGTCCACATCGCCGCCGACCTCACCCCCGCCCAAGCCCGCGCCTATCGCCTGGCCGACAACAAAACCGGGGAGTATGCCGAATGGGACTGCGACCTGTTGGAAAAGGAGTTGGCCAGTCTGCGAACCGACGGCTACGACCTGGACGCTCTGGGTCTGGATTTCTCCGGACTGTCGGCCGCCCTCGACAAGATGGAAGCCGACCTCGCCCCGCCTGCCCCGCCCGACTTCGCCCCGGTCGACGCATCAACCCAACCCCGCCTTGACCAAAAGAAACCCGTCACCTGCCCGGAGTGCGGCCATGTCTTCGTCCCCGCGTGAGGCGTCGGCGACGGCAAGGCCGAACCTGCGTCTGGCCTTTTGCGACTTCGCCGCGGCGCGGTACGCTTGCCTCAACTGGCACTACTCCCGCGCCATACCGTCCGGCGCTTTGGTGCGGGTCGGCGCTTGGGAAGACGGTCGCTTCATCGGCGCCGTCATCTTCGGCCACGGTTCCACCCCGCGCATCGGCCAGCCGTACAACCTGTCGCAGTTCGAATGTATCGAGTTGGTCCGCGTTGCCCTGGCCGCCCACCGGTCGCCCGTGTCGCAAATCGTCGCCATATCCATCCGGCTCCTGCGGAAGCAATCCCCGGACCTAAAGCTCATCGTCTCCTATGCCGATCCGGACGAAGGTCACCACGGGGGGATTTACCAGGCGATGAATTGGATTTACCAAGGCATGAGCGACGCCCATTCCTATTGCCGCATCAATGGCCGCATCCGCCACCGCCGGTCGTGCAATTCAGTCTATGGGACGTCGGAGGTCGCGAAGTTGCGGCAAATGGGCTATGAGGCTGAATTGGTCCGGAAATCCGGCAAGCACAAATATCTTTACCCCCTTACCGCCGACCTGGACAAACGCCTCCGCCCCATCCACCAGCCCTACCCCAAACGCGCGCCAAGCATTGGCAGTGATGCACCCGGCCACCAGCCGGGATAAGGGGGTGCAATTCCCACCGACGCGCTCCATTTCAATATGTCGACAGCCCGAAATAGGATGTGAATGAACATGTTTTCTGATATGCTCAAATTCATGGTATAAAGACTATAAAGACATAGTGCAAGACTTGTAGATACTGGTAAACACTGGGGACGTTTGTGGGGACGGTATCGGCAAAAAAAGAGGTATGTAAATAGCATTGATATTGAAAGTCAGTTGTTAATGATGGGGACGTTTATGGGGACGCTTGGACAATAACATCCGAACAATATCGAACACTACCGCATAAAATCGTAAATCTTATCTCCTTATTAGACAGCTGCTTATATTGCAAAATAATATACAGTCGTAGGTTATAGATTACTTCAACTATGCCTCTTAATCAGGAGGTCCTGCGTTCGAGTCGCAGAGCGGGTACCAAGATAAAGGCCGCAACCCCAAGGGGTTGCGGTTTTTTGTTGACTATTTCCCCCTCTCGCATACCATTAAAAAACACGAATACTGAACACGAATGCGAGGAAAACCATGCCCAAAAAAACCGAATTTCCCCAACCGACGAAGCGGTTTTTGCATGGTGCTTGGGTAATTTTATGGCGTTATTCCCCTGCCCCAAATAAATACAAACAGTACACCGTCTCAACCGGCCTTACCCGCGAAAAAGAGGATGAACAGCCCGCCGATATAGTGCTTCGACGCTTTGCAGTCGCCTTGGCCCAAACCTCGCCGGAATTTCCCGCCGAGTACGCCCGGACCTCAGGTGTGATCCGCTACCTGGAGGATCGGTTCGGACCCTCTCAAAAAGCAGGGGAAGCCGGTTTTTCATCGGAACCGACCCGATGGCTACAGAATTATGAGCCGGTCATCAAACGCGAATGCTCATCGAGTTGGGCGAATAACTCCCTCGCCTACCTGAAAGCACTTGATAGATTCGTCACTGGCGGCATCGGCAAAACCGACGCCAACCAAGCCAACCGCTTCCTGGAACACGTCCACCAAAACGGCATATCCAACAGACCCAAAAAACGCACCGGCGAAGAGGGCGGCGCGTCCAACGGAACGCGAAACCGCGCCCTCGCCGCTTGCAGCCGATTTTTCCAATGGTGCCTTGCGAGCGGGGCCGTCGCCAGCAGTCCCTTCGCCGGCATTAAGATGTTGAGGGAAGACGGCGCCGAAGTAATCACCTATTGCACCGCCGCCGAACGCGACCGTATCCTAGTCGTCGCCCGTGGCCTTGGTCGCCCGGACTGGATAGCCATACCCATCGCCCTCTATGCTGGCTGCCGGCGCGAGGAAATTTTCCGCCTTCAATGGACTGACGTGAATTTCGACAACCGTCACCTCATCATCCGCTTCGGCAAAACTGGCAAGCGTAAAACTCCCATCGCCCGTGAACTCCTCGAAATCCTCACCGCCGCCCGCGCCGAACGCGGAGCAGTCATTCAGCCAATCGACGACATGACCTGGGCAAACCAAGCAGATCGCCTAGTCGAGCTGGTACGCGAAGCCCTTTGCATTCCAGAGCATCCCACTTTCAGCGGTACTTCCAGCGAGCCCATCGGCAAGCGCCATTTCCTCAAAACCGAGGAAGCCATTTTGTCACTCCCGGTGCAACGCGCCACCCTTACCAAAAAAATCGCCAAAACCAAAGAAAAAGCATCAGCACGAACGCTGGCGATGGAATTGGCCGCTCTCGAAGCAATCCCCGAACACGCCCACGACGGCGGCTCCTGGCTCCCAGCAGAACGTATCGGCTGGAACGCTTGGCGGCACACCTTCGCCACTCTACGCGTTCAGGCTGGAGTCAGTCTCGATAAAATCTCAGCATGGATGGGGAATACTCCTGAGGTTTGTAAAAAGCACTACGCAGAATTTATCCCACGGGACAGCCATGATGAGGATATTGATAAGTAAGGCCATATATTTACAAATACTCGATGACAGGTTTACCGTCGGGGCCGATTAGGACCACCGGCGCCATTTGGGTAGGCGCGATATTATAACGCGGCTGGACCGGCGGGGGGATGAGGACGAATTCATCGAGAATCGGCTTGGGAATGTTTTGCAGGGCGAAGCGACCGCACATGGTTTCAAGTCCTTTTATGGCGGGTCAAATGACCCTGGGGAGATGATCCCATTGGGTTGTGTACTGCGGGGACATAAGTTGCCGCTGCATTCGCCAGTCTTCGTCGCCCATGCCTTGACTTGCGTAATGAAGGGTGCCGGCGCCGAAACGTTTGTTCATGGCGTC
>JAVBTZ010000043.1:0-11537 GCA_031555915.1 Planctomycetota bacterium
AGACGAGGCCAAAAAAATAAGCAAATATGGGCATATTGGCGTTTTTTTTGGCCGAAGTATTTCGGACCTACAAGCCGAAAGCGGCGGCAATGGACTTTGTTACCGGGCTGTTAGCCCGGTTCACCCGGTTCCACGTGCACCAATACGTCCACCGGGCAGGCATCCAAATTTTTTCCCAAACCCAGCAAGCGGCTCTGTACCTCCGAAGCGATGGCGTGCCCCTTCGCCACCGAGAGGTTCTGATCCACGATGATGTCCAAATCCACCGCCACCGCATTACCCCCGATCACCCGGGTGCGAATGCGCTTGGTGTCGATCACCCCCGGCGTACTCAAGACGGTGCGGCGAATCGTCGCACAAATCTTCCGGTCCGCGCTGGCGTCCAAAAGCGCCCCCAAAGTCGGTTCCATGACCTGCCATGCCGCCTGCAGCAGCATCACACACACCACCAGCGTTCCCACCGCGTCCAGAAACCACAGGTTATAGCCGAGTTGCTTGCCGATGATTTCCCCGCCAATCGCCAACAAGGGCGGAATCGAACTGAAGGCGTCGGAAAGGTGATGCCAGGCGTTGGCGACAATCGCCGGCGACCCCAGGCGGGAGCCCTCCGCCGCGGTCCAACGGTACAGGCATTCCTTGCTGACAATGGACAACAGCGCCACCGTCAGGGCGGTTATGGAAGCGGTGTTGAGCGATTCCAAAGGATGCGGTTCAATCCCCAGCGCAAAAACCTTGGCCAAATAAGCGACCGCTTCATACCCCAGGGCCAAACCGACCGCCGCCAACGCCAGGCCAATCCCCAACGTAACCAGGGTCTCGATTTTCCGGTGGCCGTGCGGATGATCCGCATCGGCCGGCGCCGACCAATAGCGGACTCCCACCAGAATGGCGCAGTCGGTGGCCAGGTCCGACAAGGTGTGCACCGCGTCGGCTATTAGCGCCTTCGAACCGGCCCAGTAGCCCGCCAGGCCCTTGCATACCGCCAAACCCAGATTCACCGCCACGCCCACCCAGGTGACCCGGGAGATCTCCCGCACCATTTCGCTCTGGCTGGCGGTGTCTTGCTGGGAGAAGCTTACCGTGTCCCTCGCTTCCCGGGCTTCGCTGACGGTCGACATGTCGAAATAGCGCCTTCTTTCAAAACCCCGCGTCCTGGTGAATTTTCCCCGTTTATTAAACATGGCGGTTTTACCTGCCCTCATTCGTTATATGTTAGTGCCAGGTGGAAAATCCCCGTCGCTTTAGGTTTTTACCGGAAGCAAGCTAAGTGTGTGCTGTGGTCATCCCATACGAAGGGAATCCCCGTCCACGCTTTTCCAGCGGTTGTGAATCCAAATCCACTGTTCCGGATATTCGCGAATAATTTCCGACAAGTCCGCATTCACCTCCGTCATCAGCCGCGCAACCTCCGCTTTGGGATCGGCCCCCGCCACCGGCCAATGCACCCGCTTGGGCACCATCACGAAACGCAGGTCCTCCGTTCCCGCCCGCATCACCGCTCCCACAAACACCGGCGCCCCGTTCCTAATCGCCAATTCCACCGGCGCCGTCATGCTGGTCGCCTCCTTCCCCAGGAATGGCGCCCGGCAGCCGTTTTTGCCGCCGTCCTGATCCGCCACCGCCACCAGGCCCTGGCCCTTCCGTAATGCGCCCAAACCTTTCCGCATACTGCCGTATTTGTCCCAGACCGTGGCGCCGGTACGCTCCCGCAGGCGGTTGATGAAGGCGTCCAGATAAGGATTGTCCAAAGGCCGGGCTATGAACCCATGCACCACCCCCAACATCCCCATCGCCACCGCCCCCCACTCCCAGTTGCCCAAATGCCCCGTCACCACCACCATCCCCTTACCCTTGGCGAGGATGTCCCGCATAATGACGTCGCAACCATTCCGGTCGGTGCGGCGGTCGACCTCGGCGTCGGACATGCGCTTCAACCTGGCCACTTCCATGAAGAAGAGTAAATAGTGCCGGTAGTTGCGTTTGGTCAGTTCCCTGGCCTCACTTTCGGAAATCCCCAGCCGGTCCATCGACTGGTTCATAATCCTCCGGCAATGCCGCTGGTCGAGAAAACGCCAGATATCCGCAATGGCATAGGCAATCGCTTTCGACAACGCCAACGGCGGCCATGCCAACAACCCCACCCCGAATAGCGCGGCGGCGTATTCAATAAAGGATCGGACTTTTCCCTGTTTTCTAGCCATGCGGTCCCATTTGCCTGCAAACTTGTCCCATTGTCAAAATCACCCATGAAGCGCCCTATTCAAGCCTTGGCTCGAATAGGGCGGATTAGCCACTAATAAACCATTTTCCCAACAAACAAATTCGGCGCAAGACGGTAAAAAGCAAAAAACTAATCTTTTACCCGGTCGGGCAAATACAACGCCCATACATAATGCGAAAGCTCCCGCCGTTCCGCCGGCTTCCGGCCCCTGGCATATTTCTCCAGCTCCAGCAATGCATCGTCCCGCAGGCATAACACCACCGGCGCGCCGCCGGCCAGGGTTATCTCCAGCCAGGCGGCCGCTTCCCCGGCAGTGGGGAAATAGCGGCCGGCGGCGGCGGTACTTTCCAAACCGTATGCCAATTCACCCTTTTCCCCGAAAAACTTCACGTCCTCCCTCCGGTAGTGCCAGCATACGGACGCAATGGTCTTCCGGTCCGAGAGAATTTCCGCGCCGGCCGGGGTGAGGGGAATGCAGTCCTCCAAAAGGCGGGAGGGCGACTTCCGGTCCTCGATCCCTTCCGGCAGGGCGAAAAAACTGGCAAAAGCGGCGGTCGCCAAAGTCAGGGCCGTCCAGCCAATCCCCGCCAGGCGTCGGCGCGAAGCTGCCGCCGCCGCCTCGTTTTCCACCTCGGAGAATCGGCGCGAAGCCATGAACAGACACAACGCCGCCACCACCAAGGCCGCGCCCAAAAGCCAGGATTCGGAATCCCCCGCCAGGCTCTCCCGCAAATGCACCTGATTGGAAAACGGCAGCCAAACCAGAAAACCGACAATCGCCGCCGCGAAAATCACCGCGCCCAGCCAGGCCCCCCGGGCCAGCCAGGCGCCGCGGGATGTGGCGATAAGCGCCTCGCCAAGAAGTAGCGCCAAAGGCAGAAAGCCCGGCAGAATGTAGGTCGGCAATTTCCCCCCGCAGGCGGAAAAGAACAGGAATTGGCTGACGAACCAGGCCAGGCAGTAGCGGCTCAGGCTGTCCTCCCGCAACCGGGAGCGAACTTCGCCGTAAACCCCCGGCATGAGGAAAGTCCACGGCACCGCGCCGGCGGCGATAATCGGAAGATAAAAGAAGAACGACTCCCGGTGCTGGCCGCCGTGGGGATCGAGAAAACGCTGCACATGCTCCACCCAGAAGAAATAGCGCCAGAAATCCGGATTGGCCCGGTGCAGCAGGAGGGCCGCCGGCAGCACCGTCAGCCCCGCCACCGCGACGGGGATTATCCAGGAAGTGAGGAGATCCCGGTAACGCCGCTCCCACAAGAGCCAGGCGCATGCCGTCAAGGCCGGCAGCACCAGGGCGGTAAGCCCTTTACTGAGGAAAGCCAAGCCGCAAGCCACCCCGGACAGGATCGCCCACATTAACCGCCGCCGTCCCGTCCCGGTCAGCGACAAATAGTAGGCGATCAGGGACAGGCAGACAAAAAGGGTGAACAGGGAATCGAGTACGGCGAAGGTGCCGACGCCGAAGACTTCGAGGCAGGACAGGTACACGGCCGCCGCCGCCAGGGCGGGGGCGTAGTTTTTCCGTACCCGCCGGAGCAGGAGGAAGAGGGCTAGGGCGGTGAGTCCGGCGGCGAGGGCGGAGGGGAGGCGCACCGCGAAGGAATTATGCCCGAAGACATATTGCGTCGCCGCGGTCAGCCAATAGCCGAGGGGCGGTTTCTCGTAATAGGGCAGCCCGACCTGATGCAGGGTGGCCCAATCGCGATTGGCCAGCATTTCCCAGGGAATTTCCGCATAGCGGGATTCGTCGGGGGTGAAAAGGGGGCGTTGGTTCAGGGGGGCGAGGTAAAGCAGCAGGTAGAGTAGAACCAGCACCCCCGCGAAAAACCACAAAAAAGCGGCGGAGTCGGCTTTGGTTCCGGATTGATTTTCGCTTTGGTCGACGGTCATCAGCTTTTATTTTTCCTAATTTGAGCGTTGCCTTATCCCAGCCAATCGCCTTGAAAACACAATTGCCCTTCCCTCCCTGGCAGGGCCTGCATGCGGACTCCGGCGCTTTTCAGCCGGCCCCGGCTTTTCAGCACCTCATCCAGTCTGGCGAAACCAACCCCGCGGTCTTTCGCTTTACGCAAGAATTCCTCGAACATGTCCGCCTTCGCCACCCCCTCCACCTCCGCGTGGACGCAGAGGACGTTCAGGGCGTCGGGGCGGAAGCGCTCCAGCAGTTTTTCATTATAATTCGCGTCGGTGATTCCCTCCGTTCCCACCAATTCGTCGTAGGTCGGGAGGGTTACGGGGATCTGCGGTTTCAGTTGTTCGCGGATATTGCCGTTCCCTGGTTCGAGGCGACCGTTTGGGATGACCGGGATAAAGCAGTCCGTTCCCCGGCAGTCCGAGTTGTAGGCGAAGGGGAAGCCTTCTTTCGCTTCCAGGACTACGGCCGGCGCCCGCCAAGCCGGCGCGGCCGAGCAGGCGGGGGGGCGTCCGAGGAGGTCGGTGAGCCGGTTGTAGCCCCGCGCCACGGCTTCCCGCACGGTTCTCGGGTCCTGCATGGACATGGTCTGCCAGTGTTGGTGGTCCCAGGCGTGCAGGCCGACTTCATGGCCGGCGGCGGCGGTTTTGCCGATTATTCCGGCGCAAAGTTCGCCGATGTCCGGTCCCTGGCCAATGACCCCGCAGCGGAGTATCGACCAGCCGTAGAGGGACGGCGCCCGGGTGCGGAGCATTTTCCAGAGGAAAGCCGGCCGGAGGAGCCGCCACAGATGCCGGCCCATGTTGTCCGGCCCCACGCAGAAAAAGAAGGTTCCGTGCATGCCGTGCTTGGCCAAAATCGCCAACAGGCGGGGGACTCCCAATTGGGTTCCCCGCAAAGTGTCCACGTCAATCCGCAAACCGGCTAGCATCCCTGTCTCTCCAGATGATCCCGCAGGAAGAAGTCGAGCGTTTCCTCCACCGCCCGCCGGGGGTCGATCGCCGGCTTCCAGCCGAGCAGCCGTCCGGCCTTCGCCACCGACGGTTTGCGGCTTTGCACGTCCTGATAGCCTTTGCCGTAATACGACACGCCCTCGACCTCGCAGTAGCCGGCGAAGGGCGGGAATTTACTGCGGAGGGGATGCCGTTCGAAGGCGGCCACGAGAATTTCCGCGAGTTCGCGGATGCTGAGTTCGCCGTCCGGATTCCCCAGGTTCATCACCGTGCCGTCGCAGTTGCGGTTTTTGTCGAGGATGATGCGGAAAAGCCCTTCGATGCCGTCCTCTACGGCGGTGAAACAGCGTTTCTGGGCGCCGCCGTCGATGAGGAGAATGGGCGTCCCCTCGACCAGGTTCAGAATCATCTGGGTGATCGCCCGCGAACTGCCGATGCGGGCCGAGTCCAGACGGTCGAGGCGGGGGCCAATCCAGTTGAAGGGGCGGAACAGGGTGAAGTGCAGCCGTCCCTCCTGGCCGTAGGCCCAGATGACCCGGTCTAGGAGCTGTTTGCAGGCGGAGTAGATCCAGCGCTGGTTGCGGATGGGACCGACCACAAGGGGCGATTCGTCCTCGTCGAATTTGGCGTCCTCGCACATGCCGTAGACTTCGGAGGTGGAGGGGAAGACGACGCGTTTTTTATAGTCGACGCAATAACGGACCACGCGGAGATTTTCCTCGAAGTCGAGTTCGAAAACCCGCAGGGGGTTCCTGACATATTCGATGGGGGTGGCGATGGCGACGAGGGGGAGGACCACGTCGGCGCGGCTGATTTCGTAGCGGATGCGTTCGCGGTGAATGGTGATGTCGCCGGGGATGAAGGTGAAGTTGGGGTGGGCGAGGAAGCGGGCGATCTGGTCGGACTGGCGGTCGAGGCCCACGACTTCGAAGCGTCCGTCGGCGAGGAGCCGCTCGGAGAGGGCGTTCCCGATGAAGCCGTTCACCCCGAGGATCAGGACCCGCTGTTTTCGGGAGCCGTTGGTGTCAGGGGTGCGGAGGCGCATGCCGGCGCGGAGGTTCATGTCCCGGGCCAACTGCCGGCCGCCGGTCGCGACGCCCTTTTCCTCCTGTCCGAGGACGACCCGCAGCGCGCCGGAACCGCAAGCCACCAGCAGGGGGTCGTCGGAGAGGACGGTTCCGGCCTTGGCCGGATTGGGGGTGGTTTCTACGGCCGCGTCCCAGATGAAAAATTTTCTGCCGCCGGCGTAGGTGAAGGCGCCGGGATAAGGTTTCGTGACCGCGCGGACGAGGTTGCGAATCCGCTCCGCCGGCTGTTCCCAGTCGATTAGGCCGTCCGCAGGCCGGCGGCCGCCGAAGGTGGTGGCGTCGACGTCGTTCTGTTTTAGGCGGGGGGCGGTTCCCGCGCCGAGGGCGGGGATGAGGGGGGCGAGAAAACCCGGCACGGCGGCGGTCATTTTTTCGTTGAGGCTGCGGGCGGTGTCATGGGAGGTGATGGGGATGCGCACTTGCCCCACGATGTCACCCGCGTCGGCGCGTTTCACCATGTGGTGGAGGGTGAGGCCGGTCTCGGCGTCGCCGTTAATCAGGACCCAGTTCACCGGGCAGCGGCCGCGGTATTTGGGAAGGAGGGAGCCGTGGAGGTTGAAGGCGCCGCGGCGGGGCAGGGCGAGGATGGGCTCCTTCAAGAGCTTCCGGTAGTAGAACGAGAACAGGCAGTCCGGTTCCATGGCTTTTATGCGGTTTACCCACAGCGGGTGGTTGATGTCTTCCGGTGCGTAGACCGGGATATTGCGGGCGGCGGCCGTTTCCGCGACCGAGCGGAACCAGGTGTTTTCGTCGGGGTCGTCGGGGTGGGTGAAGACGGCCGTGACCTCGACGCCGTTGGCGAGAAGCGTTTCGAGACCGGCGCAGCCGATGTTCGAGTATGCGAAAACTACCGCCTTCATTATGAGTCCTTTCCGACAGCCGCGAATTGGTTTTCCCCATTGGCCGGCGTTCCCCCGACCACGCGTTTTACGCAATAGGCCGGCCGGGCGCGAACGTCGTTGTAGATTCTTCCCATATATTCCCCGAGAACGCCGATGCCCAAAAAGATTCCGCCGAGAAACACGAACTCGATGGAGAACAGGGTGAAGGTTCCGTCGACGGCCCAGTCCGACCCGAAGACCAGGCGGCCGAACATCAGGATGAACGCCGCCAGGATGCCTAGTCCACTCATCACCAATCCGACCACGCTGGCCACCCGCAGGGGGAGGGTCGAGGTGCAGGTCAGGAGGTCCAGGTAGAGGTTAATCAATTTGTAGAGGCTGTATTTTGAATTGCCGGAAGTGCGTTCGCAATGGTCGACTTCGATTTCGGTGGGATTGGCGGCGAAGGAATTGGCCAGGACCGGGATGAACCGGGTGGTTTCGCGGCAGGAGAGGAGGGCGTCGATGATTTCCCGCCGGTAGGCGCGGAGCATGCAGCCGTAGTCGTGCATGTCGACTCCCGTGAGCCGGCGGACCATGCCGTTGACGATGCGGGAGGCGGTTTTGCGGAAGCGGGTGTCCTGCCGGTTGGCGCGGATGCTGCCGACGACGTCGTGGCCGGCGTCGATTTTGGCCAGGAGTTTGGGGATTTCCTCGGGCGGGTTTTGCAGATCGGCGTCGAGGGTGACGATCACGCCGCCCCGCGCTTGGGCGAAGCCGGCCATGATGGCGGCGTGCTGGCCGTAGTTGCGGTTTAGGAAGACGCCGACGATTTCGGGGTTGGTCCGGTTGGCCGTTTCGATGATGTCCCGGGAGCGGTCGCGGCTGCCGTCGTCGGCGAGGACGATTTCGAAGCTTTTGCCGCTGGCCTTGCAGACGGCGAGGCAGCGGCGGAGCAATTCATCCAGACATTTTTCTTCGTTGTAGACCGGGATGACCAAGGATAGATCCATAGAAATTTTTTCCTGTGATGCCATTTTTTATTTTTATACCCCCCGCGCTACTCCTTCACCAACGCCTCCTTGATCGCCTCCGCCACGTCCGTGACGTCCTCCGGGGTCATGCCGGGGAACAGGGGAATCGACATGATGCGTTTCGAATTCCATTCGCTGTTGGGGAGGTCGGCTTTGGGCCCGGGCTTGTTGCGGTAATAGGCGTGGGTATGGGCGGCGAGGAAGTGAATCCCCGTCCCGATGTTCCGCCGTTTCAGCCGTTCCATGAAAGCGTCCCGGGACAAGCCCTCCTTGTTCAGGCGAATCACATAGAGGTGCCAGGAATGCCGGTGCGGCCAGGCCGGCGTTTCCAGCGGGAGGATTTCCGGGATTTCCGCAAAGTGCCGGTCGTAGAGGCCGGCCAGTTCGGTTCGGGCCAGGTTCATTTCTTCCAGTTTGGCCAATTGGCTGCGGCCTAGGGCGGCGGCCATGTCGGTGAGGTTGTATTTGTAACCGGGTTCGACCACTTCGGCCTGGGGCTTCCGGCCCATGGTTTCGCGGTCGTAGGCGTCGACGCCGAGGCCGTGGAACTTCAGGCGGCGGACCCGGGCGGCGAAGTCGGGGTTGTCGGTGACGACCATGCCGCCTTCCGAGGTGGTGATGTTCTTGATGGGATGGAAGGAGAAGATGGCGGAGCCTTGGGAGCCGATGGGGTTGCCTTTGTAAAACGTGCCGGTGGCGTGGGCGGCGTCTTCCAGGAGGAACACCCCTTTCCGGGCCGCCAGCTGGCGAATGGGGTCGAGGTCGACCGCGGCGCCGGCGTAATGCACGGGGATGACGGCTTTGGTGCGCGGGGTGATTAGGGATTCAATCCGGTCGGCGGTGGCCATGAGGTTCCCCCGGTCGACGTCGACCCAAACCGGGGTGGCGCCGGCGAGTTCGATGAGATTAGGGGTGGAGACCCAGGTGAGGGAGGGGGTGACGACTTCGTCGCCGGGTCCGAGGTCGAGGGCCGTGAGGGCGCAGTGCATGCCGCCGGTGGCGGAGGCGACGGCGACGGCTTCGCGGGCGCCGACGCGTTCGGCGAATTCGCTTTCGAATTCGGCGCATTCCTTGCCGGTGGTGAGCCAGTGGGAGCGCATGACTTTGACGACGGCTTCGATATCTTCTTCCCCGGTGCAGGGTCGTGAGAAGGGGAGGAATTCCTGGCGCATGCGGTTTCCTTTCGTGTGACCGTTTATACTGGATTATCGGGGATCATAATGCTCACGTTTTCAGGCAGTTGTCCTTATTTCGGCGCCATTCGTGCGTGTCCCCGATTTATTTTATCCGTACCGAAATCCCCGGCTTTTTCTTTTCGCCGCCCGGTTCAGCCGGTCTCCGGCCCACCGAATAATAGGTAAACCCCCGTTCCGCCATTTCTTCGGGGTAATACAAATTCCGTCCGTCAAACACCAGGGGCCGCTTCATGATGTCACGTAAACGCTCCCAGTCCAAAGTGCGGAATTCGTTCCACTCGGTGCAAATGAACAGGGCGTCCACGCCGGTGAGCGCCTCCTCGATTCCCTCCGCCAAGGCCAAACCGGGGAGCGCCCGCTTGGCATTTTCGCCGGCTTCGGGATCGAATCCCCTCACCCTGGCGCCCATTTCCAGCAGGTGCCCCGCCAGCACCAAAGCCGGCGACTCGCGGACGTCGTCGGTGCGGGGCTTGTACGCGAGGCCCAGGAGGGCGAAGTCGAGGCCCGTACAGTCGGAGCCGAATTCCTTCGTGATGAAGGGGAGGAGAATTTCCCGCTGCTTCAGGTTGGCCGTGTCAATCGCCCGGCACATCCCGCTCTCGATCCCCGATTGCTCGGCCAGGTACGCCATCGCCTGCACGTCCTTGGGGAAACAGCTCCCGCCGTAACCCAAACCGGCGAAAAGAAAGGACGAGCCAATCCGCCGGTCCAGCCCCACGCCGATACGCACCTTCTCGACGTCGGCCCCGACCGCGTGGCAAATCCGTGAAATCTCGTTCATGAGACTGATGCGGGCCGCCAGCATGACGTTCGAGGAATACTTGATCATCTCCGCCGATTCGGGGTCCGTCTCCATCAGGCGGTAGCCGGTCCGGAAAAACGGGTTGTAGACGGAACGCATCAGGCCGTAGGCCTTTTCGGTCCGCGCCCCGATGATCACCCGGTCCGGATGCATGAAGTCGTTTACCGCCGTTCCTTCCTTGAGGAACTCGGGATTGCTGGCCAGGTCGAACGGTTGCGCCGTCCTGGCCTGGATAAGCCCGGCGAGCCGGTGGTTGGTCCCCGGGGGAACCGTCGACTTGACGACAATCAGCCGGTAGCCGTCCAAGGCGGCGGCAATCTCGGAGACGGCCGCGTCCAGGGCCGACATGTCGACGAAACCGTTGTCGGCGATCGGCGTCCCCACCGCCACGAAAATCACCTCGGCCTGCCGCACCATTTCGGGGATGGAGGTGGAAAAGGACAGCCGCCGGTTCAGTTGATTGCGCATCCGCAGTTCATCCAAACCCGGTTCGTAATGCGGGGTGCGCCCGGATTGGAGCGTCTCGATTTTCACCGGGTCATTGTCCACCACCATGACCGCGTTGCCCATTTCCGCCAGGCAAACCCCGGCCACCAAACCGACATACCCCGCCCCCACCACGCCGATACGCATCGTCTCGTTCCTAAATTTTTGTTTTGGAGTTCCCAACCCCGAAGGCCGCCGCCAAGAGCCAAGCCGCCGCCCCAAGGAAAATGGTCAACATCCGGTTCAACAGGAATATACTGGCGAAACGCCCCGACTCCCCGTCCCCCCGCATCTGCACCACCGTCTCCCCGAAAGCCGCCTCGCCCACGCCCAAACCGGCCATCGGCAGGGGAATCCCGCCGGTGAAAGTCGCCACCGCCCCCCCGACCCAAGCTTCACCCGGGGTCACCCTGGCGTCGGCCAGGGCCAAGCCGCTGCAGTACAAAGCCGCGAACATGGCGCTGTGTACCAGTACCGACAAGGCAAACAATCCCGCCAGCCGCCAGCCATGGCCCTGAAACCGCTCCAGCGACAGTCCCACCGAAACGGCGAAAGTCCCGCCCGGCAGCCGGGCAAACCACTTCCGCGCCTCCAGCCAACGGGCTATGGGACCGGACAGGAACAGGATCTGCAGGAAAAGCCGGCCCACCGCCAACACCGCCACCAGGCCCGCCACCGGCACCAGCCAGCCCCCGCCGTAGAAATAGGTCGCCAAGCCCAAGCCCGTCACCGCCGCCAAAGCCGACAAGCCCAGAATCCGGTCCAGCAGCACCGCCGCGAGAATATCGGCCATTACTCCGCCCGCCGCCTTCGACCCCAAAGTGCGCATGACGTCAAAAGCCGCGTCGGACCCGACCTGCTGCAGGAGGAGCCCCGACAAATGCGTCTCGCCCTGCCGCCACAAACCGGACGGACACCCGAGCAAACGCAGCAAAATATGAAAACGGACCCCTATGGCCAAAGTCGACACGGCAATCAAAACCCACGCCGGCCCGACCGCCCACCATCCCCGCTCCGACAA
>JAVBTZ010000065.1:0-5831 GCA_031555915.1 Planctomycetota bacterium
TTCGTCAGAAATGCGCCAACCGTCATCATGAATTATGTCTTTAATGGCATACATGGCAGTCTCCTGAATTTGAAACAAGCTCTCAGAAGACTTACTGTATCCGGCGGGAGTTGATCATGCGTCTATTCGGATAGGCTCTAAATATGACTTTAATGAAAGGTGAAAAATGGAAGATTTTGAAAAGGTGGCGTTGCCGGAGGAGGGGCTTGTTCGATTGCCGGTTGTTTTGAAGTTTCTCGGTATAAAGAGAACGGCGTTTTACGAAGGGATACGAAAGGGATACTACCCGAAACCGGTGCGGCTCGGACCACGGATTTCGGCGTGGCTTGTGGAAGATTTGAGGAAACTCATTTCCGATTGTCGTGAAAGGAGAGCGGAATAGGCGGCAGATCGCTTGCATTGACCGTCCAACTAAAATGTCCGGGTCGTTGAGTTGAATGGGGCTTTTGGTTCAATATTATGTCAAGTGCTCAACAAGGCTAAAGCGTGTCTTTAAGCTCATCCAAATAATCGGCCCATGCTTGCATCATTTTGCGCCGCTCCGGTAGGAATTCGGCAAAGTTGTATGAAGCCCGAACCTGATTTCGCTCACCGTGGGCAAGCTGCCGCTCGATGGCGTCACCGTTCCAGCCCAATTCATTGAGCAGGGTGGAAGCCATTGACCGGAAACCGTGGCCGGTGATTTCTTCCTTGGCGTAGCCGATACGGCGCAGTGCCGCATTCACAGTCATGTCGCTGATAGGCCGTTCTGGCGTGCGAATACCAGGGAAAAGCAATCTGCCTTGGCCGGTGTACTTATGCAATTCCTTGAGGATTGTAACAGCCTGGTGGCTCAAGGGTACAATGTGTTGTTCCTCCATTTTCATGCGCTCGGCGGGAATTCTCCATTCCAACTTGTCCAAATCGAATTCTTCCCATGCCGCACCGCGCAACTCGCCTGGGCGAACAAACGTCAAGGGGGCCAATTTCAGGGCGCAAGCTACCGGAAAGTATCCGTCGTAAGCGTCAATCGCACGAAGGAGAGGGCCGATTTTTTTGGGGTCGGTGATTGTGGCATGATGTTTGACTCTTGCGGTGGGTAAGGCACCCTGGAGATCGGCGACTACGTTGTGCTCGGCCAAATCGTTGGCGATGGCGTAACGGAATATTTGTCCGCAATACTGCAATGCCCGGTGAGCATAATCGAGAGCGCCGCGATTGGCTATCAAACGTACTGTTGTCAGCAATTCGCTGGCTTTGACTTCCTTGATTGGCTTGGCTCCGACGTGCGGAAAGATGTCTCGTTCCAGGCGGCGAAGAATGACCTGTGCATTTTTGGGCGTCCAGCCTGGCGCGTGTTCATCGTGCCACCGCCTCGCTACATTCTCGAATGTATTGTAGGCGGCTTCTTCCTTGGCTTCCTTTTCCTCTCGATTTTTTGCCGCAGGGTCGATTCCCCGGAGCAGTAATTCCTTGGCTTCATCGCGTTTCTCCCGCGCCATCTTGAGGCCGACAAGCGGATATTCACCAAATGACAGTGTTTTTGGCTTCCCGTCAAAGCGGTAGGACATTCGCCAATATTTCTTCCCATTGGTAAAAACATGGACGTAGAGGCCGCCGCCATCAAAAACTTTCTGCCGCTTATCGCTTTTTCTGAGGTTGAGAATGGCGCGATCCGTTAGGGACATGGTAACTCCTTTACAAAAGGAGCGTTACCTACAATTCGATACAACGTCGGTGGATTTCGAGTTGTAGGTAACGCTTTTTCACTTCGCCACCGTTACCTACAATTTTACCTACATTTTGCCTGGTTGTCAACGAATTGGGACGTATCACACCGGAATGAGAGTGCAAATAAATTCATGTAAAATAAAAAACGCCAACGACTTAAAGCCGCTGGCGTTTTTTAACGAATCTTAAAATGGTGGTCGCTACTGGACTCGAACCAGTGACCCCTACAATGTGAGTGTAGTGCTCTACCTACTGAGCTAAGCGACCTTTGCAATCGGAGGCAGGGAGCGCCGTGCGAATAAGCATGCGGAAATCATATGAGGAAATGCGAGCAACGCAAGCTAAAAAATTTGGGTTTTTTAGTGCCGGGGGTTATGGAGATGCTTTCATTCTGCCTTGACCGCGGTCTTACCCTTCACAAAATCACGCCATATTTAATACCACCGCACCATAATTCATGGCACCGCCGGCGCCGCCGGGGTCTTCTTCGCCGCCACCGCGGCGCGTTTTGCCGCCGATTTCTTCACCCCGGGTTCAGCCGCCTTCGCCGCCGTTTTCGCCGCTTTGCCCGCCACTGACCGAGCTTTGGCCGCCGGCTTCTTTTCCGACGGTACATTCGCCATCGGGGCGTTGGCCTGCTTCGCCTGAGCCTTACGGCCCGCCGGTTTCGCCCCTGCTTTCGCCAAGGGCTTTGCCTTGGCCGCCGCTACCGCCGCCGCCACAGTTTTGACCGCCGACTTGCCGGCCGACTTCGCCGCCAGTTTTTCGGCTGACTTCGCCGCCGGTTTTTCCGCCGGCTTGGCCGCCGGTTGCTTTGCCGGTTTCGCCATTGTTTTGGCCGCCGGTTTGTCGGCCGCTTTTGCCGCCAACTTCGCCGCCGGTTGCCTGGCCGGTTTCGCAGTTGTTTTGGCCGCCGGTTGGCCGGCTGATTTTGACGTCGTCTTCACCACCGTTTTCGCCGCCGTTTTCTCTGCTGTTTTCGCCGCCGTTTTCTCTGCCGTTTTCTCTGCCGTTTTCGCCGCGCTCTTTGCTGTGGTTGCCATGATTCCCTTCTCCTCCCTAGGCCGGTTGCGGTACCGCATCGAATTTATTTTTACGAAGTGTAGCTTAAGGGATGACGGCAGAACGGTCAACGAAAGAACTTCGGGCTTGGCAAAAAATTCCCATCCCTTCACGCCAATTCGTCGCGGTTGGACATCCATCGTTCCGGCTTCGGTCTGACGTCATCCGGCACCTCCCTCTCGCATGCCAGACGGCGATTTTCCTCCGCCACCAAATCCAGCAGCTTGCGCCTGTCCAACACCGCCACCATGGCTTCCTTCGCCTCGTCCCATAAATCAAGAAATACACACTGCCCTTGCAACGGGCACGCGTGGCCGGACACGCATGCCACCGGCATGAGGGACGACTCCATATAACGGACAATTTCCCCGACGCTGATTTCTCCGGCACTCCTGCCCAAGGTGAAGCCGCCGTCCTTGCCGCGTTTCGCCTTGACGAACCCCCCCTGGCGCAGCTCCGCCATGACGTTCTCCAAGAGCCGCGCCGGGATGTGCTGCCGTTCGGATATGTCACGCAGCGTCACGAGCTGGCCCTCTTCGTGCCGGGCCAGCTCGAACATCGCCCTAACCGCGTACTGACATTTCTGCGACAACGCCATATGACTTTTCCCTCATCGCTTCGCAAAGGGTTACCCTTATTTCAGAGCGCCTGCGGCATCTCCCGCCGCAAAATCACCTGCAAACCCGTCACCTGTTCCAACAAATCCGCCTTATGCGGCAGCCTGTCCATAATCAACCCAAGATCCCCCAATATCTGCAAATACAAAACCAATTTCCCCCCCGCCACCTCCGCCCGCAATTCCTTGACACTGCCCTGATGCCCCCTATCCAATACGTCGGCCAAACGGAGTATCCCCGCCAGCTTCCCCACCCGCAAGCGATCCGCCAACGGCAACGCCATGAATTCGGGGAAATCCCGCGATGGCAAATCCCGCCGGTGGAAGAATACGATTTGCGAGGTGAGCCGGCGATCGCTTTCGTTCAGGCCGACGATGTCGGACCATTTCACCAGATAGGCGCTGTGGTGTTGGTGATGGTGTTCGTTCACGTACATGCCGATGTCGTGCAGCACCGCCGCGAGTTCCAGCAGCAGACGGTCTTTTTCGCCGAGGTCGAGCATTTCCCGCAACGTGTCGAATAGGGTGAGGGCAAAATCCGTTACCACCCGGGCGTGGGTGCGGTCGTAACCGTATTGCTCCCCGACCGCCCGGGCCGACCGCACCATTTGCCGGCGGAAAGCCATCAGCGGGTTTTCGCCGCGAACGGTCATGGCCATTTCCACCGTCAGTCCCGTAAGCATTTCGGTGTTGGTGAAGGTGACTTCCGGGACTTCCGCCGCGGTGACGAAATTGTCCAGAATCAACAAGGCGGGAATGAGGCTTTCCACATCGGTCAGACCCATGTTGAAGCTGCGGCCGATTTCGAGGGGACTCAACCCCGAGGCCAGGTTGATGCGTTCCCGCAGAATTTCCGCCGGCATGACGAAATCCTTTTCGTGGCGGATAGCCGCGGGGTCTTCCCGGAAAGCGCGGTACAACATGCGGTTGACCAGGAAGAAATGGCCGATGCTGTATTCCTGATAAGCCTCCCGGGTGGAGCGCACGATGTTCGAGGCGATGGTTTGCAGGCGTTCGGCCCGGGAGTGGCCGCCCCCGGTCGTGGCGGTGTGAAACAGCCGCGACGTCCCCAGCCGGCGGCTGCCGCCGATTTGCAAATCCTCTCCCCGGAGAATCATGATTTCCGTCGAACCGCCGCCAAGGTTCAGGGCCATGGAATAGGCGCCCTGACATTGCCGGAGCCAAGGCAGGAGGGCCTGATAAATAATGCGGCTTTCCTCGATACTGTCGAGAACCTCCAGTTCCAGGCCGGCGTTATGGCGGATGCGGTCGACCAGGATTTCCCGGTTGGCGGCTTCGCGAATCGCCGAGGAGGCGACGGCGCGGCGGTGCTGGACGCCGTAGTCGTCCAGAAGGCGGAGGAAGTCCCCGAGAATGTTGCATATGGAAAAAACCGTTTCCGGAAGAATCCGCCCGTGGCGGAAGGTGTCGGCGCCGGTGGTCACCGGGTGGGCGAGTTCCTCGATGACTTTGATGGGCGTTTCGGGGAGATATTCGGCAATGTGCATCCGTACCGCCGTCGACCCGAGATCGATGGCCCCAAGGAGAATCGGCCGCGGCGCGTTGCGGCGGCGGCGCGGCAGGCGTTTCTTGGGAGCATGGGGTTTGACTTCCGCGTGAGGATCCGCTTCCGCTAGAGGTTTGGCCTCCTCTTGCGTCTCGGGGGCGGTAGGCTGGTTTTCCGAGTTTGTTTGACCGAAGTCGACCGGCGTTTGGCCGTGGTCAACCGGTTGGATAGCGGCTGGCAGAGGGGGGGACGCAAAGACGTCGGCAATCGGGTCGGCGGCGTTGGGGGAGAGTTTGCCGGTAGGATCGGCAGCATCGTTTGGCAGCATCGTCATGAACTCCCGGGGAGGCGCTGGGCGCCAATGGACAGCCCCGCTCCTCTGTTAAAAGGGGAACGGAAGCTCCGGCGAGCTCTTACCGAGGTCCGTAGAGTTGTAAGGTGGGGATATCCGGTCATGATACTCCCGGGCGTGTCTAGAGTCCGGCCTTACCACCCGCCTTTCTCCCCGACCAGGTTAAACCGCACCCACACGCCCTTCCAAAAAACCCCACGGACCCCGTGCAACCGGGACTTCCGTTCGGGTACCGCAAACACGTTTCCCGCTCTGCGCAGAGCTTTGTATCTAATTATCAATAATAGCGCCGTTCACACCCGAGAAAAGAAATTTGTAACCGTTCACGGCACAATTTCAGTATGATGGCAAAACCCAGCCTTTACCGGAAAAACAATATGCCTGTCATTCCGAACGGTAGTGAGGAATCCGGCGGGATCGGCGGTTGAGTAATAACGCTTTACCTCTACAACGCGACATTTGCGGGAACCGCATCCGCAAATGCCGCATGAAGTTAGGGTTATCGGTAATACGAGAGGCGGTGGCAAAAAACGGCACGACACACCGTTCACCATACAACCTCTTGATCACACGACTGTTGTGGA
>JAVBTZ010000008.1:0-3620 GCA_031555915.1 Planctomycetota bacterium
GACCTGGGGTTGGTTTACGAGAGCGCGGGCGATGGCGATGCGTTGTTTTTGCCCGCCGGAAATTTGGTTGACCCGCTTGTCGGCGTGTTCGGAGAGGTCGATGAGGTCGAGCATGCGGTCGACTTCGCGTTTGACTTCCGCTTCCGGGCGCTTGGCGATACGGAGGCCGAAGGCGATGTTGTCGAAGACATTCAGGTTGGGGAAGAGGGCGTAGTTTTGGAAGACGGTGTTGACTTTGCGTTTTTCCGGGGGAAGGTTGGTGATGTCCTGGCCGTTCAGGATGACCCGCCCGGCTTGCGGCCGCTGGAATCCGGCGCAGATGCGTAGCAGCGTGGTTTTTCCGCAGCCGGAGGGACCCAGGAGCGAGAAGACTTCGCCATGTTTTACGGAGAGGGACACGTTGTCCACGGCCTTGATTTTGCCGAAGGT
This sequence comes from Planctomycetota bacterium, assembly GCA_031555915.1. Classification (GTDB taxonomy): domain Bacteria; phylum Planctomycetota; class SZUA-567; order SZUA-567; family SZUA-567; genus JAJBSZ01. Next base: position 430 of record JAVBTZ010000008.1, read on the forward strand.
TTGGACGATGCCGTCGAATTCGAGAAATTCGCTCATTTCCTTTATGCCTCGCTTAAATGAAGTGGGGGGCTTGGTCCCGCCAGCCGACGGCGAGAATTACCGACAAAATGTATGCTGAAGCGAAGGAAGGCGCAACTTTTTTTCGCTAAAAACCTGTACCGCCCGGGGGGACGGAAGGGAAAGCGCTTTCCCTCATATCCGCCAACCCCACAGGCGCGGGAACCACAAGGCCAGTTCCGGCACCAGCACGACCCCGGCGATGACGCCCAAATAAGCCAGAAAGTAAGGAAAAAGGTTACGGGCGGTGGTCTGTCCCCCGAGGCCCAGCGTTTTCGCCAGCGCGAAATTGTTCGCGGCATAGGGCGGGGTGATAAGCCCGGCGGCGGAGGCTATGGCGATAATCACTCCGTAACGGATAACCTCGATGCCGCAACGTTCGGCGAGGGGAAGTAGGAACGGCGCCGCCAGCGTGACCACCGCCGGCGTCTCCATAAAACAGCCGACCAGAAGGGGAATCAGGACCAGGACCGCCAGCCCGCCGGCGCGGCCGCTCTCCTGGATAATCAGTGCGGCGAAGCGGGCCTGCAATTGATGCTCCCGCAGCATGGCGTTGAAAAGCGCCCCCAAAGCGGCCATCAGGAGAATGCCGCCGGCGGCGGTGGCGACGCGTATAAACAAGGGGCGAAGCGTGGCCCGGTTCAGGGTCCCGGCCGCGTAGCCGTAAACCAGCGAATAGGCGCAGGCGAAGGCCGCCCCTTCCGGCGCCAATAAAAAGCCGCTAAAAAAGAAAATCCCCAGGAGAAGGGGCAATGCCAAGGCAAAGGCGGCGGCGGGATATTCACGGGGGTGAACCATCCGCCGGGCCGAAGTCGCCCTGCCGGCCGCACCCGCTTCCGCCGGGCGGCCGGGAAGGTTCAGGGCGTTTTCCCCTCTGGCTGGGTTGACCAGGGTGATGACGAGGAAAAGGACTCCGGCCAGCAGCAGTCCAGGGACAAAGCTGGCGGTGAAGGCCAGGGTGGTGACGGTACCGGAGGCGGCGGCGTAAAGGGTCAGGGCGGGGCTGGGGGGAATCACCAGGCAGAGTCCCGATACCGCGGCCACCACGGCGGCGGCACGGGAGGAGGCGTAGCCGGTTTGCGCCAGGTCGGTGGCGAGGCGTTTCCCTTCCGCCGCCACGGCCGAGGGACCGGAACCGGAGACGGCGGCGTAAAAACTCAGCCCCAACACGGCCTGGAGACTGACGGCAAGCCGGGAGCGGTTGGACGGTTTTTTTCGAACTATTGTTTCGGCCAGGTTGCCGGCGAAGAGGAAGAGGCGGTGGGTCAGCCCCGAGGCGCCGGCGAGTTCACCCGCCAGGACAAAAATGGGGATGGAAATCAGGGCCGGGGTACTGAAGAGGAGGGCCAGTTCGTGACCGTGCCGGAAGTAGCCGGGGATCCCCGACGGGGCGAGTTGGGATATAAGGAGGGAGGCGAAAAAAACCGCGACCGGCGTGGGTATGGCCAGGGCGGTAAGGACGGCGATTAGGGCCACGGGGGGGAGGAGGGTGAGGAGGCCGACGGACATGGTCATCCCCACCGGCTGTTTCTAAGGTTGCGGCGTTGGCGGAGGCGTATGAGGGTGAGGACGGCGGCCGGGGGAACGGCGGCGAGGACGTAGAGGTCGACCTGCCGGTTTTTTCCGAAGAACAATTGGAAATACTTGCCTATTCCCGTGCTGAGGAACAGGTCCTGCACCAGGGGGCCGAGACTGGCCAGGAGTATGGCGGCGGCGAAGAGGGCGACAAGCTGGTCGACGAAGCGGGCGAGGGCCAGGCGGCTGCGGGGACCGAGGCGGTTCCCCAGGAGGTTGAAGCGTTCGTAGGCGCCGGTGCTGACGGCCAGGGGAATGGCGAAGGCGGTGAGCCAGGCCAGGAGGGTGGCGGAGGCGGCGACCAGCGGGGGATAATAGTCGGGGTGAAGGTGGCGGACAAAGGCGGCCGCCAGGGTCAGGGGGATGAGGATGAGGAGACAGATGACGGTGAGGTATTTTTCAATTGGGTAGGTCATGGGGAATTATTTCTGTGGCGGCTTGGGAATGGCAAAGGAGCGGTAAATGCTGGCGACCGTTTCAGGTTTGACTTCTTGGTGACGCGGGATGGGAACACCCTTGGCGGAATCATTACGCATCCAAATGTCATGCCCCTGGCCGTGCCGGTTTGGCCATGCTTTCTCCGTTATGGGCTGAACGGGGCCTTTAAAATGTCGGTTCTCTGTGTTCTTTGGATCTCTGTGGTGAAATAACCTTTTCACCATTCCAATGCCCGAGTATAGCCTCCGGCGCGCTTTTGGCCCGGCAGGGCTTCACCACGCCCCCGGCGTCCGCCGCTTGCCGCCGCGGTTTGGGGACTCGCCCGCACCCGCGTCCAGGAAGCCCCGCCGCGCCGACTCCACCCCCATCGGTTCGACGTACAAATAGTTACCCCCCCGCACCTCGGCGTACAAAGCGAGCATGCGTTTTTTCCAGCCTTCCTCCCACTTTTCCAAAGTGTCGCCCTGATCCTTCAAGAGCCGCTCGACTTCGGCCAAAGCCGCTTGCGTAAGCCGCCGGTTCCACTGCCGGTCGAAGTCGCGGGGCTCCCGCGCCCCCTGGAGACAGGTGTTCAGGAGAGCCTGCACGTCCATCCCCCACACCACCCGGCAAGCGCGGAGAAACCGCCCGGTAACCGGCACCGGCCAACGCATGTAAGGGTAGGGGCGGTCGGGATCGATCGCCGCGTCGATGGCGGTCCGGACCGCTTCCGGGCCGGCGCGTTCGAGTTCTTTTTGCTCGCGGATGAAAATGGCGTTGCCCGTAGCCACCCGCATGTCGAAGACAATCCCCCACATGACCGAATAGTCGTCAATGCTGATTTGGTCGCCCATGATCAGATTCATGGCGCTGCGGACCGACGGCGCCCGGCCGGAATTTATCAGTTGCACCAGGTGCGTCAGGCGCGGGACATTCACCGAACCCACATCGTCCACGGAAATGGCGATGCCGTTGTGGTCGGACTGGATGTTGCCGCTCTCCATATTCATCGCCATCCCTTCCGCCAGCCAGAGGGGGACGGTGGGGATTTTCGGCACCTTGTAGCCCGGGACCCGCTCGAAGACCTCGGGCGGGGTCGGATAATGCAGGGCGCGGTTGCAATACTGGTGGAAGCCTTCGTG
>JAVBTZ010000167.1:0-3855 GCA_031555915.1 Planctomycetota bacterium
GCCAACGCATCCAAATGGGGACGGTTTATATTCAGCCTCCGCGACCGCTGGATTCCTCACTACCGTTCGGAATGACAAGCGTACTGCTTTTCCCCAAAGGGAGCCCTGTTATCAGCGTACTGAAAACGAAGCCGTGAACGGCTACGGTTTTCCTGATCGATCCATCAATTCAATACGCGGCGACTATAATCGGGTGGTGCGCTTAGGTGCACCGTCGCGGATTTCTGTCGCCCACCTGAATCATGTATTGTCCCTAAGTCCCATAGCTTTCTCACCTGAACATCAATCGCAAAGGACAAAAATTATCCCTACTTGAGGTTCTTGACTTCTGTCTAACGGTGTTTGCGCATTCATTGTCGAACCCTGCCGCCGTCGGCTGCAGAATCGATTTTGTTTTGTCTTTATTTCTGCAAAGGAAACATCCCATGAAGAGGAAATCGGTTTGGTTTCACGAAGTCCCTGCCGAAGAGATTGTCAAATGGGCGAAAACCGAATGCGACCTGGCCGTATTGCCCTTAGGCGCTATCGAACAGCACGGACCGCACTGCCCCAACGGCAGCGACGCCTTCAATGCCATCGGCATTTGCGAACGCATCGGCAAGAACAGCAAGGCGACCATTCTCCCCTGTCCCATGTACGGCAGCCATCCCTACCACCATTGGGGAGTTCAGGGCACTATTCCGCTGACCTACGAAACCCATACCAGCATGGTCTGCGACATCATCCGCGGCGCTTCGGTCGCCGGATTCAACAAGTTCATCATCGTGTCGGCGCACGGCCAGGTTTCTTCCACCATTGTCGCCGTGCACAAGCTGGGCCTGGAAGGCCACTTCGTCCTTTCCATGCACTGGTATGACTTCCTGCGGGACCGCCGCGAGATCTTCAGCGATTACATGTGGCACGCCGACGAGGCCGAAACCAGCCTTGCCCTCCACATGTATCCCCAGTTTGTCGACATGAAGAAAGCCGTAGCCGGCAAGGCCACCGGCCACATCGACTCCAAGTGGAAAATCGCCCCCGGCGCGGACGCCCTCCCCGGCATGATGTACCACTTCGAAGGCACCTTCGCCATTCCCGAAAGAATGGACATTGAAAACGGCGAACACGGCGTCATCGGCGATCCCACCAAGGCCACCGCCGAAAAGGGTGAAAAAGCGGTCACCAAGACGGTAAAAATGGCGTGCGAACTGATCGACGAGATCATGGCCAAGTATCCGGTCGGGGTAAAGCCGGTCTGCAAAATGTAAACAATGCGGCGGACGGCGCATGACCGGATGGTCGTGCGCCGTCTTTCGACTTTTCCGCCCGGGCATTCACCTGCACCGTCAAGCCCGTAGGGTCCGACCATTGCCGTAGACGGCTGTTTTCCCCGCCTTTCATCCCACACTTCATCACGCACCTCTGCCCATGCTGTTTAGCCCCTTTCAATCAACACGCGAGCGCAAGTCGCAGCCCCATAGCCAGGTAAACGGCCACACGCAATCCACCGCCCCATTGACGGAAAAACGCCACCGTGGCGGCGGTGACGGCATAAACCCCGCCCAGAAAGGTAGTATTCCATGGCTAAAATGAAATCTCGCGAAAGGGTTGAGCGCGCCCTCAACCACCAGGAGACAGACCGCCTTCCCATCGACATCGGCGGCATGCACAATTTGACCTCGATTCACCGCGACGCCTACGCGGAGTTGCAAAAACATCTCGGCTTCGACGATCCCATCGTTCTTTCCTCCGTTCCCTCCCAGTCGGTCATCCCCAGCGAGAAAATCCGCCAGCGTTTCAAGGCCGACTGCTATCCCCTGACCCTGTGCAATCCCTACGGCGCCGAAACCAGGCCGCAAGTCGATCCTGCCGACGGTTCGCAATTTTACCTCGATGAATGGGGGATTCGCTGGCGTTGCCCGAAGGGCGGGTTCTACTTCGATCCCTCCGTCCACCCCCTCAAGGAACCGGACGTCGACGCAGTCCTGGCCTACCCTTGGCCGGACCCGAAAAACCGGGTCCGTTTCGACGGACTCCGCATCAAGGACCGGGCGAAGGAGATTTACGAAAACACCGATTACGCCATCGTGCTCGGCACCACCTTTTCGGGCGGGGTCTGGGGCGCGGCCTCGTGGCTGATGGGGATGGCGGATTTCATGATGGCCATGCTCACCGACGAAGAAATGATCCAATGCCTGTTCGACAAAATTGTCGAGCAGCATGTCGGCCAATGGGATCTCATGCTGGGGGAAATCGGCAAATACGCCACCGCCTGCGTCATGACGGACGACTTGGGCGCCCAGAACGGCCCGCTGTTCAGCCCCGAGGTTTACCGCAAATTCATCAAACCCGCCCAAAAGAAGATTGTCGATTTCATCAAGTCCAAGGCCGACGTCAAGGTGATTTACCACTGCGACGGCGCCATCGACGAATTCCTCCCCGACATTATCGACATCGGTTACGACGTCTGGAACCCCATCCAGGTCTCGGCCAAGGGCATGAACGAGACGGCGCGCCTGAACCGGCTCTACGGCGACAAGATTTGCTTCTGGGGCGGCTGCTGCGACAGCCAGAACACCCTGGCCAAACAAACGCCGGAAGGGGTGCGCGAGGAGGTCAGGCAAAGGATTCTCGATCTGGGGCCGGGCGGCGGCTTGATTGCCGCCTCGGTCCACAACGTCCAGAGGGGAACCCCGGTGGAGAACATCGTCGCGTTGTATGACGCGTTGTACGAATACGGCACCGCTTTCTGTCAGGGCAGGCTATAGGCCACCCCGGTTATCTTGCATAGGTGGAGGAGAAGGAAATGAAGAAGACGCTAATTTTGGCCGCATTGTTCGTGTTTGTGCTTGGCGTCGCCGACGCCCTGGCGGCAAGCATCACCATTCGGGTCGCGCACGACAACAACGTGACCGAGCCCGGACATATCGGCTTCCTGGCCTTCAAGAAGGAGGTTGAGGAGAAGAGCGGCGGCCGCATCGAAGTGAAGATTTTCCCGGGCGGCCAGGTCGGCGGCGTGCAGGACATGTTCGAACAGACCCGCCGCGGCGATCTGCAGATGGCGACCGGCGCCACCACCCTGTTCGTGCAGACCATCCCCGAGTTCGCCGTTTGGGACAGCTTCTACATGTTTGACGACTATGACCACGTCCACCGCGTTCTGGACGGCAAGGCCGGCAAGGAATTGATGAAGCCGATCGAAAGAATGAACCTGGTCGGCCTTGGCTACATGGACATCGGCTTCCGCAACCTGTCCAACAGCCGCCGCCCGATCGTGAAGGCGGAGGACGTCGAGGGCCTGAAGATTCGCGGCTACAGCCCCATTCAAATCAAGGCCTGGGAAGCGGCCGGCACCAACCTGACCAACCTGGCCTGGGCGGAAGTCTTCACTTCGCTTCAGCAGAACCTCATCGACGGCCAGGAATGCGCCATCGCCAACTTCTACAACTCCCGTTTCTACGAAGCCCAGAAGTATTTATCCCTCACCAAGCACATCTTCACCAACTGGCTGCTGTACGCCAACAAGCGTTTCATGGACAAGCTCTCGCCCGAAGACAAGAAAATCGTTCTCGACGCCGCCAAAACCTGCATCAAGGTGTGCCGCGAAGAAATGGTCTCGGCGGAATCGCGTTATATCGAGTCCATCAAGGCCACCGGCTGCCAGGTGAACGAGATGCCCCTGGAAGAACGCCAGAAACTCGGCGACAAGATGAACAAGGCCGTCAACGACCTCATCATCGAAAAGTGCGGCAGGGATCTTTACGACATGGTGCATGCGGAAATCGCCAGGGAACGCCGTTAATTCCAGCGGGCCGGATTTGCGGGAGGCACCTCCGAATGGCGCTGAAATAAGGGTAAGCCTTTGCGAGGCGATGA
>JAVBTZ010000255.1:0-23327 GCA_031555915.1 Planctomycetota bacterium
TTGTAGTTTTGACGGATTTTCCAACCGTGGGCTTGCCCGCATTTTCTTTTGTAATAAAATTTTGCGGATTGTCCAACCCCCCCCCCAACCCCAAGGATGCGCTTTTGCGTCCGGACCGCCTGGCTGCCAAGTAGTTAAGCGGCGTAGAGGAAGTCCTGAACGTCCTGGTATATTCGGGTCGCGTTATGGGCGATGATTTTATCGGAAATCATAGATACATATTAGCTAAACATACGATGTATCACTAGTAAAACTATGAGGTTCCGATAAAATCAAGACATCAAACCACGACCAGTATAGCCAAGCCCCGATATCATGTTAGGCGGCATTATATAAATCCAGATCCTAAATGCAAGCCGTCAATTTTAAGCAAATCGGGATGCGAGCTCAACTTCAAGCGTTTTTAACTTCGCTCGCGGCGCTTCCGGCCTTGGGAAGCGGCTGGGGTGAGACAGCGGGGTAATTTCCACGAAAGGCAACCGGGCCTTAGGCTTCGCCCTACCGTAAAAATGGACGCAGCCACTCTGGCCGGACAAAAAAAATCGAGCCGGAAGCGGCTCGATTTTTCAAAAAGCTGTCAAATGTTTTTTTATTTTTATTTTTTGGCGCCGCCTTTTTACGGGTTCACCACATTCACCGGCTTGCCGTTTTTGAACGCCGCCAGGTTGTCCACGGCGATGTTCATCAGGCGGATGCGGGCCGCTTTCGGGGCCCAGGCGATGTGGGGGGTGATGAAGCAGTTTTTGGTGAAGGGGAGGACATTGCCGGGGAGAATCGGCTCGACTTCGACCACGTCCGCCGCATAAGCGCCGACTTTCCCCGACTTGAGGGCTTCGGCCATGTCGGCTTCGCGGACCAGGGGGCCGCGGGAGGTATTGATAATGACGACCCCGGTTTTCATCTTGGCGATGGACTGGGTGTTAATCATGCCTTTGGTGGAGTCGAACAGGGGGGCGTGCAGACTGATGACGTCGGCTTCGGCGTAGAGTTGGTCCAGGCTGACGTACTTGATGTCGGCCGTTTCCAGGGCCTTGTTTTCCACCTGGTCGTTGGCGATGACTTTCATGCCGAAGGCGACGGCGATTTTCGCCACGTTCTGGCCGATGCGGCCGAAGCCGACGATGCCCATGGTTTTGCCGGCCAGTTCGACGAGGGGGTGGTCCCAGTAGCAGAAATCGAGGCTCTGGGTCCAACGGTTGTTGCGGACGGTTTCGGCATGATAGGCCACGTGATGGCAGATTTCCAGGAGGAGGGCGAAGACATACTGCGCCACGGCGGTGGTGCCGTAGGTGGGGATGTTGGTTACGGCGATGCCTTTGGCCTTGGCGGCGGCGATGTCGACGACGTTGTAGCCGGTGGCGAGAACGCCGATGTACTTGATGTTTGGCGCTTTGCCGATGGTGTTTTTGTCGAGGGGGGTCTTGTTGGTGATGACGACGTCGGCGTCGCCGATGCGTTCGCCGATTTTATCGGCGGGGGTGCGGTCGTAGCAGATGAATTCGCCCAGCTTTTCGAACCCTTCCCAGCTGATGTCCCCGGGGTTGAGGGTGTAGCCGTCCAGGACCACTATTTTCATGATTATTTCCCTTATATGCAAATGCGCGCCAGTATCGAATGCTGTTGAAATAAAGACAATTTATTACACGGCATGAGGTCCGACTTCACGCGGCATTTGCGGTGCGGTACCCGCAAATGCCGCGTTGTGGAACTACAGTCTCGCCCAAGCCTCGTTCATGACCCGTTTCGCGTTGGCGATGACCAATTCCGGTTCTTCGTCGCCCCAGGGCTTGACCTCGAAGCTGACGATCGGGGGATTCTTGTCGTTCAGGTAGCCGATACGGAAGAGGATTTGCAGGAATTCGACCACTTGATCGACGGCAATCTCGGAATTGTCGAAGCCGAAGCGGGGGTGCATGTCCCCTTTCGCTTCGGCGCCCTCTTTCATCACGGCGTTGGCGATGTGGGCGTGCCGGACGTAGGGGGCGATGGGCATGATGTTTTCACGAATGGATTCGTGAATCTGGACGATGTGGGACAAGTCGACCATCAAGCCGAAATTATGGCAGCTGCACTTGATTTCATCGGCGAATTTGCGGGCCAGGGGAGCGGGACCGATGAGGGATTTCTTGTCGAAATCGTAGTCGAACACTTCGAGGAGGACCGGCATGTCGCCTTTGGCTTCGGCGTGGCGGCAGAGCTGGAGGGTGGAGTCGACCAGGGCGGCATAGGACTCGTTTTTGCTGGCGGCGTCGAATTTGCCGGAGAGGAAGGCGTAGCCTTTGGCGCCCAGTTCATAAGCTTCGTCGATGCCTTCCTTGAGGGAGGCGAGGGCGGTGGCGCGTTTGGCAGGGTCGAGGTCGTTGATGTTCTGGCCGGTGGTGAGCATTCTCGGCTGGGCGCCGTAGGTGAGGGTCAGGCCGGCGGTTTCCACCATTTTTCTGACTTGTTTGCGAATCGCCGGGTCTTTAATCCAGGTTACTTCGATGACATCGAAATAATTATCCCGGCAGATGGCGCGGGTGGCTTCGAGAATCGGGCCTTCGCCCTTGATGGTGGCGGGGAATGCCATGAAGTTGACGATTCCCAGGCGCATGTACTTTCGCATTGGTTCGTTCATTTTTTCTCCTTGATAAGCCGTCTGATTGGACAGTTGAGCCGAAAAGAACGTCTTATCTTATAATATGTCACGAAAATGGGCAATGGTTTCCCTGGAAGCAATTATCGTGCGAGAGGCAGATCCACCGCCTGGCCGGTTCTGGCGCTGCGGTAGACCCCTTCGATGATTTCCACGGCTTTCCGCGCTTCCCTTCCTTCCAGCATAAAAGGCCGCCCCTCCCGTACCGCCCCGACAAAATCGGCGATTTCCAGGGCGTGTCCCTGAAAACTGATGGCCTTCGGGTCGGCGGCGCCGCCGGTCGAGGCCGAGGCGCCGATATATTGCTTTTTAATCGCCGCGTCTTCTTCGGTCGCGTCGAGGAAGTCCCAGGCGGTGATGTTTTCCTCCTCCATGACGACGCTCCCCCGCGAGCCGCAGATTTCAATTTTCTTGAGGAAGCCGGGATAAGCCGAGGTGGTCCCTTCAATCACCCCCAGGGCGCCCGAGGCGAAGCGTAAGGTCGCGACTGCCGTGTCCTCGACTTCGATCCGCTCGTGGGTCAGGGTGGCGATGCTTCCCTCCACCCGGGTCACCGGCCCCATGAACCATTGCAGGAGGTCGATGGCGTGAATGGCCTGGTTCATCAGGGCGCCGCCGCCGTCCAGCTTCAAGGTTCCCCGCCAGGCGCCGGAGTCGTAGTATTCCTGCGAACGGTACCATTTCACTTGGGCGTCGGCCATGGCGATTTTACCGAAGCGGCCCTGTTCGACCGCTTTCTTGATTAGTTTGGGAACTTCGAAATAACGTGAATGGAACAGGCCGCCCAAGCGAACCCCTTTTCGCTCGGCCGCCTCGATAATCCGGTCGCAGCGTTCGACCGTCACTTCCAGCGGTTTTTCCACCAGGACATGCTTCCCCGCCGCAATTGCCGCCAGGGCGCCGTCCAGGTGCACTCCCGAAGGCGTGCCGACAATCACGATGTCCAAGTCGGGATCGGCGAGAAATGCTTCCACCTTATCGTAGCCCCGGCAGCCGACCTTGGCGGCGAAGGCTTCCGCCCGGCCGGGCGTCGGCGTGAAACAAGCCGCCAAATGGATTCCGCCGAGGGTTGAAATCGCCTTGGCGTGGACATTGGCGATCATACCGCAGCCGATGAGACCTAAGCCGAATTCACGCATTTTCGTTGTTCCTTTCTTGGCTGAAGATTCCGCCCCTTGGGAGCGTTTACGCCAGTATAACCCGGCCGGGAATTTTATCAAGTGAAGTGACAAAATGCTTTGGCGGTTGCGAGATGGCGGGTTGTTGGAGCGATGCCTGAGCCAAGCGGCGGCAAATAAAAAAATCCCCGCCCAGAAGTGGCGGGGACTTCAGGGCACTTCGAAAAAATGCCCTTCACGAACAGAAAGTTCGCGCCCGGTTCAGAACGGGTCGGCGTAGACCGGCATTTCGGAAGGGAGCGGCGGCGCGGCGTCGAAGGGGACCGGGCCGGGTTCTTCCGGCGCCAGGGGGGCTTCGTTTTCGACCCGGCTGTAACGGCCGCGGGAGAGGTCTTTTTCGTAGCGCATTTGGGTGCGGAGTCGGCTGGCTTCGCGGAGTTGGGCGGCGCGGTCGAGGACGTCGTCGAGGTCGTCGGCGTCGGCGACGCGTTCCAGGGTATAGTGGAGATTTTGTTGGTCGCGGAGGGTGGTGGGGAGTAGGACTTCGGTGACGAAATCGGCGCCGGGATATTGGTATTTGGGGGCGCGGACGGGTTCGCCGACATGCAGGGGATAGAACTTGACCATCTTGCCGTTTTCTTCGATGCCGGGATGTTCGATCCAGATATCGTAAACGCCGTAATGTTTGAAGGGTAGGACAAAGGGGGTGGTGCCGCGCCATTGCTGGTTTACGGTCACGGTGGCGCCTTCGGGGTCGCTGGTGATGACCAGGGCCCGTTCGACGCAACCGGCGAGGACAATAAGGGCGATCAGAATAGAGATCGCCATAAGGCAGCGAGGCATATAATCAGGTTCTCCAGGGCGTCAAGGTATACACAAACGCCCGGGTGAAGTCAAAAGCAATTTTTCCCGGCGGCGGCGGGATTAAAAATTCCCCAGGTTGAAATTGGCGCTGGCGCCGCGGTTGGAGGCGGCGGCGTTGCCCCCGATGCACCCGGCCAGCATGGGGAGGGATAAAAACAGGGCAAGAAGAAGTAACGTCTTCATAATGCAGGGGCTCCCTATACATTAATAGTTGAAAGGGAATGATGCGGGACGGCCAGGTAATACAAGAACATAAGTTAATATGCCAAAAAGTCCACAAAAACGAAAAAAAAATAAACTGCCGCGAAGGAAGCGGAATCAGGCCGCGACAGACAGAAGAATGTTCTCATTTTATCCAGGGCGCCACCTCTGTCAATATGCCCCCCGCCCCAACGGCCGCCCGGGGTGAGCTGGCGGGTGAACATTCAACCTTTACCGAATTTTTTTAATTTCTGCCGGTATTTTCGGGTTATTCCTTGATTGAATTCCAGGACTTGGGTAAAATTTTCCGATATTAAGGGCATGCCCCAAAAAAAATAAGGGACGCCAGTTCCAAACCCTGGGGTTGATGGCCCACTATCTGAAAAGGGAACATTGTGAATAGGATTGCTACGGTAATCATCGCTGTTTCTGGATTGACACTCGGGTCTCTCGCGGCCGCCGCCAGCGACTATTCCTGTCCCCCGGGCGCCAAGTTCTGTCCCCCGCCCCCCAGTGCCGGCACCGCTTCCCCCGGTGGTTATAACGACGACTTCGGCTCCTACCAGCCCGCGTCCTTTGCCTCCTCCTCCTCCAACCAGGGCTATCACGAAAGCCAATTGAACGAGGGCGAGACCTTGATTATGGTCGCGCCCGGCGGCGGCACCCCCGGCATGCTTACCGCCGGTTCGGTGTTCAAGGGTCCGCCGGCGGATTACGCTGCGCCTGCCATGGGTAACGACGGCGGCTCGGTCGCTGCGGGCGGGATGATTGATTACGGATCCGACCCTTCCTACAACTTCATGCCGGCGAACAGCCACAGCGGACCGGTTTCGGCCATGGCCGCGCCGGCGGCGGCATTCGGCGGCAACGAGAACAACGGCGGGGCGGGGAATGGCTTCATGCCTCCTCCCCCCGGTTTTGTACCCCCTCCCCCTGGGTCGGGGTCAAGCCGTGCCGGCGGTTCGGTCGCGAGTTCCTCCAATGCCAAATATGGCGACGATTACGCCAACGACGCCCCTCCGGCGGCGGTCCGTTCCCCGGCCGCGGCGGGTGAATCGCGTTCGGCGGCGCTGGCCAACGCCCCCACCAAGAGCCAACAGCAGCCCCCCTACCACGAAGCCTATGGCGAACCGTCCCGTAAGCAGCCGGCGGTCAGTTCCGTTCCGGCGCCCGGCCCAACCCGTTCCTCCTCCCAGGCCCAAGCCAAGCCCAGCCGTCCCGCCGCCAAGGGGGATGATTTACCGATGGCCGGCCCCGCCAAGAAGAAAAAAGCGGATCAGCTTTTCTCCGAAGTGGCGAACGAAACTTCCAAGAAAAACCGCAACAGCGGCTCCGGCAACATCACCTCCGGCAAAAAATCCTCTTCCGAAACCAAGCGCATACCCTGGTGGAAGGGCGGCATGTTCCGCAACAAGAAAAACCCTGATGCGGATACCGGCAAAGCCGGCAAGGCGAAAAATAAGAAGAAAAACGACAAAGGCGGTAGGTGAGGGCCGTGACAACGCGGCAACGGCCGGACTATCGGGTATATCCGCAAAAAATCGCGGGCAGACCATTTTTGCGGATGCCCTTCTAGCAAAGGAATCGTCGTGAAGAGAAATGTCGCCGTTGTGGTGGCGTTGACCACCTTGGCTATCGGCTCGACCATCTACGCCGCCGAAACCGTCATCCCCACCTTCGGTGAAGGTCTTCCCCAGATTCCCAATATCCCCGGTCTACGCTACTGCGCCGCCCCGAATTGCGACAACAGCGCTTTTGAAAACACCCATTTCGGCATAGACAACAAAACCGGTAAAATCCTGGCCTTCGCCGCCGACGGCGGCGCCATGGAGATTGACAACAGCCACCTGGACGCCAAGGAAGAAGTCCTTCTGGTCATCCCCAACGACGAAAACGCCAATTACGAAAACAAATTCGTTCCGCCGGAAATCGCCTTCGGTTCCACCCCTACCCCCATCGCCGCCCCCGCGAGTTACACCGGCGGCTTCATCACTTCCCCCACCGTAACCGTAAATCCCCAAGTCTCCTCGCCCATACCCGCCGCGTCTTCGTCGGCGGTTTATATTTCCGCCCCGGTCCAGGTTCCGGCTTCGGTAGCCGCCCCGGTCGGGACGCCGGTCCGCACCCGCACCACCGTGGTTCCGGTCGCCGCCGCGGCGCCGGCCATGGCGGCGCCGGGAGAGGCCCATTCCGAAGTCGCCAACCACGTCATTCGCCGCGAAGTCGGCAAGGTCGTGGTCGCCAATGACGAAAAAGTTCCGTGGTGGAAAGGGGGCATGTGGCGCAATAAAAAAGGCCGCAGTGGCGGCGACTCCGCCTCCGGCGGTTCCGCCTCGGCCAAGCCGCGTTCCACCACCACCACCGCCTCCTCCGCCAGCTCCAATGACGACGACGAGATGTGGGATGACGAGGGGGCAGACGAATATTCGGGTTACAACGCCGACGGCTCCTTCGGCAAATCCGCCGCGGCTTCCGGTCCTTCCGTTCGGGGCGGCGCTGCGGTCGGTTCCACTTTTGCCGATGCCGGCGGTCGGGTGCCGCCGCCGCAGTCGGCCCCCGCCGGCCGGGGTCAGGTTGTGGACCGGGGCGTCAACGCCGGCGGCAATGTCGGCGGCATGGTTGCCGATCGCGGCGTTAATATGAATGCGAATGGCGGCGGCATGGTCGCGGATCGCGGCGTAAACATGAATGCCAACGCCGGCGGCGCGGTCGCCGACCGGGGGGTCAACCCGGGTGGCGGCGCGGGGGCGGATCGTTATGCCGCCGCTTCCGGTCCCTCCTTTCCTCCCGTTCCTCCCCCAGGCGCGGGCGGAAGCGGCTTTGGGATGGGCGGTGGCCGGGTGGTGGATGCCGGCGTGAGCGCCGGCGGCGCTTCTTATGGCGATACCTACACTTCGCCCGGTCTTTCCAGCATGGCCGCTCCCGGCGGCGGCTTTGTCAGCGAACCTTATTCGGATCCCTCCGCCTCCTCTTCCTCCTACGTCGCCGGTACCGGTTTGGACGCCTCCCCCGCTTACTACGACACCTCTTCCTACGGCAGCGCCTCCACCTACACCCCGCCGGCGGTCTACAGCAGTTCCGCCAGTGAAGGCACCGCCAGCTTCCTCGACCCCAATTACAACAGCCTTTCCTCCACTCCCTACGTCGACCCCGCCAGTTACAGCACCAGCATCGACACCACCGGCAGCTACGGCGTAACGTCCTACGATTCCACCAGTTACGGTTCAAGTAGCTACGACGCCGGCAGTTACGGCTCCAGTTACGATCTTGGCTCCGGTTCCGTGAGTTCCGGCGGCTGGGATGCCGCCCCCGCGCCAATTGCAGGACCGGCCGCGCCGAACCTCCCGCCGGCCGCGCCGCCAACTTACCGCGCCAGCCCGAGCGTCGACGCCCAGGGGAGCCCGCAGTTCGAGAACGCGGTGCGTCTGGTGAAGGAAAACCGTTTCAGCGAAGCCAAGAACCTGCTCTCCAGCGAGACCACCCGCAACCCCTCCAACGCGGCGGCCTGGCGTTGGTTGGCGGATTGCCATTATAATTTGCTGGAGCTGGACGACGCGGTCGACTGCTATCAGCGTTCGCTCGAGCGGGATCCCAACGACTATTATGCCTTGAGGGGGCAGGGCTTTGCCTATCTCCATCGCGGGCACGAGTATTGGCGCTTGATGCAGGAGGAGGTGGCGAAGAGTTCGAAGGAGAAGGCGGCGCAGACTTTTGCCCAGGCGCATGAAAATTACAAGAAGTCGTTGGAAATGCTGGGGCTGTGTTTACGCCGCGCCCCCACGGACGGCGAGGCGGTATACGGCGAGGCGATGGCGGCGGAGGGCGCCAGCCGCAAGCTTTACTCGAATGCGATCAGTTATTTGAAATTGGGCCCGAGTCAGCGGGAGCGGGCGGAATTGTTTGCGGAAAATTGCATTACGGTTATAAATAAGGGGGTCGAGCGGGCCAAGGAACGGGCCAAGCAGAATCCTGGCGACGCCGGTCCCCGGGCCTTGCTGGGCGGGCTTTACCTCCGCAAGGCGATTTTGTACAATCAGCTGGGCAAGAACGAACAGGCGCTGATTGAACTCAGGAATTCGCGCGATGTCCAGAAGAGCATCCTGGATGAAATCGACAAGAATAATACGACGGCGAAACGCAATTTGAGCGAATGCGAATCGTATTGGGAAGCTTGGGGCGGCAATAGGAAATAAATCATTATGCTAACCATCTCCAAACCCACCGCCTTTTCCGCCGACGGCTTGGCCGCGCGGGGTCAATGCAATCACGATTCCCCGGGTTGGCAGCTCCGCTGGTTCGCGAAAGGCGAGGAAACGGTCACGGTTTGGCAGGGCGCCTTCAAGACCTGTCGGCATTTGCAAATGAACAGCACCGCCGCCGCCACGCTTGAGGAGGCGCGGAAATTGGTCGAGGAACTTCTCAGCACCAATTCGCCGGCGCAGTTCGCCTCACGTCCCACCGACGCCTACCCCAGCGCTCCCCGGGTCGACAAATCGGCCCTGGCGGCAGACCTCACCGGAAGCGCCGCCAAAAAAAAGCGCCGGAAAAGAAAACATTAATCAAGTAAAGACGACCGGAGGATTTCCTCCGGTTTTTTTATACGAGTAATACTGCAAGGAGAGTGTAATGGGTGCTGCTGTCATTTCCGATGCCTTTATTGACGATGCGGTCATCGAGGAAACGCTTCGCGCCAATCGCCGGCCGGAGGCGGGGAGGGTTCGCGAGGTTCTGGCCAAGGCGAAGGAGTTGGGGGGGTTGCGCCTGGAGGAGGTGGCCTGCCTGATGCCGGTGTCGGATCCGGCGCTCCTCGGCGAGATGTTTGCCGCCGCCAATTACGTCAAGAATACGATTTACGGGCGGCGGGTGGTCCTTTTTGCCCCGCTTTATATTTCCAACCTTTGTTCCAACGAATGCCTGTACTGCGCGTTTCGGGTCAAGAACAAGGAAGTGGTGCGCCGGGCCTTGACCATGGAGGAAATAGCCCGCGAGACCAAGCTTCTCGTGGAACAGGGCCATAAGCGGGTCTTGTTGGTGGCGGGGGAAAGTTATCCCAGCCAACAGGGGTTCGATTATGTATTGGAGGCGATACGCACCATCTACTCGGTGAAATCCGGCCCCGGCGAAGTGCGGCGGGTGAACGCGAACGTGGCCCCCCTGACCCTGGACCAATTCAAGGCGCTGAAGGAAACCGGCATCGGCACTTACCAACTGTTTCAGGAAACCTATCACCGGGATACCTACCGCCAGGTTCACACCGCCGGCCGCAAGGCCGATTTCAACTGGCGGGTCACGGCGTTCGACCGGGCGATGGCGGCTGGGATTAATGACTGCGGCATTGGGGTCTTGTTCGGGCTGTTCAATTGGCAGTATGAAGTGATGGCCATGCTCCAGCATATCCGCCACCTCGAGGAGCAATTCGGCGTCGGCCCCCACACCATTTCGGTGCCGCGCATCGAACCGGCGGTGGGGTCGGACATGGCGGGCCAGCCGCCGGCGGCGGTGTCGGACGTGGATTTCCGGAAGATTGTGGCGATACTGCGGCTGGCGGTTCCCTATACCGGGATAATCATGTCGACCCGGGAGACGGCGAATTTGCGGCAGGAACTGTTCGCCTTGGGGGTGAGTCAAATATCCGGCGGCAGCCGGACCAATCCTGGCGGTTATTCCGAGGCCGGCTTGCAGGAGGACCGGGAGGCGCAGTTCTCATTGGGGGATCAGCGGAGTTTGGACGAGGTCATCCAGGCGGTGGCGAAATTGGGGTTGATTCCCTCGTTCTGCACCGGCTGTTACCGGCTGGGGCGGACCGGCAAGGATTTCATGGATCTGGCCAAACCGGGGGAAATCCGCCACCATTGCGATCCGAACGCCTTTTCGACTTTCGAGGAATATTTGATGGACTACGCCAGTCCCGAGACGAAACGGGTCGGCGAAGCCTTGATCGACCGGGCGATGCAGGAGATGGAAGCAGAGGATCGGAAACGGACGGAACTGATGGTCGCGGAGGTCCGCGCCGGCAAGCGCGACGTCTATTGCTGAGGCGCTTCGGCCCAGGCCGGTTGCAGCTCTTGCGGTTCAGCCGGCGCCGCCGGCGCCTCCTCTTCGTTAACGCCCTTGTGGCAGAGTATCGCCCCCAAGGTCACCAACCCGCACCCCAGCCACAGGCCCGGGGTGTTTTTTTGTCCCAGGTACCACGAGCCGAACAGCACCGCCCCCAGCGGCAGGAAGTTGGCCAAGGTGCCGAGAACGCCGATGTCCCCCCGCCTGACCCCGATATCCCACAGGAGATAGGCGGCGGCGGTGACGACGAGGGAATGCATGAGGAAGGGGAAAATCATGGCGGAGGTGAAGTTCAAGGGGCCGCCGGCGCTACGCCACAATATCAATAGGCATAACCCCGCCGCCAGAAAAAACCAGCCGGTTCCATTGGCGTTTCCGGCCCATTTCCTGGCCGCCACCGAGTAGAAGGCCCACAATACGGCGCACGCCAACATCATGAGGAAGGGCGGCCATTCCTCCTTCGCCATGGCCGCTATTCCCCCCAGGTCATGCCCCCACAACAACGCCAGCCCCACCCCCCACAAGCACAACAGCACCCCCGCCGCCAAGAACCGCCAGCTCACCCGGCACGCGAAGAAGAACGGCAGCATCACCAGGAGGAGGGACGGCCACAGATAATTCACCAGCCCCAACGGGAGGGCCAAGGCCCGGTTCGGCGACCACGAAACCCCCACCGCATACAGGACCATATAGGCGGAGAAGGAAAATCCGCCCAACAGCCAAAACGGCTGGCGGGCGGTCGAGCGCCAGGGGGCGGGGGTTTTGCGGTAAGCGTCCAGGAGGATGAGGGCGATTCCCCCCAGGGTGTAGGAGAGTCCCGGCATGCCGAAGTGGTGCGCTTCGCCGACGACCCGGGTCACGGCCAGGTTGCCGCTCCAGAATACCAGCGCAAGTATCCCGAGGATGGTGGCGAGGCGGGAGGGCATGAGGTGGCAACCTTTCGTATCCGTAAAAAATAAACGCCCCGCCAAGTAGGGTTGGGCTTTTACCGCTTTAATTGGAGGTTTTGTCAGTGGGCGGTTTCCTTCCTTTTTTGCCCTGTCGGAGCGCCGCTTCGCTGGCTCCTGAGCGAGGTCGTTTTAACTGCGTTAAAACATAACCGCATATTGACAGGGGGGCTGGTTGCGCCCCCCTAGAACCCCCGCAACCAGCCGCAGGCTGGATTTTATTAACCGACTTTTTTACCGCTTTAAACCGCTTATTTTTTTACCTCTCAATGCCCGCCGCCTCACCCGCCGGCCGTTTTACGCACCACCGCCGCCGACATATTTTCCTTCAACATGGTCGACAACGCCTCCAGGGTCTCCATATGACTGTATTTCGCCTGGCGGAGGGCGACGAGTTTGAAGCGGAGGTCCTTGTCCTCCAGCAGGACGATCAGTTCGTCGGTGATGCGGATGGTCCGGTCCACATGCGCAAGCATGCTGGCGAGCATGGCGATGAAATCATCTTGCCTAAGCATATCTCACAACTCCTCATTCTTGTTTTCCTGCACCGCTAGGTAAATCGCCTCCGAGTTTGCCCGGGTCGCCTCCGTTTCCATGCGCATTTTTTCCAGCACCTTACGGGTCGTCGTCTCCAGTTCCTCCGGCAAGCCGTACCACGGCAACGTCTGCAGGAGGTGCCCGAGGTAGAGGGGCATGGCATAGCCTTCGGTGACGATGATGTCGTTGAACTTTCTCAGGAATTCCGTTTTACTGATCATTTTAGGCTCTCCTTCTCCCTGCCCAGCGGCTGGCCGGCCAGGGACGGATAATACTTCTGGAACGGAAACAGGTAATCGCCCTCCAGCATGGCGAACCAGGCCCAACTGTTGGTGTAATAGTCGGTATTGTCCTGGAAGTACAGGTTTTCGCCATCGTTTTTCAGATAGCGCATGGCCTGCCGTTGCAGGGAACGGCTGAGGTTGGGGGAAGTGCCGTTCGTGGCATAACGGTAGACGGCGCTCATGCCGGGATTGGAATACTTCACCCGGGGGGTGCCGTCCCGGTCGCTTTCCGAGGCGACGTCGCCGCCGGAGAGATCCATCGACCGGTTGACGAAGGGAACCAGGCGGTCGGCTATAAGCTGCTTGGCGCTGGTGCTTCCGGTCAGGTTCTGGTCGATACGGAGGCGCCACCACAAGCGGAAGGCGTCCCAGCCGGAGACGTAGCCGCGGTTCGGATCGATAGCGAAGGTTCCGTCGGCGCGCATGGCAATCCAATCGGGGACGGTGACGATATTCCCCTGCCCGACGCTGTCGCCGCCGACCTGGAGCAGTCGGTTGATCTGGCGGTAGGTGTCGGCGGCGAGTTTTCCCCAGCGCCGGTTGCCGCTTTCGGTTTCGAAAATCAGATAGTGTCCCGGGGAGAAATACGACGGGTTCACCAGGAATTCCCTTTCGTTGTCCTGGTTGCCGGTCAGGGGCCAGGGCATCATCACCAGTTCGCCGGTCGGGTGCAGGAACACCGCCCGGGACATGATGCTTTCCGCCACCGCCAGGGCTTTGTCGCGATAGGGCAGGGTGCTTACGGGCGGTCGGCCTTCGGGCCAGGTCTTGGCGGCGAGGAACAGGGCGAGGGCGTAGTCGAGGTCGGCGTCGAGGGCCGGGTTTTCGTCGAGGATGGTGGTCCCCCCCATGCCGTCGTTGCCATAACGCCAGGCCAGCAGGTGGTCCTGATGTTTCTGGAGGCGGGAGAGGTGCGTTTCGGTCCAGCTGTAGACCTCGTCGAAGGTTTTTCGGTCGTTCATCCACACCGCCCTGAGCATGGCGTAGGCCTGTCCTTCGGAGACGGTGTCGAAGTCGTTTTTCGGCCGGATGACCCGGCCGTTTTTGATGAAATAATGCTTGTACGACTGCCAGAGGTGGGAGAGGTTTTCCCAGGTGTTTTCCTGGGTGCGGATTACCACGTCCTCGGTGAAGAGCCGGCTTAGCCCATAGCTGGCGGCGCTGAGGATAACTGAGGCGGCCAGGAAAAAATGCAGGCTTTTCTTCAGGGCGACGGCGGCGGCCGAGGATTTGGCGACGTGTTTGGCCGATGCGGTTTTGCTCATGGTTGGTCTCCTCGCTTAGGCTTTGGCCTTGACGGCGGCCGGGGCCGGCGGGTGGGCGTGCGGGTGGACGGGCTGGACGACGTTGTCCGGACCGCTCCAGCGGGCGGGCGACAGCCGGAAGTAGAAAATCGACGACAGCATGAGGAAGTGATAGAGGGTCCACATCAGGCTGACCCCGAGCTGGGGGGTTTGTTCGACGAGGACCCGCTGCACGCCCCAGATGAGGGCGGTGAAATTTAGCCCCCACATGATCAGCTGGGGAATGAAGGCGCGGTAGGGGACGTCCCCCGAGCCGGAACGTTTTTCGGTGATGTTGAAGGAACTGCGGATGCCGAGGAGGGCGGCCAGGAGCGCCTTGACGTAAATGGGGAAGCAGCAGAAGCCGAGGAGAATCCCCAGCATCAGGTCTCCCGTGGCGTAATTTCGCCGGTACATGCTGAGGACGAAGATGGTCAAGGAGAGCAGGAAATACGGCGCGAACAGGCAGATGTACATCAGGCCGTTCATGTGGAAGACCGGCAGGTTGAAGAAAATCTGGGTGATGGGGCAGATCATCAGGATGCAGTAGCAGAGGCCGATGATGTAGTAGGAACCGGTGGCGAAATGCTCCCACCACTGGCGGATGGTCAGGCCGAAGGGGTGGCGGATGAAGGAGCGGATGACCTTGAAGAGGACGCCGATGTTGCCCCTGGACCAGCGCCATTGCTGTTTCATATAGATGTCGAAGGCTTCCGGCCCCGAGCCGAAGGTGCCGACCTGGCCGTTGTAGAGGCTTTTCCAGCCGGTCAGGTGCCAGTCGATGGTGGTGGCGAAGTCTTCCGTGACCGAGCCTTCGTCGAGGCCGCCGATGGCGCGAATGGCTTCGAGGCGGAGGATGGCGTTGGTGCCGCAGAAGATCATGGCGTTGGCGGCGCCCTTCCCCTCGCAGATGAATTCATAGAACATGCAGTGCTGGATGTTCGCCCCCTTGACGATGGCCGACGACTCGGTGTTGGTGTAGAACTGCGGGGTTTGCACGAAGGCCAGTTTGGGGTCGGCCTCCATGATCGGCACCAGGTTTTTGAGGAAGCCGGGCATGGGGTTTTGGTCGGCGTCGAAGATGACCAGGTATTTGGTGTCCAGGGTTTTGGAGATGTCGTTGATGATGCCGGCCTTGGCGCCGTGGCGTTTCTGCCGGCGGAAGATGCGGACGCCGTAGGTGGTGGCGAGCTCCTCCGCTTCGCGGTTGTAGCGTTCTTCCGAGGAGTCGTCGAGGAAGTAGATTACCTTGTTCGGGTAATCCAGGTTCTTCAGGCACAGGAAGGTCCGCTCCAGCACTTCGTAGGGTTCATGCCGGGCGGGGACCAGCACGGCGACCGTGGGTGCCTTGGACCAGTCGGTGATTTCCGCGCGTTTCGGTTCGGGGGCGCGGAGAGCGGAGACGAAGTTTATCGCGTACGCCACCGAATGGAAGACGACGAAGGCCTCGGTGCACAGGAGGGCGATGCCGATGATTCTCCCCGCCAGGGGGACTTCGCCGGCCTGCGACTGCAGGTAGATGCGGATGGCGATGTAGGCGCAGGCGAAGACGAAGGTCAGGTTGACCAGGATGAGAATGATGCCGACGCGTTTGCGGCTGCGCATTTTCATTTCGATGTTGGTGTTGTCGGGAATCGTTTCGACGCTCATTTGCAGCCTCCGAAGGCATAGGTTAAACCGGCGAGCAGCTTGATCTCACTGTAATACGTTTCGCGGGTTAAATCAACCCTGGCGAACGCCGACAGGCGGCGGGTGTAATCGTGCTTGATGCCGGCGTAGAATTTTTGTCCGGTGGAACCGTAACGGTCGCGGTAAATCGACAGGCCGAAATCGACATAGCCTTCGCAGCTGTTCCAGACCTCGGGGTCCCGGCAGTAGTAGTAGCGGCCGTCGAAGTCGACCCCATATTTATACATGTCTTTCGGCGAATAGTAGGTCGGTTTCTGATCGTTCCAGGTTTCATACTCGATGTTGCCGCCCAGGGTGATCAACATGCAGGGCGTTTCGTACAGGCGGTACTTGGCGTCGGCGTGGGCGTAGAGGCGGGTGTTGGCGTCCGTCAGGACGCTGGAGACCAGTTCCCCCTGGAAATCCCACTTGCGATAACGGTAATGCGGGATTAGGCCGAAATCGTAGGCGTAAAGATTGTCATAGACGTTGAAGTAGTTGTCGTAGTGTTCGCGGCGGTCGGAGAAGAGAAGGAGGTTCAGGTTCGAACCGGCGATTTCCTTCATTTCGGCCGAGACGTTGTAGAGCCATTGGTTGTCGATGGAGCGGCGTTCATCCTTGACCTGTTTTTCCGAACCGGTGAACCAGCGGAATCCCAGGTCCCCCTTGAAGGTGATGAAGGGGTTCCCCTCGAAGATGCCGCCGAGGCGGAAGCGGTAGCTGGCCGGGTTGTCGACGTCTTCCTCGCGGAGATTCCAGCTCTCGCGGTCGAGGTCGGCGTAGGCGCGCCAGAAGTCTCCCAGCGACTTCTCGCCGTGCAGGCCGATATAGGTGTATGTCAACTTGGCCTTGCGGTCCTGTTCATCGAAGTTCTCGTCGGTAATTTCCCCCTGGATGGAGGTTTTCCTGAGGTAGCCGCCCCGCAGGGTGATGGGCCAGGTCGAGAGATAGAAGTTCATATTGTTGTAGCCGGCGATGGTGGCGCGGTGTTGGGGATCCTGTTGGACATTGATTTTGGCCTGGGCCCGGGCTTCGGGGAAGCGGTGCTGACGGAGCAGACCCTGGAAGCGGTCCGATTTCCATGACATATCCTCCGGCTCCACCTCCTGCAATTGGGCCAGGACCGCCGCCGCCTCGATTTCCTTGCCGCTGGCGACGGCTTCGCGGTACTCCATTTCCAGCCGGTAGGCGCTGTCGGGGTATTCCCAGGCCAGCTTCTGGTAAACGGGGAACGCTTCCTTATATTTACGTTGGTAGAAGAGGGCGCGGGCAAGGCCGCGGCGCGCTTCCTCATTATCTTCCGAGAAGGCCAGGGCGCGGCGGAATTCGTTCTCGGCTTCCTCGTACTTCATGTCGCCGATGAGGGATTTCCCCAGGGCAATCCGCGATTCGAAGTCGGAGGAGTCCAGGCGGATGGCCCGGCGGTACCATTCCTGACCGTGCTTGGTGTCCCCGAGTTCCATCGCCAGGCCGGCGGCCTGCTTGAGGATGCGGGGGTCGTAGCCGTCGATCTGCATGTAGGCTTTCGCCGCGTCGAAGGCGGCTTGCAGCTGATGGCTGAGGCGCAGGCTCACGACCAGGCCCAGGTTCAGTTCCGCGTCGTTGGGGAATACCATCACCAGTTCTTCGTAGACGGTGGCCGCTTCGGCGTAGCTCTCGTAAGCCATGTAGGCGTTGGCGAGTTTCTTGCGGATTTCATGGTTGCCCGGTTCCTGTACCAGGATGCGCTGGTACTGGTCGGCGGCGGCGGGGAACATTTGCGCCGCCATGAGGTCTTCGGCGAATTGCTTGCGGACTTCGAGGTCGTCGGGCTTCAGGGCCAGGTATTTCTGGAACGGGACAACCGCTTCCTTGAAGGCGCCCGCCGCCACGTAACTCACCGCCTGCTTCAGGATGAGCTCGGTGTCCTCGGGGTAGCGGGTCAGGAGGTCGCCGGCGATGTCGGCGGCTTCGCGGAAGCGCTTCAGGGCCATGAGGGCGTTCATTTTTCTGACGCGGAGGGTGTCGTCCTTCGAGTCGTGGGCGATGAGGAGATCCAGGAGCGGTATCGACTCGGCGAATTCGTGCAGGGACAGGAGGAGGTCGGCGAGCATGATATTCAATTCCATGTCGGTCGGATCCTCGCGATGCAGTTCCCGCATGAGGTCGATGGCTTCGCGGCCGCGGTCGGACCAGGTGAGGGTCTTCGCCCGCCACATCCGCCAGTCCCTGACGTCGGGCTGCAGCTTCATCAACCGGCCGTAATATTCGGCGGCGGAGGAGAACTTGTCGTTCGAGACTTCAAGCTGCGCCGCCTCCTTCAGGACCAGCACGTTGTTCGGATCGATCTTCAGGATGAGGTCGAGAATGCGGATGGCCGAGTCCGGGTCGCCCGCGAGTTCCGACGCCTTCGCCCAGCGCATGAGTTCGGTTATGGAGAGGTTCACCCCCCGGCTGGCCAGTTCGGCGTAGACCCGGGCGGTGCGTTCGTACTGCTTGCCGCCGAAGGTCGTTTCCGCAAGTTGGCGCAGGACGGCGTCGATGTCGGGGGCGGTCTCGCCGCTCGAGGGTTCGCCGGCGGGGCTGAGGCCCGGACGCAGCGGGGCGGACGGATTTCCCCCTGGATTCGGGGGCGTTTCCTTCCTGACCTCTTCCGCCGCCGCCATGGCGGTAATTTTTTCTTCGCGGAGCCAGTCCTCGATTTTCTGGTTGCGGGAGAAGCGGCGCTTCAGGTCGACGGTTATCTTTTCCGGGACGGCGATGTCCGAGTCGACGAAATTCCGTTGCAGCGCGGCCGGATGCAGCTGGTTCGGCTGGCTGGGATCGGCGACGCCGTACCAGATTTGCCCCCCGCCCGGCAATTGCGCCGGAGCGAAGGCCGGGGCCTGAAGGGTTTTCTGCCGCATGTATTCGGTGAATTCCTGTTGGTATTTGGCCATGATGAAATTATTGAGTTCAATCTGGGGGTTGGGAAGCATGAACGGGGGCACCTGCACCGCGCTTGCCTGCGCCGTGGGCAGTACCGGCAGGGCCGGTATGCCCGCCACTCCGCCCATGCCGGGCAGGATCGGCATGGCGGGGAGGGCCGGCAGCGTCGGCAGGACCGGGGCCAGGGGTTGGGTATAGAATGCGGTGGTGTTGGCGTAGGGTTGTCCCCCTTGCCCCCCCATCATGAAATAAATTTGCGGATTCGAATTGTTGGTGGTGGTGGGGTTGGCGGTGAATTCGTTTCTCCGCCCGGACTTGTTCAGTTCCGGATCCTCATCCGCAACCTTGGCCGGCGGCACGACCGCGGCCGAAGCGCCCGGCGGAGCCATGGCCATGAGTTGCTCCTCGTTCCGCTGCGTTTGGGCCGGTTCCTTCCCCGGCATGGCGAATTTGTTCGCCAGGCTGACGAAGTTCATCCCGACATAGAGGCAGCCCGCGCCGATGACCACTATCCCGACGCCAAGGAGAAAGCCGAGAATCACCGATCCGTTGCGGGGCAGATTATCGGAACCGGTCAATCCTTTCGAACGGCTGGGCGTTTGCTTTTCATTATTTGAAATGGGGTGCAAGGCGGTCTCCTTGTTAAGCGAATCAATAGAGTTTAGACCATACTTGTCTTGCCGCGGGAAATCATTTCAAAATAATTTTCAAACCTATTATCTTTCTCCGGTTTGTCCGGCCGCCGCCGCGTGAGGGGCGGTTATAAGGCCTCTCCCCTGCCAAAGCCTTGCGACCGGCCGCGGTAATGATATACTTGTCGAATATAAATCCAGCTACACCAGCCAGCCCCCGGCGCTTTTCCGCCCGCCGGTTTTTTTATTGAACCGCGACAGGAAACGCCGCGGCCGGAACATAAGGAAAATCACATGGCCCAGAATCGCATCCGCGAGGAACGCCTCGCCAAGCTCCAAGCCCTCAAGAACGCCGGCATCGACCCCTACGGCCAGAAGACCGTCACCACCGGGCCCATCGCGGACATCGCCAGGCAATGCCCCGAACACCAGGACAACCCCGAAGACGCTCCGCTCGTAACCGCCGCCGGCCGGGTCACCGCCATGCGGAACATGGGGAAATCCTGCTGGCTCGACCTCCGCGACCGTTCCGGCAAAATCCAGGTCAACCTGCTGCAGAAACGCCTCGCCGACGCCTTCGAACTGGTGAAACACCTGGACATCGGCGACTTCATCGCCGTCACCGGGCGGCTCCTCAAGAGCCGCACCGGCGAAGTGACCATATTCGCCGACACCTTCCGCTTCCTCTCCAAGTCCCTCGAACCCCTCCCCGCCAAGTTCAAGGGCCTGAGGGACGTCGAGATCCGCTTCCGCCGCCGTTACCTCGACCTGGTCGCCAACGATGAGGCGCGGGAACGCTTCATCCTCCGCACCAGGATTATCGGCTTTGTCCGCTCCTACCTTGAAGCCCACGGCTACCTCGAAGTCGAAACGCCCATGCTCCAGGCCGTATACGGCGGCGCCGCCGCCCGCCCCTTCATCACCCACCACAACGCCCTCGGGGTCGACCTGTATCTGCGGATTAGCCCGGAAACGTACCTGAAGCGCCTGCTGGTCGGCGGCCTCGACCGGGTATTCGAAATCAACCGTTCCTTCAGGAACGAAGGCATCGACACCTCCCATAACCCCGAGTTCACCATGATCGAACTCTACGAAGCCTACGCCGACTACACCGACATGATGCGCATCGTCGAGGAAATCGTCTCGGGGGCGGCGGAGAAACTCCTAGGCACCACCAAGATCCAGTACGACGGCCGCGAGATCGACGTCGCCATGCCCTGGCCCCGGCGGCGCATCCACGATTTGATCCGCGAGGTGGCGGGAGCCGATCCCGACAACGACGATAGCATGCGGGAGCGCCTGGTCCAAGCCGGATTCGACCCGGCCAAGGCCAAGACCCTGTCGCATGACTACCTGATCAAGGAAGTGATGGATGAATGCGTGGAACCGACCCTGGTCAACCCCACCTTCGTCACCCACCATCCCGCCAGCCTTAACCCCCTCTGCAAGCGTAACGCCGCGGACCCGACTTTATCGGACCGCTTCGAAGTGATCGTCGCCGGCTTCGAACTCGCCAACGCCTTCAGCGAATTGAACGACCCCCAGGAACAGCGGGCCCGGTTCGAGGATCAGGTCAAGGACGGCGGCGACGAAGCCTGCTGCAACGAGGTGGACGACGATTATGTCTCGGCTTTGGAGGTGGGCATGCCGCCGGCGGGGGGGATGGGCATCGGGATCGACCGAATGGTCATGCTCCTGACCGGAATGCCCAGTATCCGCGAAGTGGTGCTGTTCCCGGCTTTGAAACCGAAGAGCCAGGCGGAGGTGGCGGCGGCGATGGAGGAATTAGAGGAAGAGGAATAGATATATACGCGGCGAGTATATACCGGTATAACACGGGCGCCTCCGAATCATTTTCGGAGGCGCCCATTTACAAGGCCTGAACCCCGGCAAAATCTACGTGTCCGACCGCGCGAAATAACGGGTATGCAGGAGTTCATGCGCCTTGCCGGTAAGGGGACGCCCGAGATATCTGGCGTACAATTCCTTGATGTAGGGGTTGTCGTGCGATTTGCGCAGCGGCTTCCCCGAATCTTCGCGGTACAGCACCTCGGCCCGTTTCTCAATCGCCCGCAAGCTCCCGTGATAATACGGCTGCCCTCCCCCGCCAATGCAACCGCCGGGACAGGCCATCACCTCGATAACGTGGAATTTCTCCCCCGCCCTGACCCGGTCCAGAAGCTTTCTGGCGTTCCCCAACGAATACGCCACTCCCACCGTCAAATGCAGATCCCCCGCCTTCACCTCCGCCTTCCGCACGCCGGCGAGACCGCGCACCTCCTTGAAATCCACCTTCTCCAGGGGCTTTCCGGTAACCGTCTCCACCGCCGTCCGTAACGCCGCCTCCAGGACCCCGCCCGTAACCCCGAAGAGCGCCCCGGCGCCGGTGGATTCCCCCAAGGGCGCGTCGAAATCCTCGTCCGGCAGGGCTTGGAAATCGATGTTCATCAGGCGGATCAGCCGGGCCAGTTCGCGGGTCGACAGGACGATGTCGACGTCGGGGTTGCCCCTGACGCTGAATTCCGGCCGGGCCGCCTCGTACTTCTTGGCGAGGCAGGGCATTATCGACACCACGACCAATTTCTCGCGGGGAACCTTCAGTATTTCGGCGAAATAACTCTTGGCGATCGCCCCGAACATCTGCTGGGGCGATTTCGCCGTCGAGGGCACGTCCAGGAGGTCGGAGAAATGGTGTTCGAAGAACTTCACCCAGCCGGGACAGCAGGAGGTGAGGACCGGGAGCTTGACCTGTTTGTCGCCCGCCAGGTGGCGGGTGAGCCGGTCGACGATTTCGTGGGCCTCCTCCATGATGGTGAGGTCGGCGGCGAAGTCGGTGTCGAAGACGTAGTTGTAGCCGATGCGGCGGAGGGCCGCGACCATTTTGCCGGTGACGGAGGTGCCGGACGGATAACCCAAAGCCTCGCCCAAAGCCGCCCGCACCGACGGCGCGGTCTGCACCACCACCACCCGATCCCCGGGGTTGGCGAGGATGTCCAGAACCTTCCAGGAATGGTCGTTCTCGACCAGCGCGCCCACCGGGCAGGCCATGACGCACTGCCCGCAGTTGGTGCAGACCGAATCGAGGAGGTTCATGTCGAAGGCGGGAGCCATCACCGCGTTGAAGCCCCGGTGGACGGCGGACAGCACGCCGCAGGTCTGGCCGACATTGCAGACGGTGACGCAGCGACGGCAGCGGACGCACTTGTTCATGTCGCGGATAATCGAATGCGAGGAGTCTTTGGGGAAGTTCGAGTGGAGGCCGCCGTCGTAGGGGGAACGGCGAATGGCGAAGAGGTCGGCGAGTCCCTGGAGTTCGCATTCGCCGGATTTGGGGCACATCAGGCATTCTTTGGGGTGGTTGGAGATAAGGAGTTCGATGACGGTTTTTCTGGCCTGGAAGACCCGCATGGTGTTGGTCCGGACCACCATTCCCTCGGTCGCCGGGGTCGAGCAGGAGGGGGCGAGGTTGCGGCGCCCTTCGACTTCGACTACGCAGACCCGGCAGGCGGCGGGGTTGTTGCAGGGTTGGAGCGGGGTTTGGGGCATGTAGCAGAGGTGGGGAACGGGAATGGAAAGGGCGTGGGCGGCGTCCATGATGGTGGAGCCTTCGGGTACTTCGACGCGGCGGCTGTCGATGGTGAGGGAAATATTGGACACGGTTGCTCCTTCCTGTTTCGAGGTGCCCCAAAGAACATCCCCGCTCTTTAGCGAAAAAAGAACGGAAGCTCCGGCGAGCTCTTACCGAGGTTCGTGGAGTTGAAAGGTGGAGATATCGGGTCATTATATCCCCGGGCGTGTCTAGAGTCCGGCCTTGACTGACTACCTGCCTTTCTCCCCGACCAGGTTAAACCGCACCCACACGCCCCGGCCAAAAAACCCCACGGACCCCGTGCAACCGGGAACTTCCGTTCGGGTACCGCAAACCGCAATTTCCCGCTCTGCGCAGAGCTTTACCTACAAGAATTGGTTATAGTTCCGTTCACGCGGGAAAAAAGAACACAATTCGGGACACGCTCCGAATTATTCGGCAGTTGGAATAATTCGGAGCATGTCCCGAATGGCGCTGAAATAAGGGCAAAACATTCCTCCGTGCCCTGTTACGCTGTCCCCTCCCCGCACGTCATTCCGGCGTCTTAAACGGCTGCTGCATCCCTAACGGGCGGTTTAGCCGGAATCCAGGGGGCAAAACCTTGA
>JAVBTZ010000053.1:0-7878 GCA_031555915.1 Planctomycetota bacterium
TGCCGGCGAGGTCGGCCGGAGTCACGATCTTCTTGCCGGAAATGATGCTTCTACGGCCGAAGAACCAGTCCATGGACAGGACCTTGACGCCCTTGGCGGCG
Organism: Planctomycetota bacterium; assembly: GCA_031555915.1. GTDB lineage: Bacteria > Planctomycetota > SZUA-567 > SZUA-567 > SZUA-567 > JAJBSZ01. The sequence goes on from JAVBTZ010000053.1 coordinate 102, forward strand.
ACTTCCTGCGTCAGCTTCTGATGCCAGGGGGATTTCCCCAGATTGGCCAGTTCCTTCCAGTCCTTGAACAGGAACGGTCCGCCGAAAGCCCCGTAAGCCGGCACATAATCGGCCAGGAAACCGGCGTCGAGGATGCCGACGATATTGGCGCCGCGGCGGATTTGTTCGAGGTTGTCCTTGTTGTTGCCGAGTTCGGAATTGGCGTAGACATTGACCTTGAAGAAGCCGTTCGACTTCGTCTCCAGTTCCTTCCCCATTTCCAACAGCATTTCGTGGACTGTTTCGTTGGTCGGCAGCACATGGCTAATCTTCAATTCCAGCGCCATGACCTGACCCGCCGCCAGGCAAAACAACGCCGCCAGCACCGCAAAAAATGCCTTCCGCCTCGTCATTTGTTCTCCTTTGCCAGACTTCCATACATGACATACGCATCGACAGCGCATTCGCCGCCGAGAGGAAAATATTCGAAAAGAGCCATGATTGGGATGAAGATAAGTCACGCATTCGACGGTCAGCCAAGCGCGGCGGAAACGAGTGAATTGGAGATTGTGTGGGCATATAAAAACAAGCTAACTTCGTCGCCAAAGTTAGCTTATCAGCTCTTGAGCATAAGTCAATTAAGAATTTAGCATTTAGCTAAATATCTTTGGGAAGGGTCAGCTCTCGACTATTGTCGGGCGGATTCCTTCAGATCTTTCAATCCAATTCAATAAGCGCTCCCGCAATTCGCGTTTGACCTCGGCATACCCGGGCTGTTCGACCAGGTTATCAAGTTGGTGGGGATCCAAGGCGTTGTCGTAGAGAAAATCATCGGCATAGCTTTCCGCGCCGGCTTGGGCGCCGCCGTTGATGCCTGGCGCATACACCGAATAAGTATAGCGGTCGGTGCGAATGGCCCGGCCGACCCGGCTTTCGGAAATTTGCGTAAACACTTCATTACGCCGCGTGGGTAGAAGCCCCCGCGCCACCGCCAGGAGGTCCTCCCCCACCATCGCGTCCCCCACCCGCAGGCCGGCCAGGGCCAGGATGGTTTTGGGGATGCTTTCCGTGCTTACCAGGTCCAGGACCGCCCGCCCGCCCGTGAAGCCGCCCCCCGCTATCACCAACGGCACCCGAAGGCATGCATCGTGACAGGACCGCTTATAGTCGTCGTAACCGTTCAGGTGACGGTCTTGGTTGCGAGTGCGGAAGTGCGAGCCGTGGTCGGAGACGAAGATGATTACCGTGTCGTCGTAAAGCTGCATCTCCTTAAGCTTCGCCACCAGGCGGCCAAGATTGTCGTCAAGGCTGCGGCAGGCGCCGAGGTAATCGGGATACTCTTCCCTCGCGTCCCCCCCCAGCGCCGCCAAGTCGCCCGGCAGGACAAAATCGCGGAAGCGCTCTTTGGAACCTTTGGGGCCTTCGTAATGTTTGTGATCGTTTTGATGGTGCGGTTCGATTTGCGATATTGTCAAGAAGAAGGGTTTGCCGCCGTCGTAATTAGCCAGGAATTCCAAGGCGAAATCGGTCATGCAGTCGGCCCGGTAGCCTTTGAAATCGATGCGGCGGTTGTTCTCGTCGAAGACGTAGCCGTCGTAACCGTGCGAAGTGAATTCCAGGACGTCCGCAGCCCGCCAGAAGCCGCGGTAGCCGCCCCGGTATTCCAGGGGAATGGCGCGGGTGGCGTGGTCGATACGCGGCGGCGCTTCCAGGTCGCCGTCCGAGGCCAGGTGCCATTTGCCGACGTAGGCCGTTTCATAACCGGCTTCGTTCAGGTAATGCGCCAGGGTTTTACTGTTTAGGGGCAGAAGAATGTTGTTTCGGAAACAGCCGGTGTCGGTCGCGAGTTTGCCGGTTTGCAGCAGGGCGCGGTAAGGGCCACAGACCGGGTTGGGCGTATAGGCCTGGGGGAACTTCACCCCTTCGCGGGCCAGTTGGTCGAGGTTGGGGGTGATGTCCAGGGGTTGGCCAAAGCAGCCGCAGGTGTCGGCCCGCTGTTGATCCGTGAAGTACAGAAGAATATTTTTTTGGGACACGGGTTATGCCTCCTTGGCTTTGGCTGCCTTGCGTTCGGCGAGTTTGGCCTTGACGATCATCACCACCGCCAGGGCAATCAAGGCCAGCATGGCGATACTGTACCAGCTCGAAGCAAACACTTTTATGCTGCCGTTGGAAAGAAGAAGGGCGCGGCGGAAATTCGTTTCCGTCATGTTGCCGAGTACCAGGCCGAGGAGAATCGGCACCGCCGGCATGTCGAGCTTCCGTAGAAGCCAGGCCAGCGCGGCGAAAGCCAAAGCTATCCCGACGTCGAAATAAGCTTTGTTGATGGAGAAGGCGCCGGCGAAACAGAAGATGACGATAATCGGGGTGAGAATCTCCTGGGGAATTGAGACCACCTTGGCGAAGGCGCGGGTGAGGTATTTCCCCTGCAGATACATGAAAACATTGACAAACACCAGGCCAATCATGATCGCGTACATGATGTCGCCCTGGGTGGTGAACAGGCTGAGGCCGGGATTGAGGCCGTTAATCATCAGGGCGGAAAGCATGATCGCCACCGCGCCGTCCCCGGGAATCCCGAGGGTCAGAAGTGGAATGAGGGTGGCGCCGGTGACGGCGTTGTTGGCGGATTCGGCGGCGGCGATGCCTTCGACGGACCCGTGTCCGAATTCTTCCTTCCGCTTCGACATGGCGCGGGCGCGGTCGTAACTGAACCAGGACGCCATCGAAGCGCCGGTCCCGGGGATAATGCCGATAATCACCCCGATAATGGAAGACACCAGGACCGGGCGGGCCATGCGTTTGTATTCATCCCGGCTGATATTGCCGCCGTCCTGCATTTTCTTCTCGTTGAGGATGAGCCGGTCCGGTTTTTTTTCCGCCTTGGCGAGGATTTCCACCAGGGCGAAGAGGCCAATCAGGCACACCGCCAGGTCCAACCCCAGGTAAAGCCGTTGCGAACCGAAAACGAAGCGGTCGTAGCTGGTGAGGGGGTCGGAGCCGACGCAGGAGAGGAGAAGGCCGAGGCAAGCGGAGATGACCCCCTTGACCATGCTTTTGCCGGAGATTCCGGCGATGATGCTGAGGCCGAAGACGCAGACGAGGAAATACTCGGCCGTACCCAGTTTGGCGGCGATTTTCGCCACCTGCGGCGCCAGGAACAGGAGGGTCAGGGCGGAAAAGATGCCCCCGAAAGTCGAAGCGTAGAGGGCGATTTTCAAGGCCGCCTTGGTGCGTCCCTTCTGGGACATCGGGTAGCCGTCCAGGGTGGTGGCGGCGGCGTGGGGGGTGCCGGGGGTGTTGATGAGAATGGCCGAGACGCTCCCCCCGTAGCCGCCGGCGCAGTAGATTCCCAGGAGAAACATCATGCCCGGAATGGCGGTCATCTGGTAGGTGAAGGGGAGGAAGAGGATGATGCAAAGCATCACCGTCAGGCCGGGGATGGCGGCGAAGACGGCGCCAATCAGCACGCCCAGGTTCATCCAAAGAAAGTTTTCGAAGTGGAACAATTGCTGCAAGGCGGGGATTATATGTTCGACCAGCATTTCCGTTTCCTCCTAGAAGTTGACATTCAGAATGAAGCGGAAGCTTGCCCAGACCAGCACGGCGAAAGCCAGGGTTATCGCATAATAGCTTTTCTTGCGGCAGCCGAAGAATAGTAGAAACGCCAGGCAACAGAAACAGGCGCCAATCACGAACAGCCCGGTCAGGTTGCAAATGAGATAAGTCGCCACAAGAATGGCGAAGATCGCCGCCGCCCGCATTTCGACGTCAAGATGCACGGTTTTCGTCGCCAGGGGCTCATGCCTGAGCGCCTTCACGAGGTCCTTGACAATCAGGCCGGCGCTGCACAAAAGCATCAATAGAATCAGCAGCCGGGGAAAGACCCTCCCGTCCACCACATCGTTCTTGGCCACCATGACTTGGCCGGGCAACAGGAGAAGCAAGGCCACGCCGACCGCGAAAAACAGTATTCCGCTTGTAAGATCGGTGTAAATCGTGAACTGCCTCCCGCCCGGGCGGCCGACGGGCATTTCGGATTCCGGTGTTTCACTGGACATCGCATGGTCCCCAATGGGGCGCCGCGGCCATACCGGGCGCCCGGGTAAATGATGGCTAAAGTTTATACTCGCCGCTTAGCGCGGCAGCAAATGCTGGTATTTTTCCACGATGCTCTTCACGTTCGCGATATGCTTCTGCACGTCGTCCTCGCTCATCGGATCGACTTCAATCAGCATGGTCTCCCGCATCCACTTGCTTGCCTCGGGATCGGCCAAAATGTCCCGGTACAATTTTCTAAGCTTCTGGATTTTGTCGTTGTCGGTGCCGGCCCGGGCCACGACCAGGCAGCGGTTGCGGAAGTAGGGGTAGCCGTGCTTGCCGACCCCTTCCAGACCCGCGAAAGGACCCACCTTCAGGTTGTCGCCGTCGAAGGCGCAGACCATGGTGACGCCGCCCTGCTGGAACGTTTCCAAAATCTGCGACTGGTGCGAAATCGCCAGGTTGGTCTCGCCCCTGGACACGGCCTGGGCCGCTTCGGCGGCGGAGCTGTACGGCACCAGCTTCAGCTTGTCCCCCTTCCCCATCGCGCCGAACAGGGCCGCCGCGAGAAACGCCTCGGGGCTGACGGCGCCGTTCACCGCCACCGATACGGTGTCCCCCTTGTCCATGAATTTCTTCAGATCCCCTATGGATTTTATTCCCAAGGCCGGTTGGGCCGACATGACGAAAATCGCCGAATAAAGATTTTCCACAAACGCCACGTCCTTGTAGCCGTACTGGATTTTCGCCGGATCAAGAATGGGGACGATGGCGAAATGGCCTTCGTTGCAGAAAACCAATTCCGGGTCGTTCGCCTTGGTTTTCGCCATCCAGGTGTTCACCGTGGCGACGTCGCCGCGAATCGCTTCCGCCACCAGGACTATTTCCTTGGAATACTTCACCGAAAGCGCGGCCGCCTTCTGGCTCACCATCGCCGCCACCCCCGACGGCGCCCAGGGACAGGTCACCTTCCAGGTCACCGCCTTTTCGCCGCATGCCGCCAGAATGACCGGCACCGCCAACATGGCCGCCAACAACGCCGCCTGCAACAACCTTTTCATTTTCTTCTCCTAAACAATCGCCGTTCACCGCACAAGAATTCCAGGCAAAGTCGTTTGCCTGAGGATGAGGCCGGTATGATAAACCGTTTGCCGCCTGCCGATGTCCTGGCCTTCAATCAGGTCGCGGAGGAGCCGGCAGGCGTTGGGGATGATTTCCTCCAGGGGGATGTGCAAGGTGGAGAGGTGCGGCCGCATCCAGGTGGACATGGGGATGTCGTCCATGCCGATGATGTGCACCTGTTCCGGCACCGCCACGCCCCCCTCCCGCAAAGCTTCGACAATCCCCCGGGCCATCAGATCGTTATAAGCGAAGAGGGCGGTTTTTTGCCGTTGCCAGCGGGGGCGCATTTCGCATCCGAAGGCGTAGCCGGAATTGAAGGAGACTTCGCGGTAATGGATGTTTTTGTCTTTCAGGCTGCCCCCCTTGGCGGCCAGGCCGGCCTTGAAGCCGCGGATATGGGCGGCGGTGTTGGCCGGTTCCTCGTTGATGCCGAGGTAGACGGGTTCGTAGTCGGGGAAGCCGGCGAAGAAACGGCCGGCCTCGCCGGCGCCCGCCTCGATGTCGGTGCGGCAGTAGTGGAGGTTACGCCTTGGCGTCCCGGCGTAGAGCATGGTGACGCAGGGGAAGGCGTTTTCGGCGAGGAGTTCCCTCTCCCGCGGGGACAGGTCGGTGCGGAAGCTGAACATGCCGTCCAGCTTGCGGCTTTTGATGATTCTTTCCAGGGCGGAGATGCCTTTGTTGTTGTGCTCGTAGATGGTCATGACGTCGTACTGGAATTTGATAAGCTCGCGTTGCATGGTGTCGTAGAACTGGCCGAGCATGGGGTTTTCGTTGGTGCCCTTGAAGTGGCGCTGGAAGAGGATGCCGACGGTGCCGGTGCGGTTGGTCCTGAGGCTCTGGGCCTGGCGGTTCAATTCGAAGCCGATTTCCGCCGCCTTGGAGATGATGCGATTCCGCTTCCCTTCCGGCACCAGGCTGCTGCCGTTCAGGGCGCGGGAGACGGTGGACTGGGAGACACCGAGGAGGCGGGCGAATTCTTTCGAGGTCATGGCGGCCATTTTTCCCCCCGGGTTCTGGTTCCAGTGTGTTTGAATACGTATGCAAACATTCGCCCCCCGCCCCCCCGCTTTCCCCCTGCCCTTCGCGGGGCAGGACGCGGAATTGCGGACGGCAAGGTTTGGTAGAAGAAGGGTGACGAAAGTCAGGGAGTCGACGCCGGGGGTCGAGTGGTTTTGAATACGATTGCAAAAATGGGCGTCCTCGTTAAGATACCCCATACATTAGCCAGGTCAAGGGAAATCCCGATAAATTTAACGATTTCCGCCCCGCCCTCGCGCGTTTACACGGAATGCCGGCGAAATGCTGATTTTTCCAGGGAGATGGACGGCCGGCCGGAAAATTTCACCTCCGACGTCAAACCGCTTCGGGAGGGCGAAAACCATTGTAGCGCTTGTCATTACGCCCAAGTTTAATGCCAAAGGGAGTTAATCCCTGTTTTTTACCCCTTGACAACTCGGTCCGTAAAGGTAAAAAGTTAGACCGGGAAACGTACTAGATATTGACAGTAATCGGTAAACAATTACTATATATAGTATAGTCAAGGAAAGGAGATGGAAATGGACATCGCGGAGTTTTTCGACAAAGTTGAGCAGCATCCCGACCTCGAAGGGCTGGGCATCGAGGCCGCCAAGGATGATAGCCAATTGTGGTTTACAGTCAAGCACCGGAAGACCGGTTTATTGACCCGGGTGCCGGCGTCGGCGGTGACGGAAGGGGAATGGCAGGTTTTGCAAGAGGTGCTTACCGGCTTGCGCGAGCCGCAGATTTTGCAGCATATGACCCGGGTGGTGGGTTATTTTAGCCGGGTCGAGAACTGGAACAAGTCCAAGATTGGCGAATTGCACGACCGGCATAAGGGCAACTACGGCATTGCCGGCTGAGAGTTTGTGGCACGGGACAAAAAAAATACGCCTCTCTGCAAGGAAGGCGTATTTTTTTTTGTTTGGCAAAAAGCCAAGTTAGTCCTTCAGGCGTAGACATCGATGATATTCTGCGCCAAATTCATTTTATCGGCGGAAATGGAATTTTCCAATGACACCGCGATAAGCTTTTCCGCCATTTCCGTCTGTTGTTCCATGCCTTTCTGGAGCAGCTCAAGCATCACCCCCATCATTTGCCCGCCGCCGCTACCGCCGCCGACTCCGCCTACGCTCATGGTTAGACCTCCTTTTTCCTTCGGCTACCAACTTATATTATACTCGGCCGGCAAACCGATAACTTAAGGAAAAAAATAACGCGGGGGGCAGACAAATTTTTTTCATGTTTTTATATTATTTTTAAAAACATTGATACCCAAGGCATCCATATCCCTGTTGCAACCACTTTTTATCGACATTTGCCAAAGGCATTAATTTTTGCTTTTACCATCCCGCAGTAGCTGGTATAAACAGGGATAAGAGAAATTAAATACTTATTTTGGACTCTGACTGGCAAGGGCAAGATATACCGGTATGGCGGTTGCTTCGCCTTGCTTTCACCATCCACCCGCCCCTAAGAGTAAGGGTTTGCCCAAAATTAACTTTTACCCATTCAGAATTTGCCCAATGACCCAGAGGCATTTTCGACCAGGCGGTAAGGGCGAAAATGCCGATCCAAACGAAACACCCGGGTTAAACTGGTAAAAGTTATTTTTGGG